>JAISBL010000079.1 GCA_031266215.1 Tannerellaceae bacterium | reverse complement strand
ATTTCCATTCCCTTGTATATGCAGATTCTCGCAGGGATGGCTCTGGGAATTATTATCGGCCTGACTGCCGCATACGTAAATGCCGAAAAGTTTGTTGACAACTGGGTCGTGCCCTGGGGGCAGCTATTTATCCGCCTGTTGCGGCTGATAGCTGTTCCGCTGATATTCGTCACACTGGTAAAGGGTATAGCCGGCCTTAAAGACGTCAGTAAATTCTCCAGGCTGGGAATAAAGACATTGCTTATTTATCTGTGTTTTATTACCCTTTCGGCATCATTCGGTATCGGACTGGGGGCGTCTGTACGCCCCGGCGCCCTGGTCAATCAGGAGGTGGCCGCCGGATTGCAGGAGACCTACCGGAGCGTTATTGCAGAAAAGGCCCTGGAGGCCGGGCAGGCGCAGGGACAGGGGCCTTTGAACTTCCTTAACGACATAGTGCCCGACAATATAGTGAGCGCCGCGAGTAATAACTCTGCCATACTGCAGGTCATTTTCTTTGCCATTCTTTTTGCCGTAGCCTCGTTGCTGATCCCACATGAGAGGGCGAAGCCGGTCATTGATTTCTTCGACGGGCTTAATGAAATCATACTCAAAATGGTGGGGTTTATTATCAAACTCGCTCCGGTAGGGGTTACTGCGCTTATGGCGGGCCTGGTCATTGACTTCAGGGGAGACGCCAGCCTGTTCGGCGCCCTGGGGCTGTACGCACTGACGGTAACCGCAGCTATGCTGCTTATTATGTATGGGTTCTATCCGTTGGTGCTCAGGATATTCGGCAGGAAGATCACCGTGAAGAGATTCCTGCGCGCCATGTACCCGGTGCAGCTTTTTGCTTTTACCACAAGCAGCAGCGCCGTCACGCTTCCGGTCACAATGAAGACGGTGGAGGAAGACCTGAAGGTGTCTAAAGAAATATCTTCCTTTGTCCTGCCCGTGGGCGTTACCGTCAATATGGACGGCACCTCATGCTATCAGGCTATCGCCATACTTTTCATCTCGCAGGTATTGGGTATCGACCTTACATTATCGCAGATGCTGACGGTGTTGTTTATGACCGTCCTCTCTTCCATCGGTACGCCCGGCATACCGGGCGGCACTTACGTCATCCTTGCTATGGTGCTTACTTCTGTGGGTATTCCCGCCGAAGGGCTGGCGCTGATCATCGGCATCGACCGCCCGTTGGATATGCTGCGTACGGCTGTCAATGTTACCGGGGATGCGGTCGTGGCCTGTATGATGGAAAAAGATACCGTATAAGCGCGGGCCGGGTCTCCCGCTTAGCTGGCGCCTGGAACAAACATCTGCGTGTCTTTGACAAACTGCGCCACAGTGAGGCGGTGGACGCCGAAAATACGGGCGATGGCGCTTTGTGATGTCTTTTTATCCAGCAGGGCTTTGATCTCGGCTTCCCGTCCTGTCAGTTTCCTGACTTTTGACCTGCTGCCTTTGGGCCTGCCCAGTATGACCCCTTCGGAGCGTTTGCGTACAAGGGCTTCTTTGGTGCGCTGCGAGATAAGGTTCCGCTCTATCTCGGCCGAAAGGCCGAAGGCAAAGGCGAGTACTTTGGAGTTGATGTCGCTTCCCAGCCGGTAATTGTCTTTAATCGTCCACACATTGATGTTGCGGTTCATACATTCGTTGAGAATGCCCATTATCATAAGCAGGTTCCTGCCCAGGCGCGACAGTTCGGAGCAGATCAGGACGTCGTCCTGTTTCATCCTCCTGAGTAGTTTGCCGAGCTTTCTCTCGTTGAGTTCTTTGATACCTGAAATCGTTTCTTCTATCCACCGGTCTACCGCCAGTACGTTTTTCTTACAATATTGATTGATCTCAAAACGCTGGTTCTCTACCGTCTGTTTGTCTGTACTTACCCTTATGTAACCGTAAATCATATAAATTTTGTTTATTATTGAAGTGATCTGCAAATAATAAAAACGATGGCGTTGCTGCTGTCAGACAGTCTGTAACGGCTGTTCGGCAGTAACTGTAGTACATCTTTACGCAGGATTAGGATAGTATGAAAAACCGGATTAAATCGACAGGCCCCGGACTTGCGCCGGCGGATAGCAGTTTATACACTGCTTTGCATCGCTTTACCGGGTTAAGTTTGAATATGGCAAATATAAGCAATTTCCGTCTGCCCTGCTCTCCCCCGTACGATGGAGGAGGTAGTGGAAGGTGATTTGTGGGCCAAAGGGGAACTTTTGTACTTGAATTGTTGTTGTATTGATAATAAAGATAGTAGTACAGGAAAAAATATATTTGAACTAATTGCCCAGGTCAAACAAATATATACCTTTGCCAGGGTGAAAAATCACATTATATAAGAATGATAAAAAAAATAGACTCAATTTCTTACTTTTAGTATTAATATTAAATTTTTAAATTATGAACAAAAAGTTTTTTACTTTGATTGCCGGCGCTCTTGTGCTGGCTGCATCGTTTGGAACGGCTAATGCTCAGGTAATTGGTACAGGGGATGCTACCAATATTAAGTTTCCGGACTTTCCTAAGTCGGATGGGCATCTTTACCAGCTCTACACAGCTTATAGTGGTACTGATTATGTGTTATCGTTGCGGGATGGCAAGCTTGGCCTCTATGAAACCGGTACTACTCCCCCCGCTGGAGGACAGTATGGCGAGACTCTTTGGTGCCTGCAGTTCGCTGACGAAAATGAAGGACAAAATCCGAAAGTTGACTTTACCAACAAAGCGGTAGGTCTTACTTTGCGCACCAGCGTAGATGATGCTTACCTGCCTGCTAGCGATTCGCTTGATGTGAGGTTAGGCAATCTTGGCGGTTGGGGATTCTCTCCAATTTACAAAACTGACATTGCTACAGAAAAGCTTCTTTATACGTATTTTACGGCTGACTCTGTGTTGGTACTTGGTGTGTATGACAACGGTAATCCTGCGGATATGAAGGTGGTTGCTTTTAAAGAACGTGCGGATAAGGCTATTGCTGCTGTCTCTGGTACTTATACTGCTGCCCCGACTGCTTTTCCCGACGTGTATCCCCTTTACTTCACCCTTTGGAAACCGGCTGAGTTGATCTTAACGGCTAACGACTTCAATACTATCTTAGGTACACAGGAAGCCGCAGCTCATAAGTTGACTTTCGTGAAGGATAAGAACAAAACAAGTGCTCTGAATCCCTGGAGTGAATACAATTTGTTCGCTACGACTTCTAACGCTGGCGGCGATTGGCTTAACTTTGCACAGGTCAAGGCGGGAACGACAAATGTAGTTGACTCAATGAAATTCGTACGCGTTGACACAAGTTGGGTCAATTCTACCGGTAATAATATGTATCTGGCTTTTAAATTTGACACAATTATCAAAAATGGAATTCTAAGTGACAATGATATACTTAAGCAGTCTGATTTCAAGTTAACATATAATGTAACGAATGACAGCATCTCTATTCAGGTAGCGGAAGCTCGTTTTAATGTTGCTAAGTCTGTTCCTTGGGATATATTGACTTCTAGTAGTGCTGCGAGCGAGTTGATAGTAAGTTTACAAGATCTTGTAGCGAAAGATGAGATCCGTATCGTTACTATTGGTGGCCCTGAAGCTAAAACAAAGATACAGCTTGGTCTGTCATGTGCAGATCCTACAGGATCAACGCTGACTTCTCTTAAAGATGGTGTATACATTATACATAATGCAGCCGGACAGGTACTTGGTGTACCCATCTATACCGACTCTTTAGCTGCAAGTGGCACACAATTGAATGGCGTACAATGGATAACCTATTCTAAGGATAATGTAGATCCGAGATATATCCCGGCTTACCAGTGGGTAGTCAGGACGATAAGGGAAAACAACAAGGAATACTCTCCGATAAAAATAACCAACCGTGAGTTCCCGAATCAGCTAAAGAGTTCTTTGCAGCTCTTCACAGATCAGTCATCTTTACTGTTTGATACTAAAGTAACTACGGATAACTTTAAGGAGGTAGAGCTAGAAATAATAAAAGATAAGTATCTGGGATATTATCATATAACTAAGGATGAAGCCAGACTCAATACTTATGATCTGAATTATCTGCATAACCTGAGCCTGGAATATTTCTTAGGTACGAGCGACGTAGACGGAGACTCTACTATTATCGTTAAGAAATCGCAGACACAGTTCAAGCTCACACCTCAGCATAATCAGGATACTGAAGTAGACTACGGTTATCCTGTTACTCCGGCTGACACTGTTGCTATCAAAGGTTTGGCACAGCTCAAACGCACATCCTATGTGTTGAGTGTTGGCAAAAAAGTTTTGCATATCAACGAAAATCAGAGATACACATTGACGACTGATCCGTCTTCTTATAATGGCGACAGCGCTGCCTTCCTGTTGAAGACCAATAATACAAAGAACGGCCTGCACTACTATGCATTGCTTGATACTCTTGCAGTGCCAAAGCATCCTTTCCCTCACCCGATTACTTATGAAAAAGTAGGTATTTCAGATGATAACCTGTGGGCGTTTGCTCAGAATCAGAAAGAAACCAGAACGTCTGCTTTCCACCCCGAAGTATATACATCTCCGTTGTACAGAAGGTTTGACGGTGGCGACTATACCTATGGCAATGGCCAGCAGAAAGTAACCGAACCGTATGGCGCTGCTGACAATGCTCCTGTATGGTTGAAGTTCACCAAGCAGAACAACCTTGGTTATCAGTTCCTGTTTGAAAATGCTCCGAACGATGCTAACGAATATCGTCAGGGTATAACAAATAAGCAAATCAGTTTCCTGGGTCAGTATAACAGGATGCAGCATCCTGATGTAAACTATACGTTCTATGTAGACACCGCTTATTCTGCACGTCCTTCTGCCGGCGTTACGGGAGTTACCGCTAAACCGCAGTATATGTTAGCTCTTCGTCCTGACATTGTAGATGAAGACTGGTATGTACACAATACCGACGGTTATTGGATTAACAGTAAGGGTGATACTATCAGATATGATACTCCTACATCAGACTCTGTATTCTTACCGCGCATAGTAAGAGGTTTCTATATGTTCAATGCAGAAGACTCTGTAAATGTCAGGAATAAAGACTATGAAGGAAAGGCTGCATACGGTGCTGAAGGAGATACACGTCTGGCATTCGTAGATGGCGCTCACGTGGCTGACACATTCTATGTATTACCCGAGTCTTATAAGAAGTATAATGCATTAGAATTGCAACAAGGTCACAGGACCCTTCTGTGGACATTGAATCCTATGTACAAGCACTATCTGGGCGAAAATACACATTTCGAACCGAGATTTGCCTACAACACCACAACAAAGCAATACGACCTTCTGACGACTACTTCTACCAGTGGAGTGCTGAGAAACGGTAAGAGTATGGTATTCCAGTTCCGTCTGCTTCTTAATGCACCGAACCCAACCAGGACATTCCTGATTGAAACAAGAAAGAGAACGGCTGACTTACAGATCGGTCCGGACAACGGTCGGTGGATAAAGCTACAGAATGACGTTCCGATCGTCAGTGATGAGGTTGCTTTCTACGACATTAGTCAGCAGAGTGGAGCCGAGCTCTTCAATGTTGAAGCAGGCGTAGAAAACGGTGCTACAGCTATCGAACCTGCTGCTACCGTAAGCGACGTGAAGGTTATCTCCGAAGTGGGAGCTGTCACGGTACTGAACGCAGCCGGTAAGAAAGTATCCGTAATCAACTTACTTGGCCAGACAGTAGCCAGCTCGATTCCTACATCAGACAATGCACGCATTGTACTGCCGAAGGGTATCGTAATAGTATCTGTTGATGGCGCACCTGCTATCAAGTCAGTTGTGAAATAACAAATGAACACTCTTCTCCCCGTACTCCTCTCCACAGGAGAGGGTAGGGGAGGGAATCCCATAAGCCCCTTCCGCATTTTGCGGGAGGGGCTTTTTTGTTGTATATTTGCCGCCAAATCAACTAAAAAGCATATATTATGATCACATCAGACCAGCTACAGAATGTGTTGGAGCGCGAGCGCGCGCTGAGGGGGTACCTTTGACATCGATGGGAAAAGTATCCGGTTAGAAGAAGAAGAACTGCGCACCCAGGACCCCGTATTCTGGGAAGATGCCAAACGGGCCGAAGCGCAGATGAAAATAGTAAGGGCGCTAAAGAAATGGATCGAGCTTTATAACGAACTGCACGCCGCCGCCGAAGAGCTCAGCTTAGCCTACGAGTATGCAAAAGAAGGCGTTGTGGACGAAAAAGAGGTCGACGAAGCTTATGTCGGAGCATTGGCGCTGGTCGAAAACCTGGAGTTCCGCAATATGCTCCGCCAGGAGGCCGACCAGATGAGTTGCGTGCTGAAGATCAACTCCGGGGCCGGCGGAACGGAAAGCCAGGACTGGGCCTCTATGCTGATGCGCATGTATATGCGCTGGGCTGAGGCTAATAAATACAAAATCACTATCAACAACCTGCAGGACGGCGACGAGGCAGGCATCAAAACCGTTACCATGCAGATAGAAGGCGATTATGCCTACGGATACCTGAAAGGTGAGAACGGCGTGCACCGCCTGGTGAGGGTGTCGCCCTATAACGCACAGGGTAAGCGCATGACCTCGTTCGCCTCGGTATTTGTCACCCCACTGGTAGACGACACCATCGAGATAGAGATAAACGCGGCCGACTATACATGGGATACCTTCCGCTCCGGCGGAGCAGGCGGGCAGAACGTGAACAAGGTAGAGACCGGCGTCCGGTTGCGTTATAACTATAAAGACCCCGATACGGGCGAAACACGCGAAATACTTATAGAAAACACCGAAAGCCGCTCGCAACTGGACAACCGTGAGAACGCCATGCGCCTCCTCCGCTCTATGCTGTACGACTTTGCCCTGCAAAAGCGCATGGCGGAACAGCAAAAGATAGAAGCCGGCAAGAAAAAGATAGAGTGGGGGTCTCAGATACGCAGTTACGTGTTTGACGACCGCCGCGTGAAAGACCACCGGACCAATTATCAGACCTCCGACGTCGGCGGCGTTATGGATGGTAAGATAGACGGTTTTATCAAAGCCTACCTTATGGAATTTGCAGACGAAAAGTAACTGCTAATCCGTTTTTTTCTTATTTCTTTGCGGTCGAATACTAAGGGGTGCTTGCCCCCTGCTTCTTTGGGGAGGCAGACGGCAGGCTGAGATCATACCCGTGAACCTGATGCGGATAATACCGACGTAGGGACCTGTATCTTCTTAAAAACACTCCTATCCTATTCAGTTTTAACATGTTTAATTATTAAACCGATTACGGATGAAAAGTGTACTATTCTTTCTCGCCTCTCTCGGGGCAGTGTCCGCGTATGGCATCGAACCGCCTGCCGATACGCTCAGAATCTCAAAAGATGTATCATTGGACGAAGTGGTAGTTACGGCTGCCAAAGCAGTGGAAGGGACGCCCGTAGCATATACGGACATTCCGAAAGGCGAACTGTCGGGCCGGAACGACGGGCAGGGCATCCCCTCGCTCATTTCCGGCTCACCCTCTGTTATTATTACCTCAGATGCCGGTACGGGCATCGGCTACTCAGGTTTCCGCATCCGCGGAACTGATGCTAACCGTATAAATGTTACCGTCAACGGTGTGCCGATAAACGATTCGGAGTCACATGGAGTGTTTTGGGTGAATATGCCCGATATAGCCTCGTCTGTGGAGAACATTCAGATACAACGCGGAGCGGGAACTTCCGTTAATGGCGCCGCAGCGTTCGGAGCAACCGTTGCGCTGCAAACGCAGAAATCGGAAATGATCCCCGAAATCGAATATTCGGCCTCCGCAGGATCGTTCGGTACTGTGAGGCATACGGTGAAGGGAGGCACGGGCCTGATGTACGACCACTTTGTAGCAGACGCCCGCTATTCGGATATACGCAGCGACGGGTTCATAGACCGCGCATGGGCGAAAATGTCGTCGTATTACGCCTCTGCAACCTGGTATGGAGGCGAGGCGCTGCTGAAATTCCAGACCTTCGGCAGCACCGAAAAGACCTACCAGGCATGGAGCGGCGTCCCGTCAGGAAAGCTGGAGGACGGGAACCGCACCTACAACCCCTGCGGTGAGTATATGGATGGCGGCGTGGTGAAGTTTTACGACAACCAGACGGATAACTACACCCAGCGCCACTATCATCTGACCGCCGCCCGGCGGATGAGCGATCACTGGAGCGCAAACCTGACGCTGCATTACACCCACGGCGAGGGATACTATGAGGATTACAAGGCCGACGCCAAATATACGGCCTACAAACTCCCTGTTTACACAGACCCTGCGGGGAATGAGGCTACCCGTACCGACCTTGTCCGCCGCAAGTGGCTGGATAACGACTTCTATGGAGGCATATACAGCGTCAACTATCAGAGCGGGGATATGCGCCTGGCTGTAGGCGGGGCGGTTAATAACTATGTGGGCGACCATTTCGGGCGGGTGATGTGGGCCAAAGCCTCCAACGCCCTGCCCCGGCCTGATTACGAATATTACCTCAACACCGGCCGGAAGCTGGATTATAGCGTTTACGCGAAAGCCAACCGCTCGTTCTCCGCTCGCCTGAACGGTTACCTCGACCTGCAATACCGCGGCATAGATTACTCTATCCGCGGCAGCGACGACAAGGCGGGCGATGATGTCAGCATCAGCAGGAACTGGAGCTTCTTCAATCCAAAGGCGGGCCTCAACTACCGGCACGGGGGGCATAGCGCCTTCGTTTCCTTTTCGATAGCGAACAGGGAGCCTAACCGCGATAACTTCACCGAGGCTGCCGCCAACGAACGCCCCACGCACGAGACCTTATACGACTACGAGGCCGGGTACAACTTCCGGGGCAGTATCTTTCAGGCCGGCGTCAACGTGTATTACATGGATTATAACAACCAGCTTATCCTGTCGGGCAAGATCAGCGAGATAGGCGAACTGCTTACCTCCAATATAAAGGACAGCTACCGGGCCGGCATAGAGTTGACCGCCGGCGTGCGCATAGCGCCCCAACTGAGCTGGAAGGGCAATCTTACGCTTAGCGCCAACAAGGTGAAGGGCTTTACGGAATATGTGGACAACTGGGACACAGGCGGGCAGGACGCCCTGTACCTGGGAACGACCGACATCGCCTTCTCGCCCGCCGTCGTTGCCAACAGCACGTTTGACTTCGGGTGGAAAGGCTTCACCGCCGGCCTGCTCTCCCAGTACGTCGGGCGCCAGTACATCGACAACACCTCATCCGGAGACCGGTCGATCGCCCCGTATTTTGTCAGCAACCTGCGCATAGGATATACTTTCAGTCCGGCATTTATGAAAGAGGTGTCTGTGGATGTTAACATAAACAACCTCTTCAATGAGCTTTACGCCACCAACGCCTGGGTGTACTCTTACAAAACGGACGGCGCCCGCTTTCAGGAAGACGGCTACTTCACACAGGCCGGCACTCATGCTATGGCGCGGCTTACCCTGCGGTTCTGAGCCGGTAAGCCGGTCTTCCCAGAGCTGGTAAGTCAGTCTTCCCAGAGCTGGTAAGCCGGCCTTACCAGAGTTGGTAAGTCACTCTTACCAGAGTTAGGAAGTCGGTCTTCCCGGCCGGGGATAAAGTCCTGCCTGTTTCGATCACCATGTAAAGCGGGACTGTGGCCTGCCCCCTTTGAAACATTTAGCTACCTTTGCGCATAAACTTACATATTTATGGTAAACGAGAAGATAACGTACAATGAAGCGGTGGAGAAACTCCGCAGAATAGTGGCAGAGATAGAGAGCAGCGAGCTGGATGTAGACGTATTGTCTGATAAAGTGAAGGAGGCTACAAGGCTGATAAAACACTGCAAGGAAAAACTCTTTAATGTAGACGAAGAGGTTAAGAAGGCGCTGGAAGAACTGGAGTGATGAAACGCTATGTCCTGATAGTGGCCGGAGGAAAAGGTCTGCGGATGGGAGGCGAACTGCCCAAACAGTTCATCCCCATCGGCGGACGCCCTGTACTGATACGCACGCTTGAACGCTTTCACCGGTGGGACGCCCGTGCTGAGCTGATACTTGTCATACCCGCCTCGCACCGGACGTACTGGAGCAGCCTGTGCGAAACGTTCGACTGCCGCGCCCCCCACCGGATAGCAGAGGGAGGAGAGACCCGTTTCCACTCTGTGCGCAACGGCCTCGAACTTGCAGACGCCGATCCACACGGACTGGTAGCCGTGCATGACGGGGTCAGGCCCTTCGTTACACCCGGACTGATAGACGCCTGCTTTGCCGGGGCCGAACGCTATGGGGCCGCCATACCCGTGACGCAGATGACAGACTCCATGCGCGAGACGACAGCCGGCGGAGTTACCCGTCCCGTAGACCGCAGCCGTTACCTCTCGGTGCAAACCCCGCAGGCCTTTCGCCTCGGACTGCTCAGGGAGGCATACCGCCAGCCATATACGCCGGCCTTTACAGACGACGCTTCCGTGGTGGAAGCTATGGGAGCGGAAGTGCATACCGTGCCCGGCATCCGCGGGAATATAAAGATAACCGACCCCCTCGACCTCCGCCTGGCCGAAGTATTGCTCCGCGAGCCATGACAGAACTAGGCAAACGCTCCGTCATGTACCTGCCGGGAGTGGGGCCTAAGAAGGCCGAAGTACTCCTGAAAGAAGCCGGTATCGCTTCATTTGAAGACCTGTTGTATTATTTCCCCTACAAATACATCGACCGCAGCCGCTTCTACACCGTGGACTCAATCACGGGAGATATGCCTTACATACAGTTGAAAGGCCGCATCCTGTCTTTTGAGACCCTGGGAGAAGGACGCGCCAGGAGGCTGGTAGCACGCTTTACCGACGGGACGGGAACGCTGGACCTGGTCTGGTTCAAAGGCATAGCCTATGCTAAGGAGAAGTACCGGACGGGCCGTGAATACATCGTATTCGGCAAGCCCACCGAGTTTGGACATACCTGTAATATAGCCCACCCGGACGTAGACCCTGTGGAGCAGGCCGGACAGGTGGCGGGCGGACTGACGCCTTTCTATAATACGACGGAGAAGATGAAGAAGATGTTCCTCAACTCACGCGCCATACAGAACCTGCAATATACGCTCCTTAACCTGATAAAGTGGGAAGTGCCCGAAACGCTGCCGGCCGGCGTGCTGCAACGCAGTCAGGCCCTTTCGCTGCCGGAAGCTGTCAGGAACATACACTTCCCCGAATCGGCCGCCAAACTCAGGATGGCACAGTTCAGGCTCAAGTTTGAAGAACTGTTCTTCATACAACTGCACATCCTCCGGACCGCCGCCTACCGGAAGCAGAAGCTGCGTGGACTGACATGCCCCACGGTAGGCAGTCATTTCAACACCTTCTACCGCGACTACCTGCCATTTGATCTGACCGACGCCCAGAAGCGGGTGGTGCGCGAGATACGCGCCGACATGGGCAGCGAGAGGCAGATGAACCGGCTGCTTCAGGGCGACGTGGGCAGCGGCAAAACGCTGGTGGCCCTGCTATCCATGCTTCTGGCCATTGACAATAAGTACCAGGCCTGTATGATGGCGCCCACAGAGATACTGGCCAACCAGCATTACGCGACGGTGATGAACTTCCTGGGCGATATGGATATAACGGTGGCCCTTCTGACAGGCTCCACCCGGAAGAAAGACAGGGACCGCATACTGCCCGCCATCGCCGCCGGGGAGACAGACATCGTGATAGGAACACACGCGCTGATAGAGGGAACCGTGGTCTTTGCCTCACTGGGGCTTGCCATCATAGACGAACAGCACCGTTTCGGCGTAGAACAGCGTGCACGCCTGTGGCAGAAAAATGAACACGCGCCCCATGTACTGGTGATGACGGCTACGCCTATCCCGCGCACACTGGCCATGACGCTGTACGGAGACCTTGACGTCTCCGTAATAGACCAGCTCCCTCCCGGCCGCAAGCCTGTCATGACCATGCACCGGTATGACAATAAGAAAAAGGAACTGTATCAGTTTCTGAGGCGCGAGATACGTTCGGGCCGGCAGGCGTACGTGGTCTATCCCATGATAGAGGAGAGCGAGAAGCTGGATTACAAGAACCTGGAAGAAGGCTTTGAGGTATTCAGGGAGGTTTTCCCCGAATATACGGTATGCATGGTGCACGGACGGATGAAGGCGGCGGAGAAGGATGCCGAGATGCAGAAGTTTATATCGGGCGAGGCCGACATCCTGCTGGCCACTACCGTAATAGAGGTGGGCGTCAACGTCCCGAACGCTTCTGTTATGATCATCGAGAGCGCCGAGCGCTTCGGATTGTCTCAACTGCACCAGCTGCGCGGACGGGTAGGCCGCGGAAGCGACCAGTCGTACTGCGTCCTCGTATCGTCGTACAAGCTGAGCGCCGAGACACGTAAGCGGCTGGAGATAATGGTGCAGACCAATAACGGCTTTGAAATTGCCGAGGAAGACCTCCGCATGCGCGGGCATGGCGATCTGGAAGGAACCCGGCAGAGCGGAGTGGGCGTAGACCTGAAGATAGCCAATCTGGGTACCGACGGCCAGATACTTCAGTATGCACGAGACGTGGCCGGCGAGATACTTGCATCCGACCCCGACCTTTCACTGCCGGAGCACGATCCCCTGCGCCGCCGGCTGGAAGCATTGTTCTCTCATAAGATCAATTGGGGGAGGATCAGTTGACAGCCTGAGACACAGCAGGTACATTCTATGGGCGGGACAACCGGCGTCTACATGCAGAAGGCCCCGCGCGCAGGTCGCGCCGCCATGCCAGGAAGGCCTGCGGCGCCAGCAAACACAGGAACCTTTCCCACCCCCAGCCTTCCGTCAGGCCCGTAAATGCCCCGGGCCATCACTGATTCGCATGCGTGTATGATAACCGTGCGTTTATTGCGTTCACATTACAATCTGCGTTATCTGCGCGCTAATGCGACACAGGAAGTCTTCGCTTCGCTCACAATGATGGCGCCTGCGGGTTTTTCTTTCTTCCGTCTAAGTCATGTTTATTGCCTGAAAAAGAGTTTGAAGGTTGTCTGACTGCCATCCCTGCCGGCTATCAGGAGATAGACGCCGGGATGCAGGGCGACGGGGCGTACCTCGTGCGGCGAGGCGGGGCGTATGCTGTACAGGCTCTGCCCGGCCAGGGATATGAGAGTGCAACGGCAGCCTTCCAGATTTAACAGGTGCAGATTGCCGCCGGCGAAGTATGCGAAGGGTGCGGCGGAGTCGGCGGGAGGCCGGGTTGCGGTGCCGTCGTCCGGTTCGTTTGTTACATGCACGGTGCAGGTGGCGGTATGTCCTCCGTCTGTGGTGGTGACGGTGATGGTGCAGACTCCGGGGGCGAAGGCGTATACACGTCCGTCGGCAGTTACGTCGGCCACGGTGTAGTCTGAAGCAGACCAGCGTACGGATTTGTCGGTGGCGGTGGCCGGACTGACGGTGGCCTGCAGGCGGCCGGATTGTCCTGCCGGGATGTCGAGCCGGCTATAGTCGAGACTGACGCCGGAGACGCGGCCCGGTTCGCCGGCCTGACTGACGCTCACACGACATTGGGCGATGTAGTACCCATCGTTTGCTATGGCTTGTATGATGGCTTCGCCTGCGGCGATGGCTGATACTGTGCCGTCGTTGCCGACTGTGGCCACCGACGGCGTAAGGCTTCGCCAGGTAATGGCGCGGTTGGTGGCGTCTGCCGGCGCGAGGGAGGCGTGGAGACTTGCCGTGGAGCCTGTCTGCAGGGTGAGGCCGGAGCGGTCAAGGCTGATCCCGGAGACGAAGGTGGGCACAAGTACGTCTCGGCCGTCGGGCAGGAGGTGGAGGTCTTCGGCCCCGAGTACTTCGGTAGACGTCTCGCCGAGCCATCCGCAATACTGGTTGACGCCTGTGTATACCTTGACGAAATGTATGCCGGGAAGGGTGACGGGATTGCCGGCTGCGTCTACGGCCCACTCTATGTTGAAGCCCGACCGCGGGTCGGTGTTGGGCTGGTTGTCGACGTATCCCCAGTGCGAGGCGTACTGCACGTAGTAAGTGCCCGTGCCGCTTTCGTCCACATAGTTGTCGGCCAGCTTAGTGCCCCGGAAGGACAGCGCAGGCTCCGACACCCAGAGGGGGTAGTACGACTGGCTGTGGAAAGTATTGCGGTAGAGGTATCCCTCGCCGTGCCCGTTGGTAGTCCAGCGTATATAGGTGAGGTCGTTGATGTAAGGGTATGAGGGGTGAGGCTCAGGCGTCTTGCCTTCTGCGGGGCGGTGGTAAGTGATCTCATAGCCGTGAACGGTGGAGGATTTGCGGTAATCGCTGCCGGCGAGCTCGTTCCACTCGTCGTCGGGGAGGCCGTTGCCGTTACGGTCGTAAGACACCATGACGATGCCCGGTTCGCAACTGCCGCCTTCGCGCGAGGCTGCTCCGTTGGGGTTGGCCTCTGCATAGAAAGCGTTGCCCATGACGCGGAAGTCGTATCGCCCGGGGAGGTTCTCTACCATGTGGTCGAAGCCGAAGACGACGTAGCCTCCGTATCCTCCGAGCGAGATCATGCCCTGGTTGTCGTGTGCGATAGCTTCTTCGGCCTTCCGGCGCATGTCTTCGCGGGTATCGCCCGGTTCGTATTCAGGTAATTCGTTGATGAATTGTCCCGGTGCGGGCATATATTCGTACACCCGGTCGATGTAGGGTGATTGTGCCGCCAGTGCGTGTGCCGCTGCGAGTAGGGCGACTGCGGTTGCCGTACGTCTTGTCCTGCGCCCGGCGTGTTTGTCTGTTTTTTTCATCCCTTTGCTATTGTTATGTGTAATAATGTACTAATGTCTGTCTTTACCTGCCCTTGCGTGTTCATGGCTATTGAGTCATGAACACGAAGTGGGCGGGGATGTCGCCGGTGCGGACGTTCCATTTCTGACGGCCGTCGGGGCCGAAGCAATATAGCGTACCCGGCGAGACGTAGTTGCGGGCGTCGGTCACGTATATATCCTTCGTCACAGGGTGCACCATGATGCCGTAGGGTATCCTGATGGACTGATCTGTGCCGTCGGTGATGAAGTTGCGGGTGACGATTTCGCGGCGGGCTACGTCTACAATGCCATATGTCACTTCGTTGGACATCGTGATGTAACTCCATTCCACGCTGTAGAGATAGAGCGAGTCTCCATCTAGGTGGAAGTGGGATACGGCTATGTCGAGCGAATCGACGAGCCTGTCGGTTCGAGTATCTACCCGGTAGAGGCGCGAGGGCTGATCGTAGTAGTCGCCGCGCGAACTGACCCATAGGTTACCGTGCCGGTCGGCCCGCAGGCGGTGGAGGTTGCGGGCCACTTCGATGCGCCCCGTCTCGGTGAAAGAGGGAATGTCGATGACCGAAACCGTGCTTTCGTAGTTGGGGAACATGTACCCGCCGGAATTAGCTACATATATCTTATCGCCCACAACCTCCAGTTCGTCGGGCTGGAAGCCGACGAGGCAGCGGTCTGTTACCATCATGCTGGCCGTATCTACCCTGGCGACGTAACCCAACTGCTCATAATCGGGGTTAAGCTCCACCGGCCCGGCGTACGATGTGACGTAGGCGTACCTGCCGTGAAAGCGTATATACCGGCAGTTGGGAATGTTGATCTGCCCCAGCCGCCGTGCCGTCCGGGCGTCCATCACCTCGACCTTGTTTGAGCAGTTGATCACGGCGTATAGTTTACTGCCGTATATCTTTATGTCGTTGCCCACGTCGCCCAGTTCCTTAGGCACGGAGGGGTTGGCTTCGGCGTAGATATTGCGGCGGTATAGGCCCGTCCGGAAATCGTAGTAGTCGAGAGTGGATTTGTTACTGCCCATGTTCCCTTCATTGAGCAGGTAGAATCCCTGTATATCGGCGTTCTCTCCGGGGACGGATGGTCCGGACACTTCTTCCTCTTCGGGAATGAAGATTTCCTTTTCGTCGCGGCATGCTGAAAGGAGGACTGCCGCAGCTAGTGTTACAAATGCGGCCGTAACCGCTTGTCTGCGTTTCATGAGGGTGTTTGCCGGTGTTTTTATTGTCATTATCTTTGACGGGTGTTTAATTAAACATTATATATCATGATAGCTATCGAAATAGATGAAACAACGCAGGCCGGACAGTCTATCCTCCGTGAGCTTGCCCAACATCCCGAAGCGGGTAAGATGAAGGAGTTTGTCGTTCCCTGCGACGAGAATGGAGACCCCGCAGGCGCTCCGTGGGAAGAGGTGTTGGAAAATATATATGAAGACCTTTCTGAACATTATGGTGTTGATTTTGCGAAAGTGTCGAGGATGGTAGATTCCGGCGAAATGAGAGAGGACGAAGTAACCAACGACCTGCTGTTAAGCCCGGAGTTCAGGTATGAACCGTATCCAGGATTTACGCCCCTTTCACTTCCTTCCGGCTTTGAACCTGACCTGCATTGGCTGGCCGCAATATCGTCCAGATAATGAATCACACCAGATTTACATAAACTATGAAGCGATTTCACGTTATCTTTTCCGATGCGGCGGAAAAGGATATTTACCGTCTCTATGATTCTATTTGCTACGTATATAAACAGCCCTTTACAGCCTTCCGATATGTTAGAGAACTGAATAATATCATTCGAAAACTTTCCGTATATGCTGCTTCTGTTGCCGTTACTCAAAACGTCTATATCCAGTCTCTCTACGGGCCTGATGCACGCCGCATAAATTACAGGAATATAGCCGTCATTTACCTTATCGAAGGTGATTCTGTCCATATCAAGCGTGTGATGGCGGCAAGCCTTATTCGCTGAACCTCTCATATCTCTACCTTAAATATAAGTTTATAGTTGCGTCCGGGCATTGGGTAGTTCAATACTACGTCATAGTATTGGTTGAGTATGTTGTTTACCTCTACCGAAAGCCTGCATCTGAGACGCTTGTAGTCGAATGATTTCCCAACAGTCAGGTCGTGCGTATACCAGGGCTGCTCATGGTTTTCACGGATGTTTGAAGAGTTGTGATAACGCTCGCCCACGTATATGAAACTGTAATTCAAATCCCATGATTTATAGCTCATATTGGCGATTACCGAACCGTTGTGCCGGGGGATATATGCTATTTGTCCGCCGTAAGTTCCCGCGGGGGGAGTGTTGTCGGACGGGTCGCTGAAGTCCTGCGCCCTCTGGTAAGTGTAATTCAGACTTGTACGTAACCGTATATCGTAAGGCAGTTGCCAGCTTACCTGTCCGGAAACATCTGCGCCCCGTATTTCAACATAGCCTATGTTCATCATCATCCAGCGATACTGGCCGTTGCCCTTGGGAACGGCAATGATTTTGTCGGTCACCTCATTATAATAAGCGTCTACCCGTATGCTCAGGTCGCTGACCGTGGCATTGGCAAACGAATTGCTATACTGGAATCCGACATTATACTGCACGGTATATTCAGGCCGGAGCGAGATGTTTCCTACATCCGTATAGTACAAATCGTTGAAGGTAGGCATACGAAAAATCCGCTTGTAGAATGTCCGCAGGTTGAAACTGCGCTCCTTAAAGGGCCGGTAAGAGAGGAAAACAGCCGGTGTATATTCCTGCTTATCATCAGGCGTACCTGTTTGTTTGCCGGGCAGCATGTCGCCGTTTCCGTACAATATGCGCGTTACATTCTCGAAGACGAAAGTCCCCAGCAGACTTGCCTGTACCTTAAGCCGTTTCCATTCGAAAGCCGTAGCCAACGCCACAAGTGCGGTATGCCGCTCGGGAAACACAAAGTCCTGCAGGGAGGCGTCCAGCGTATTCCATTGGTAATCGGCCGAAAGATCAATATCCCATTGAGGGAGGAGTGCATACTTATTGGCCACCGAAGCGTATATCTCCTGCTGTCTGAACGTATTGTCGATATACATGAGCGTGGTGTCGGGGTTGAGGTAGCGCATCTTGTCGGCGGCATACTTCAGGTTGACAAGCAGGTCGTACCGTTCTGACAGTTCCCTGCGGAAACTGCCCTGAGCGAAGAAATTCCTGTCCCATTGCCTCTGAGAGCGTTTCCATACATTATTAACAATAGCTCCGGGGATTCCCCGTCCCGAGTCATAGAAATACGCCCTGGCGTCCCATTTCCCCTTTTCGACAAAACCATTCAGGCCGCCCTCCAGGCGCAGGGAATGAATGTCGCCATTCTTGCGGATGGCTGTCGTGTCCCACGCCGTCGTCCCGTCCTGGAGCGTTTTGCGATAGCGGAATTTATACCTCCCCGAGGCGTATACATATTCGGCGTTGAACGATGAACTGACATGCTCGCTCAATTTTTGTTCCCACAGGATGGACGGATTGACGAGGTCGAAAGAGCCTGTGCGGAGGAATGCCTTTATGTTCCTTGTCTTACCGCCGGTAAAGCGCGGGCGTGCAGTGCGCAGGTAAATCGTCCCTGCCGAGCCAAAGTCTTTGGCAGACTGGAAGATTTCGCTCTTCTGGCCGTTGTAGAGGGATATTTCCTCAATATTGTCGAGCGAGAACTTCCCCAGGTCTGTTTGCCCATTCTGCGCGTTACCAAGTTGGATCCCATCATAGAAAACTCCCATGTGATGGCTCCCCATGCTGCGTATGTCAACTGTTTTAAGGCCTCCTATGCCACCATAATCCTTTATCTGTATACCGGAGAAATAACGTATGGCGTCGGCCACGGAAAAGCTGTTGAGCGCTTCCAGCTCTTTTCCCGAAAGTTTCTGGGAGGGGATAACTTCGCGATAGCGACTGGCTACAACTACTACTTCGTCAAGCATCCGGAGACTGTCCAATGTGCTCTGGGCTGAAGAAGCAACACTAAGGGCGGGCAGCAGGCCCGCAAAGACGAGTTTGTACAAATACATAAAAAAGCCGTTTCAATTCAACAATTAAACAGCTTTCGTGCAGGAAAACAATACTCAATGCCGGGATAAACCGCAGGAACGTAAAAGGCCCTGCCCTGTTTGTCTCAAGCTTTATTCCTCGAAAGCTTTAAACCAAATCATTTTGGCAGGTCTTCTGACTTGCTCCATCTTTGAAACGTCCTTCCCATTCCTCTATGTGAACAGTGGTTTGAGTATTGTTCAAAGACTTTGGTGGAGCTTACAGCAGCGGGTCTGTTCAGGATTTACACCTGATTCCCTTTTCATCTTTTCCGTGAATACGGAAAAAGACACCAAAACCGGCGGTAAAACTACGAAATAATTCTTACTCATGAACCAGGGCAGACGCATTTAAGATTATGCACCACGACAAAAAACACCCAACAGCGTGTTGGAAGCTAACCCAACACGCCGTTGGAAGTTAACCCAACTCACTGTTGGGAGCTAATCCAACTTACTGTTGGAAGCTAACCCAACCCCTCTTCCATAAAAAGAAAAGGCAATACTGCAAAGAACTTCAATATCATTCTTAAATATGTGCCTGCATTATTGCGGCTATTCCGCCGGCAACAAACGGAAAAGATTCATGACCGCGTTGAAGTCGGAATATCGACATAAATTACCGGAGTATTAAATGTGTCAGCCCTGACTCATGAACATACACCACCGGGCAATTTGGATAAAAAGTATACTTTTGTAACAAAAAACAGATTAAGTATGAAAAGAAACTGGACAACATTGGTTGCATGTGCAGCCCTGCTTGCAGGTGTGGAAGCCATAGCCTGCACGGATTTGCTTATAGGAAAAAGAGCCTCTGTTGACGGCTCGGTAATAATCAGTTATGCGGCCGACTCGCATACGCTGTACGGAGAGTTATATCACTGGCCGGCGGCGACATGGCCTGAGGGCGCCATGCTCGATGTGGTTGAATGGGACTCAGGGATGCACCTGGGGCAAATACCTCAGGCCAGGCAGACTTACTCGGTAATCGGTAATATGAACGAATACCAGGTTGCCATTACGGAAAGCACCTGGGGGGGACGTCACGAACTGGCAGACTCAACCGGGATAATGGATTACGGCAGTCTGATATACATCGCCCTGCAACGTTCCAGGACTGCCCGTGAAGCTATCCGGGTAATGACCGGTTTAGTGGCCGAGTATGGCTATCACAGCAGCGGCGAGTCATTCTCTATTGCCGACAAAAACGAGGTGTGGATTATGGAAATGATAGGTAAAGGGGCAGGCAACAAAGGAGCCGTATGGGTAGCCATACGTATCCCCGATGATTGCATCTCCGCACATGCCAATCAGGCGCGTATACAGCAGATACCTTTCAGCGATAAAGAAAATTGCCTGTATTCGCCTGATGTGGTTTCCGTAGCGCGCGAAAGAGGCTATTTCAGTGGCAAAGACGGGGAGTTTAGCTTTGCCAGGGCTTACAATCCATATGACTTCAGCGGACTAAGAGGTTGCGAAGCCCGTGTATGGTCGTTTTTCCGCAAATATGACAAGACAATGGACAGATATGCCGATTTCGTAAAAGGAGACCC
Organism: Tannerellaceae bacterium; assembly: GCA_031266215.1. Lineage (GTDB taxonomy): Bacteria > Bacteroidota > Bacteroidia > Bacteroidales > Tannerellaceae > DFXE01. The sequence goes on along the minus strand of JAISBL010000079.1, from coordinate 24,828 downwards.
TTCCAAAGAACCTATGCCACTGTATATAAAACCGGACAGGAAGCTCTCGGTGCAGGATGTGCAAAATTGTATGCGTGACCATTACGAAGGTACCGACCTCGATATGACAAAAGACATTGGTGCAGGCCCGTATAAATCACCCTATCGCTGGCGTCCTATGAACTTCACCGTAGATGGACAAACCTACGTAAATGAGCGCGCCATAGCCACGCAGCAGACCGGTTTTGTGATTGTTCCGCAAATGCGTAACTGGCTGCCTGACGAGATTGGAGGCGTACTCTGGTTTGGTGTTGACGATGCTGATATGGCGGTCTTTACACCGCTTTACAGTTCCATGCTGGCGGCTCCGGAGTGCTACCGTGTCGGCAATGGAGATATGTACAATTTCTCGTGGACGTCGGCCTTCTGGATTCATAACTGGGTAGCTAATATGGCGTATGGCAAGTACAATTTCATAATTGAAGATATACGTAAAGTCCAAAACGAGTTGGAAGCCGGTTATAAGAACAGTCTTCCGGCAATTGATAAATCAGCACTGGAACTGCTGGCAAAAAGCCCGGAGGAAGCCCGTAAGTTTCTCACGTGGTTCAGCGCAACAACTGCCCGGGACGCTACCGGCCGTTGGAAAGAATTAGGAGAATACCTGCTGGTTAAATATATAGACGGGAACGTGAAGAAAGAAGAGAACGGACAGTTCAAACGCAATCCTTACGGCCTGCCCGCTTCTCCCGATTTCCCCGGCTACGATGAAGCGTACTACCGGAGCATTGTCGCCGATGCCGGCGAACGTCTGAAAGTTGAAGAATAAGACTACTGAGTTTGCGCTAATATTCAAAGTGGCGCAGGGAAGAAGAGGTTGGCCAAAAGACCAGCCTCTTTTTCATAGCAGTAACATTAAAAACGTCGATAATAGCAGGGAGATGCATCCCATCTCTGCAATTACCAGCTCCGGATGTAGCCTTTATGTTTGTCCGTTGAAATTTTTGACACCTATACCGTTATGCAACACAGAAAAGATATTGTCAGTAAATATAAGACATACCTCCGTTTGGAAAAATCCCTTTCGAGTCATTCCGTGCAGGCTTATATGCTGGATTTAGATAAGCTGTTACGCTTTATGGAAAGTGAAGGGCTGACGTATTCCAATATGACTTATATGAATTTGCAGCAGTTTGTGGCCCAGCTTCATGATATGGGTATACATGCACGCTCGCAGGCGAGGATTATTTCCGGCATCCGTTCTTTTTACCGTTTTCTTATACTGGACGGATATATTACTGCAGATCCGACCGAACTGTTAGAATCGCCAAAGATAGGGTTCAGGGTCCCCGAAGTGCTCAGTGTAAACGAAATAAACAGGATTTTAGATACCATAGACCTTTCCCTTCCCGAAGGGCAACGTAACCGTGCGATGCTGGAAGTGCTTTACAGTTGCGGGCTTCGGGTGTCGGAACTTACATCGTTGCGCTATTCCGACGTTTACTTCGAAGAAAGTTTTATAAAAGTAGAAGGCAAGGGCCGCAAACAACGCTTAGTACCCATTTCGGAGGTGGCCATATACGAAATCAGAAACTACCTGTACGACCGTAACCTTGCGAAAGTGAAAAAAGGACATGAAGACATTCTTTTCCTCAGCCGGCGTGGCGCGGCATTGTCGCGGATCATGGTGTTCCATATCATTAAACAGCAGGTAGAAATGGCAGGAATACGGAAAAATGTAAGTCCTCATACTTTTCGCCATTCGTTCGCCACCCATCTGCTTGAAGGGGGCGCCAACCTTCGCGCCATACAGGAGATGCTGGGGCATGAAAACATAACTACGACGGAAATATACACACACATAGACCGCGAATTTCTGCGCAAAGAAATACTTGAACACCATCCCAGAAGCAGGAAATAGTCAGAGGAAAAAGCAGCATAATTTCCGCATTTATATTATATAATGTAACCTAAACGGTTATATCTGCTACCGTTTGTGAATAAAACATCGAAATACCTACAATAACGCTGAAACATAATGCCGAAATGCGTGTGCCGGGCCGCTAAATTGAATATTATTCGCAATTCTTTTCCAAAGAATGGTTGCAAATTTGCAAATACATGCAAAGAATCAAAAAAAACCACAGATGCAGGAAAATTGAATACATATTTGTGAAAATTGAATACTATTGAATTGTAGTAAGCCCGTACATTTGCAAATAAAATAAGTTGTTTTATTAAAAACACTATTTATTGAGTAAATAAGATAATGAACGGTAAAAATTTAAATAAAGTAATGACAACGTCTGTTCCGGTGAATAAAATGAGTAAAAGATGGCTGATTATCACATTAGTAATAGCTTTTTTCTTATCTGAATCATACATGTTTGCTCAGCAAGCCAGCGTAAAATCGAACATGCTGCACGATGTAACGACAACGATGAATATAGGACTTGAGGTAGGCTTGTCTTCCCGGTGGACGTTGGATTTACCTGTCAGTTATAACCCCTGGGATTTTTCAGATAACAGAAAGTTGAAACTCTGGTTGATCCAACCGGAAGTACGCTACTGGATGTGTGAGAAATTCAGCGGTCATTTTTTCGGACTGCACGCCCACGTGGGGGGATATAATGTAGGAGCCATTAAATGGCTTGGAATGGAAGAATACCGTTATCAGGGCACACTTTACGGAGCCGGCTTTTCGTATGGTTATCAGTGGGTGCTGAATCCACACTGGAGTATAGAAGCGACGCTTGGATTCGGATATGCCTATCTGTCGAGCGATAAGTATCAATGCGAAAGATGTGCGAGTAAAATTGGTGATGTTACAAAAAACTATTTTGGCCCTACAAGAGCCGGTGTAAGTCTTATTTACATGGTGAAATGATGCGTAAGCTGATAATGACAACAATAAAAATGAAGATAATAGCTAAAATAAAAATGATACTCCTCGTAGGGATGCCGGTTATGCCGATTGCCGCTCAGAGCGTTTTCGAAGATCAGATCTCTGTGAAGATACAGCAACTAAAGCAGGTGGATGATTCGGTTCGGATGGTCTTAGACTTAGACCTCAGCAATCTTGCTATCGGAACGGAACGCTTCCTGCAACTGACCCCGGTTCTGGTCAGCCCGAATGGCAGGGAGTTGAAAATGCAACACCTTATTATCAACGGTCGCCAGCGTCACCGGTTATTTATGAGGGATAAAGTTCTTAACACGCAGGGACGCCGTAGGAATAACGACACTTACGAAGCTATAGAACTGAATAGCGACAACCGCAAAGTCTATCGTTACCACCAAACCGTCGGTTATGAAAACTGGATGCGCGATGCTCAACTGAATATTGTTTCCGATTTATGCGGGTGTGCAGGCAATAAGCCGCAGATCATTTCCGAAAAGGTGGCCAACCGGATAATAATAGATGGTGCACAGGCTTACAGGGCAATACCCAACGTAGCCTATATCCGTCCGGAAGTAGAAGCTGTGAAAGCGCGTAGCGAGTCGAGCGATGTGTTTCTGGACTTCCCGGTAGCGCAGGTGGAGATTAACCCGTCATACGGCAGCAACCCTCGCGAATTGGCAAAGATAGAGTCTGTCATCCGTGAATTGCGTAGCGATGCAAACCTGCAGGTAACCGGAACGACGATCACCGGCTTCGCCTCTCCCGAAGGAAATGTGATGAATAACAACCAACTGGCGCTGGGCCGTGCGGAAGCGTTGAGAAATTATCTCTCCATGCGAGGCGTTATCCCCGCCAACTTATATCGCATAGGCGTTGGCGGCGAAGACTGGAACACTCTGGCCAGGATGGTGCAAAATTCATATATCGAACCCAAAGGAGCTATCCTGTCTATCATCCAGGCATATTCCGGCGAGATGCGTAAAGACCGTCTCAGGGTATTAGGAGGAGGAGCCGTGTATCAACGCTTGCTGCAAGAGTATTATCCCAGGCTGCGCCGCGTAGTGAGCCGGATAGAATATACCGTACGCAGGTTCGACGTAGAGGAAGCAAAGCAAATAATAAAGGTACGTCCCCAACAGCTCAGCCTTAATGAGATGTTCCTGGTTGCCAATACGTATCCGGAAGGAAGCAGGGAATTTATGGAGGTATTTGAAATAGCTGTCCGTGTATTCCCTAATGACCCGGTAGCCAACCTCAACGCTGCGGCCTCGGCATTGATAGAGAAAGATCTGGCGAAAGCCGAACGTTATCTGCAAAAGGCAAAGAAAAATACGCCTGCCTACTATAATAACTTAGGCGTACTGAGCATGATGCAGAACAAGACGGCAAGAGCAAAAAACCTGTTTCGATATGCTGCCGAAAGCAAATTGTCAGCCGCTCTGGAAAATCTGGAAGAGCTGAAGAAAAAAGAAGAAGCAGACAAACTTTTGACAAACTGATAATAATACACAGTATAAAAATAAAAATCAAATGAGTTCTAAATGTGAAACTAAAAAAACGAATGAAATGAAAAAGATGTTTAAATTTTTTGTAATCTCCGTTGCGATAGCAACAGGTATGGTAGCTTGTTCCAGTGAAGAAATTTTACCTGAAAACAAAGCTTCTATTGAACGCGCCAATCTGACAATCGTAGTCAACAGCAACGCCGCAGCAACTAAAGCTATTGATGACAATAATGCAGTAGACTCCGAAAAGGCAATCAGTAGCGTTAGCTTATTTGTTTTCGGAGCAGCAACTCAAGCAGAAGCAGATACTATATTTGCCACCACAGGCGCAGGAGGAATTACTGACGATGGACAGAATAAAGTTAAAGTCGTCTTCAATAACGCCCCTGTCGGGAGTAAGAAAGTCTATGTAGGAATCAATCTGCCGGCTGACCTCCATAACCTGATTAAAAACAACGGCGTCGGAGCTGAACGCGTGTTAAGTTCATTAACAGATCTGGCTAAACTTTCTCCTGCCAACGGTGGATTCCCGATGTTTAGCGACGAATCTAAGTCATCAATACTGAACATTGAACAAGGAAAAACGAATGAACTGGAAGTAAGAGTTAAACGCTTCGTTGCCAAGGTAACGCTTGAAACAACCGAAGATTTTGAAAATAACACAAACAACGAAAGAACAGTAGACGGCGTGACTATTAATGGAAACCTTTTCTTTGCAATGGGGCAGATGAATACTAAATTCTACCCATTCCCCAGGAACATAGGCGGCGTATATCAGGACCCCAACCACTTCGCTGTTATTAGCAATGGCCAGCTTGTCTATGCGGCAGACTTTATCAATGAGTTCTATGATTTTAAAGCTAACGCATCGAACTGGAACTCCTCAACTACCGGCGTTGACGCTGGCTTCAAGCAGGTAGCTACCAAAAGCCAGTCTGCAACTATTACAAACTTCAAACCGGGATATGTGCTTGAAAACACGAATGATTCCAAGAGAGAAGGTGAATTAACGTATGCTTTTGTAAAGGCAAAGTTCACACCTGCATTTACCCATGAGTATGACGCTAAAACAGGCATCACTGCTACCCCGAACTCTAAGAACGACTTCAGCAAGCTCTATGTCTTTAACGAAGGAGGTAATTATCTGTACATGACTAACGAAGATCAGGCCAAGGAATATAAAAACGATAACAACAATCTTCCTTACAATACATATACGGATTGTATCTGCTTCTATATGGTATATCTGGATTCGGGAAGCAAGACCTACAACGTACTCAGGAACGATTATTTCAAGGTACAGATCAACAGTGTTTCACGCCTGGGAGATCCTGTGCAGGGACCGAATGATCCTGCCGCTGAAAAAGATGGTAAGGCTTCGATAAATGTGACGATAGATGTTCAGCCGTGGGCGCTCAAGATTCAGCCTGCTGTCTTAGGCGACTGATTTAAGATAAATATAAACTATTAATACATAGACAAAGGCAAGGTAATTTTGCCTTACCTTTGTCTATTATATCAAAAAAAAAACACTCATCCGACAATAGGATAAAAGAACCGAATAAAAAAAGATAATGAAACGATTACATTATATATATGTTTTTCTGTCAGTACTGCTACCGGTTACTTTCACGGCCTGTATAAAGGACGATTTGTCGGGTTGCATATCAGACACACGGATTTACTTTGATTATGAAAGAAACTTATCTTCAAAGAAAGACGGTGGTATAAATCCTGATGATATTACAAGAATCAACCTGTTCGTTTTCGATGACAGAGGATTGTTTGTAAATGAATATATAGATGAAGCTCCCCACATGAGCGAAGAATATTTTATGACTGTCAACGGTCTGAAAAAAGGATATTACAGATTTGTAGCCTGGGGAAATCTTGGTGAACACTACGCTTTATCTTCCGCCCTTGTACCGGGCGAAACGACATTTGAAGACCTTCGGGTCGCTCTTATAAACATAAAGGACAATAAGGTGGAATATCGCCTTCAGCCCCTGTTTTATGCAACCCATAAGGGGAGCAGGTCCATTGAAATAATGGAAGTATCAGCACAGCATATACGCCTGAACCTGATTGAAGACACCTATAAGATCAATCTCACGGTTTCGGGTATGGATCCTGCCTCTGTCGCAGACTACGACTATCTGGCAGAGATAACAGACAATAACGGAGCATACGGATTAGACAACGATTTCGCTCCTTTCCAGGAATTTAAATACACGCAACCATGTACCGTGGAAGCGGTGGAACAGGGCGGCGACCTGAAATCATCCCTTATCGTACTGCGCCTGACGGAAAACAGGACGCCTGTATTACGTCTTATCAACAAACAAAACAATACCGTTATAGTAGAAGACAGCCTGGTTAAGCTCATTATGGACGCCAACGAAGCCGGCGCTACTATTGATTTTAACAAAACACACGAGTTTGATATCAGGTACGAACTGAGTCAATCATCCTCCATAGGTATTATTATTTATATCAATGGCTGGAAGCTGATAAAGCAACCCGATGTATTGGATTAAAAACAAGTAAACAAAATAAAAAGGCAAAAAGCATGTATCGCATTTCAAATTACACACTATTCCTCCTGTTACTTTTCCTTGGTCTGGCCGCAGGATGCGTTCAGAGCGAAGAACCTGTCGAACCGACCAAACCCACAGGAGGACAGGAAACGATAACTCTTTATTTCAGGGATGCGAGCAGGCCTGCCACGCGCGCACTGAGCGACAGTCTGGAAAGCGTAGTTGAAGAAATCGACGTGATGATCTTCAAATCAGAACTCTCACAATTGGTTTTCACCCAGCGCATATCTGTCAATAAAGGAGATATACGCAGCGTATCGGGTGATTACACAAAAAAGGAATTTACTATTACTGTCTATAAAGATAACGACTACTACCAGTACGTCATTCTGGCAAACGCCCGTAAAGAGGTAGACGGTTATATAAATTCATACCCTGTGAACCAACTGAAAGATGCCGCCATGCAGAATATAATAAGCGAAAACAAAAGCCTGTGGAACACAACGCCCGGAAGCTCCTCCTTCCGCCTTATACCAATGTGGGGCGAGACTGACGGGGTGAGGACCATCGTGCAGTTGGATAACAGCGAGATCAAACTCTACCGCAGCCTTGTCAGGGTAGACGTCAGGGTAGACGGCGGCGTGCCCTTTGACCTGCGGGAGATATACGTATACAACCGTCCCTCGCGCGGACGCATTGCGCCTAACACTGCCTTCTGGAACGACGCCCAGAAACGCTTTACCTCTCCCTCGTTGCCCCTCAATCTGGGAGTTGTAGATACCGAGGGCAACAACAACAACGTATATAATGTGACAAACAACGCCTCCGTGCATCAAATATATATCTATGAGACCGAAGGTCAGTCTACCCAGGACTTTGTCAAAGCCACCTGCCTGGTGCTGGGCGGCATCTATAACGGTAGCATGAACTACTACAGGGTTAACTTTGCCGACGTGTCGGACCTGTCCTCCGGATCTTCCACTCCTCCCGGCGGTAACTGGTGGGAGCAAGGCCCTCCTTCTTCGGGAACGGGCGAAGGCGGAATGGTGGGCGCAGGCGACTCATACCACCCTCTTATCCGCAACCATCATTACGAAATTGCCATTACCGGTGTGAAAGGCGCAGGCTTTGCAGACCGGGATCTTGCCGTGAAGAGCATCAGTTCGCAATTGTCTTCCGAGTTCCTGACATGGGATAATAAGAATGAGGACGTGATCATAGATAATACTCCGTACAGACTGGATGTGAACCCTTCGGAACTGACCATATCGCTTGGCTCACCGGGTGTGGTAAACTTCTCAACCACCTACCCGAATGCTTCATGGACGCTGGGCGAACCATCGGTCGACTGGATAACATGCAGCCTTGACGCCGCAGCCAAAAAGATAACGGTGTCCTGCAAACCCTCCGTAGCGCTCCCTCCCGCCGGCAGCGAAGGATATTTCAGGCTTAATCTTATCGGCGGGGGCAAACATAAAATAAGTCAGCAAATAAAAGTTGTATATAAATAAAGGATAATGAACAGACTTGTTACCATATTGATTCTTGCACTCTCACTCGTAGTTTCTTCATGCGTAGACGAAGAAAAGGGGACGGACCACATTGTAAAACCCGTTGAGCCGGCCGCCACAGATAAGACCGTCGTGCTTACGATGCAAATCCCCGGCACTTACACGCCCGTGACGTATGCTTACTCCGAGAATGACGAGAACGAGGTACGTACCGTAGATGTGCTGGTATTCAGGGTCGATTCCACAGGCCGTGAATCCTATTACAAGCATATCCCCGTTACCTCTATTGCACAGGACAACGGTAACACGAAGAAAATACAGTTCAAACTCGACCTTGTCGATTCGCGCATGATCGTTCTGGCCAACGTACGCAACCTGTTCACCGCAGAGATGAACGACAGGCTGCTGACAGACGCCGCCTATGGCGACGTGAGCAAGGAGCAGGTGATGAAGCGCTTCGTTTTCGACACCTCGCGGCCTTTCGGAGAAAACTTCGAACCCATACCCATGTATGGGGAATCGGGCCTGCTGCGGTCGCCGGACTCTACCGTGGGGGATATAAAGATGGTACGTTCGATCACCCGCATAGATATTGTAAACAGCATACTTGACGACAATATAACGATAGACTCTGTCTATCTCTTCAACACCAGGAGCAAAGGCTTCGTAGCCCCGGCGTTCGATGCCGGAGGCGCTATCGTCGGGACGGCCAACGTCCCCGCTGAAGCCGTTCCTAACACAAGGATATTCGGATACCGCTTCGTTCAGAACGCAGGAACCGCCAGCCCGGCTATGGAACGCGAGATTTACGTGGCCGAAGACGGGCAGGACTCAGACCGGCCCACCGGCATTATACTTAAGATATCCCGGCAGGGACATCCTTCGCAGTTCTACCGCGTAGACATGTGCGACAGGAACAACAACCTGATGCCCATCCTGCGCAATTATCGTTACCGCCTCAACATTACAAGGATCATCGGAGACGGGGCGCCTACGATAGAGATGGCCGCAAGCGTGCTCAGGCCTCCGCTCTCGTCTACCGTTGAAACTAACGAACTGGGTATAACCTCCATAGTCTTCAACGACCTCTACAAGCTGGGAGTAAGCTCTGCCAACCTGGTCTTCCGCGCCGACGGCTCGTGGGACGGAAAGGTAGCGGCCGAAGACTTTTACTCCCTCAGGGTATTTACCACCTACTCCGGGTGGAGCGCAGCCTGGGAGAGCACCGGCGATCCCTCCGGATGGCTGGAGTTTGAAAAAGGAGACTTCCCCTCCTCCTGTCTGGAACTTAAGGTGAAAGCCCCGGCAAACAACACAGGCAGGGTGCGCACGGGTAAGATAAAACTTACCGCCGGCGCATTGTCCATAGAAGTTAATGTGACACAACAAAGTTGAGCTATAAAAAAAGAAAGAGATATTTATTTATGAAACGATTTGGTTCTTATATCATATGCCTTACCCTGTCTTTTCAGGGAATGCAGGCCCAGCAGGCCCAGAAGATGGTATTCCTCAACAAGGGATTGTTATACGTCAAAGACTCTCTGTTTATCCAGGGAGACTTCGTCGCCGAAGATAAGTCGGAGGTGTTTCAGACAGGTAAAACGGCGCTTACGGGAGACTTTCACAACAATGTATCACAGGGTAATGTCTTTACCGCCGACGCTTCCAGGAACAGCGGCGCGTTTGAGTTCCGCGGCAAAGCTCCGCAGCACATCAGCGGCAACGCCCCGAAGGAACGATACATAAACTTCCCCGCTACCCTTGCGGTAAATATGAGCGACCCTTCGCTTACGGTAACCATGGACCCCAATATATCCGCCACGGCACAGAAGGTGGATATTATCAAAGGACGCCTTGTGCTCGACTCCAGGGCGCTGGGAGATACCGCTACCATGAACGCCCACCTGCTGGTGGCCGATCAGGTGACAGGCAACGCCGGGGGCGTACAGGTCAACCTTGCCCTTGGCGAGCATTATAAGAACAAGAGGCTGGTCGGCTTTACCCCGCCATTTGAAAAGCTGTACGCCGATTACTTCTTCTACAACTTCCTCTCGCGTCCTACCGCGAAGGGATTGTTCGGGAATAACGACCGGCTGATAACCAACCCCCGCACCCTGCTGAATCCCGGACTGGGGTACATCGTCGGTATGGGAATCATACCTGCAGGGGATAGCTACTACACGTCTGAGCTTGACCCGCGCTGGCCTGACGCCGACTTCAGCAAAAGGGCTACAACAGGATTCTTCTTCTCACGCGCCGTGGCCGAACATTCCTTCTCTAAATACCTTGACGACCAGAACGCGCCCGGGTACGTGAGCGGAGAAAGGCTGGTGACGCATGACGTGACTAATATTCCTCTTGAAAAGGGATTCAATTACCTTGGCAACCCCTACATGACTCCATTAGACCTTACCGACATCGTGAACGGTACGACCTCGACCGACTGGGGCGTGGCAAACGGAACGCTCAAACCCGGCTTCTACGTCCTCTCACAGGGCAATGGCAGCTACGACGGCTCGCGCTTCAGTTTCTCAGCCTCTTACCTGATAAAACAGCAGCAGGGCAGCACCTATGATTCAGGCAATGTGGCCCCGATGCAGATGTTTATCGTAGGATCAGACACGCCCGCGACAATGAAGATACCCCGTAACAAACGCAGGCATGACGCCTCGTCTAACCTCCTCCGCAGTGCAGAGGCTACTTACGAACCGGTGGACGAACTCCTTATCGAGACCCGCGACGCAGGCACAGGAGGTTACGACCGCCTGTGTATCGTCTTCCGCAATGACGCCAGCCTGAACTCCGGCGATCCTTTCGATGCAGTGAAGATATTCAACCGCTCCGGCGGCGTGAACCAGATATACACCCGTTCGTCCGACAATAAGGATATGACCGTATCCGTCATCTCGCCCTCCACCGACAGTCTGCCTATGTACTTCACGCCCTCAGCCGAGCCGCAGCAGGTGGTTCTCCGGGCCGGCAGGACAGGCAGCATTGCTTCCGTCGCCTTCGTGGTGCTGGAAGATACAAAGACGGGTGTTATGACAGACCTCCGCCGGACGCCCTCCTACACCTTCTCCTCGTCGCCTTCAGACCCGTCGGACCGGTTCGTACTGCACTTCGCCTCCAACCCCTCATCCTCAGCCGCCGTCAGCCTCCCGGCCGCACCATCGGCCAACTACGAAGGTGGAACGTTGCGCGTGTACGGACTTAACCAGACTGGCAGCGATGTGATCATATACGACATTCAGGGCCGGATGCTGCACCGCCAGCCACTCCCTCCCTCCGCCGGGCCTTTGGTGGTTAACAAGCGCTTCGTCAAAGGGGTCTACGTAATAAAGAACAACGCAACGACGCTCAGGTTCGCCGTTCGCGAATAATCTCTCATAAGTACACATAAGACGCCGAACAGGCAGATTCCACAGACTAATCCGTCTGTGAGAATCTGCCTGCCCCGCTTTTTGGCAGGGTGTTTACCTAACGCCTGGTAAGGTGTTTACCAAGGGCTTGGTAAGGTGCTTACCTAACGCTTGGTAAGGTGCTTACCAAAGGCCTGGTAAGAGGCTTACCAAAAGTCCCGGTAAACACGTTGCCGGAGAACCCGTTGCCGCGGCGCATTCCTGCCGTCGCCACTGCTGACGACGACGAGGGGGAGCGGTTGATTTTATTGCGCAAGATTAGTCAGGGACGGTAAATGAGGGCTGTGGCGTAGGCGGCGATGCCTTCGCGGCGACCGGTGAATCCTAACCGCTCGGTCGTAGTAGCTTTGATGGAGATGTCGGCGGGGTCGACCTGCATGACCTGCGCCAGTGTTGTTTTCATAGCCGGGATATGCGGGTTCAGCTTTGGTTGCTCGGCGGCGACGGTTGCGTCAATGTTGCCGGGTTCGTATCCGGCCTGACGGATGAGTTTCATGACATCGGCAAGCAGTATTTTGCTGTCTATGTCTTTGTACCGGCCGTCGGTGTCGGGGAAGTGATAGCCGATGTCGCGCATGCCGGCCGCTCCCAGGAGGGCGTCGCAGATGGCGTGTATCAGGACGTCGGCGTCACTATGTCCCTGCAAGCCTTCCGGATATTGTATGTGCAGGCCCCCAAGCCACAGGTCGCGGCCCGGAGCCAGGGCATGCACGTCATATCCGAAGCCTACTCGTATCTTATTCATTGTCGCCGCGGGAGATGTTTATGACTACCTGAACAGGTTCCTGAGGCCGTCCATGTCGAAGGAGAGGGAGAAGCGCAGGGTCTGGTCCAGCGGGTTGTTGGGGATGGTACTTATAAGGTAGGCGGCGTCGAGCTGGAATACGCTCATCCGGAAGCCTGCGCCGAGGGAAAAGTACTGGCGACTGCCTTTATACGGGTCTTCGTAATAATAGCCGCCCCGGAGGAAGAACTGGTCGTTATAGCTGTATTCGGCTCCGAGGGAGATGTTTATCTCTTTCAGCTCTTCGCTGAAGCCGCCCGGTGCGTCGGAGAAGGATTTGAATATCCCGGTCATGAATGACATAGTGTTGTATTGTTGCTTCAGCCGGTCATATTCCGTCTGTTCTTCTTCGGTGTTACCCCTGCTTTTGGGAAGACTGGGGACAAGGTATTTGCTCAGGTCAAGGTAAACGCCGATGCGGTTGTAGTCATCGAGCGGATAAAGCAGTCCGGTTCCGATTTTCAGCGTGGTAGGGATGAACTCGTTCGTTGTTCCTCCGTCGTAAGATATTTTGGTCCCGATGTTTGAGACGTTAAAGCCGAATGTCCACAGGCTCTCCGTGTTTCCCAGTATTACGTATTTCTCCAGATACCCCGACACGTCGGCGGCAACCGAGTTGCCGGGGACCATCTCGTCAGTCTGGTCGCTCATGTCTGAACGGATATAGCGTGCGGTAACCGCCATGGAGTATAATTCGGACAGCTTGCGGCTGTAGCTTACATCTACCGCCATTTCGTAAGGATTAAGGCGGTTGTACGGGATGTCTTCACCCTGATACGTCAGAGGTATTTCGCCTAATGTAAAGTAGCGCAGCGAGGCGCTTACGGCCTGGTTGTCGTTCTGTCCTATTTTGTAGAACCCCGACATATAGGCCAGGGCCACATCATTAACAAGCCGGCGGAGCCAGGGCGTATAAGACATTCCCACCCCTGCCTGGCTGTAATGAAATGTGTATTTGGCCGGGTTCCAGTATTGCGAGGCTATGTCGGGGCCGCTGGCCACTCCGTTGTCGCCCATTGCCCCGGCCCGCGCATCCGGGGCGATAGAGAGTGAGGGGACGGCTGTGTTGATAGGTGCAAAACTGTTTTTTTGCGCCCATGTGGAGGCAGGGCCTGCCATAAGCAGGCAAGCTGTCATATAGAGAGCTTTTATTTTTATGTCTTTCATATACAGGGTTTATTATAACACTAACTATAAACTAATGAATGCTCTGTTTTATTGTGCGAGTATCACTAATTTACCTGACAGGTGGCTTTCGCCTGCGCCTGCCGTGCGGATGGCTGTGCGGTAGATGTAAACGCCGGGGCGGAGGCGTGAACCGCTGCTGCCTGTCAGGTCCCAGTCAACCGCATAGGGGACGTCTTTGGCCGATGAGCCGTTTTCATCCCTCTCCCACCAGAGACGGCCGGTCATATCATAGACCTTTATGCTTACCTGCAAAACCGACTCCGGGTGGTCGTGGTAGATCAGGAACCGCAGGGTTTCGCGGGCCGGGACCGGCGTGGCGGTGGCTTTGGTTATCTGAGGCCTGACGTCCTGGGATACTTCAAAGGTGAAGGTGTGCTGCGTCGGGTTGTTCGCAACATCCCATACTTTAAATTCGGCGGTATGTATGCCCGGTGTCAGTGATGGTATGGAGAATGCCACCAGACCTTCGCCCTGGTTGTCTGTAAGCTGATAGTAGGAGTTGAGGTTGTAGCTCCATGCCGGCTTGTTGTCTATAGACAGGATGATGTCGTGGCCGATGCTGCTGCCGCTTATGTTTACGCCTGACTTGTCCCACAGGCGGGCTACGAAGAAGGGCGTGGCGTTTACCTTTCCTCCATCGCTGAAGGCAGGGGTGTTGAGGTAGAGTTCCCGTATTTCGGGGCCTTCGGCGTCTTGTTCGGGATTCTCGGCCGAGCCGCCGATAAGCAGGTCGTTAAAATAGCCCTGCGCTTCTGTTCCCAGACTGTCGGCAGATGCATAGAGGTTCATAACGCCATAGTCGGATGAATAGGAAATATCCTTTGGGACGGTAAACGAAAACTCAAAACTCCCGTTTTGCACCCTGCTGTTACCTGTGTACAGCGTGTAGGGATAATCGGTAAATGTAAAGGCCTCGCCGGTATTGTTGTTGTCTAATGTCCGGATGGTTTGTTTGCTGTCCAGTATAGTCACGTTCAGTGTTCCTGAGAAGCCGGAGGCCGGGGTCCGGCCGTCGGGAAGGAGTATGCTTCCCTTCACCGTCATTTTATCCAGGGCTTTGACGGGGACGGGGGTTCCGGGTTCCACCGGATGGCCGTTGACGTCCGTTACCTGTATGTGGTATTCCGGGTAAGCCAGCTTCAGGGCCGGGTCTCCTATGAGTATAAAGTTGAGCTTGTTATTGTCTGTCAGTCCGCTTTTAGTCCTTCTTATAATATCGCCCAGAGCGAGGCGTTTACCATCAGGGCTGCGACTGAACAGTTCGCCTATAAGAAGGTTGTTAAGCTCGAAGTTGTTGTTTGAATATACTACACGGGTGGTAGTGAAGAGCGCAATACCTCCGCTCTTTTGCAGGAAAACGCCTTCGCCGGCTGAGGTGGAGGTATCGTCAAAGCGGGTGAAATCGCAGGTGGCTGTTATCCATAACGGCAGATTGGTGTATGAGAACCCGGCTATGTCGGAGGCTGTCAGTACGTCTTCGTCACTCCATTTCTCTGTGCTTCCGTGCCCTGTGTAATTGATAACCAGCAAACCGTCTTTCAGTTGTTTTTGTATATTCTGCCTGACGTCGGGGTACCTGGAGTCTGTTTTCTTATAGGCGTCAAAGAATATTTTATTGACCAGGAACCCGGGGTGCTCCGTCTTTATGCGTTCGCCAAGGCGGTTGGCGTAGTTCATGTGTTCGATACTGTAAGGCGGCCTGTCCAGTGAACTTCCGTCGTCGGCCACGAAGCAGATGCGGTTTTTCCATGCTCCTGTATAGGTGTTGTCCATATATGCCAGTATCTTATCTACCACTACGACGGCCTCTTCCGTTGTACGCACCGGCAGGCGCCCGATGCCTAACTGAATGGGGCCGGTGGTGAACGATGTGGTACCAAGAGCGCCGAAGTAATCGTCTGTCACATATGAGTACTGGTTCCATGAGTTTACAGACTGATAGGTCAGTAACATATTCGTGGTCATAACGTCCTTCCACCCTCCTGTGAGCAGGCGGTTGTCGTAGGCCCCGTCCCCAAAGAGGAGGAGGTATTTCGGACGGCTGCTTTCGGATGCTGCACGGTCGTACAGCATCTTCATAAACCGCCGGTAGGCAGTGGCGTCAGGCGTTCCGCCTGAAAATTCGTTATATATCTGCCAGGGGCTTACTACCTCCACTTTCATATTGTCACTCGTACGGTGTCTTGCGGCCAGACGTTCGGCCTGACTGCGCAGGGCGTCATTCACGATGACGACCATGTCTGCCTGCATAAGGGCGTGCAGGTTTTGGTTACGCACTTCCACTGCGTTCTTCCATCCGCCAAGGGTCTGATTTACCTGTACGGCTGCAAACTCCCGCAGTTCTCCTCCGGCCGGGATGGTGAACGATAACTCCGAGCCGTTTAGCTGCGTCTCCATGAGTTTGAGGTTTACACCGTCGGTCACGTCAAAGACCAGTGTGTTAGCGTTTGCATTCCCTATCACAAAGCGCGTTGTGTTGTTGCGCGAGGCAATGCTTCGGAAGAACGTATACTCGCCGTATACCTGCAACTGCCGTTTGACATGCAGGCGGATGTAATCCAGATGCACATTTTCGTCACCCGCTTTATTATAGCCGACTGTGACCCTGGGGGCTTCGTTTTTATCGCCTTCCCATGCGACAGTCCGGTCTACGGCTATGCCTTTGTTGTAAGTATCTCCGCTGCCGACGGCCGGAATATCCAGTCTGATCATCTGGGTTCCGTCTATACTCAGTATGGCCTGGCCCGGCGTCGATCTGGGGCGGGCGATGAACCGCATGGTCAGCTTCCCCGCTTCGTCAGTTACGCCAGGTATACGTAAGGCGGGCGAGTTAAGGGTGTGCGAACCGCCGCCGGCAAATGATTCGCCGAAGAGTTCGCGCCCCGACTTGTTGACCGAGAACAGTTCTTCTTCAAACAACCGGTATTCGTCGTATGTGGTCACAGAGAGTGATGCTCCGGAGGATGAAGAAGACAGCGTTTCCATTTCTTTTGGCACCCCTCCCTCGTCTGTCAGGAAATAGCATCCATAGGTGGCGTATGGGTTATTGGTGTGAATAAAGGTGTTGTTGGCCTCGCTATACTCCCACCTGACCGGGCCTTTGCCGTAGAACAACAGGTAGTTGACGCCTCTGTACGCAGCTACGGCCGGGAGGTCGTCTGTATAGGGCCGGCTGAAGTCTTCATCCAGCGGCCAGCCGCCGTATCCGTAGACCGATACCCGCTGCGGGTCGGCAAACCCCATATTCCTGAGATCGTCGTATGTGATTTTATACATCCCGGTGTTTTCTATCTGAATCTTCACCCACCTGCCGTTCTCCAACACCGAGCGCGAGGCGTATATGTTTGTCTCCGCCGCCATGGCATGTGCAAAACAGCAAGACAATAAAAGGAGTATATTAATGATAAAACGAGTCATCGGTATGTATTGCAAAAACTATCTAATGTTGAAATCCAGCAGCTTCTGTTCGCCTATATATCCTCTCAGGTGGTCGCCAGGGTGCACCGGGCCTACGCCTTCAGGCGTTCCGGTATAGATGAGGTCGCCCATCTTCAGGGTAAAGAACCGGCTTACGTAAGCTACTATCTTGTCTGCCGGGAAAATCATATCAGCCGTATTTCCTTCCTGCACCTTCTCACCGTTTATTTCGAGCCTGAATTGGAGATTCCTTACGTCCGTCGCCTCGCCTACCGGGATGAAATCGCCTATGGCGGCTGAGTTATCAAATGCCTTGCTTATTTCCCACGGCAGTCCTTCGGAGCGTAGCCGCTTCTGCAGGTCGCGCGCAGTGAAGTCTATTCCTACGGTCACTTCGCTGTAGTAGCGCGGGGCAAAGCGTTCGGCGATGTTCTTCCCCAGTTTGTTTATCTTTATTACAATTTCCGTTTCATAATGAACGTCTGATGAAAAGTCCGGTATGAAGAACGGTTTCCCGCCTTTCAGAAGCGAAGATTCGCACTTCATAAAAACAGCCGGCTCCGAACATTCAAACGTGTGACGCATCTCTTTATTGTGGGAGGCGTAGTTCATTCCAACAGCTATTATTTTCATTTCCTGTGATTAATAAGGTTCAAACGGTTAAACATGACAGCAAGGTGGGCATACATGGAAGTGTTTTGCACCACCACGCTCTCCGGTACGCGGATACGGAAGGGGGTGAAATTCCAAAGCGCCCTGATGCCTCCGGCTATAATATGGTCTGTGACGGATTGCGCCTGGTCTACCGGTACAGTTATCACGCCGATAGTTGCATCGAGGGCTTTTTGCCTGTCGGGGAATTCGCTGATGTGGTATACCGGTATATCATTGATCAGCGTACCGCCGGCAAGGTCTTCACGAACATCAAATCCGGCAACGATCTCCAGACCGTATTGTTTCAATCCCGAATCCTGTAGCAATGCAGCTCCCAGGCTCCCTACACCAAAGAGGAAAGCCCTGTGTTGAACGGTAAAGCCCAGGAAGTCCTCCAGTACGGCAATCAATGTTACAACCTCGTATCCCACCCTTGTTTTCCCCGAAATATTAACAAATGAAAGGTCTTTAGCCACCTGGCTGGAGTCTACATTAATTTCTTTAGCTATCTGTGTGGAAGAGACGTATGTTTCTCCCCTGCTTTTAAGGAGTTTCACAAATGCGAGGTACCACGGCAGCCGCCTGAGCGTTGGTTCCGGCAGCCTCCAGGACTGGGGTGTATCGTATTGATTCATGGTTGTCATTTAAAATGTAGTTTTTACAATTATATAATTTCCTTTTGATCCTGAAATCCGCGCAGCCTCTCTGCGTAGTGTCACCGGCAAATATCCTGAATGACCAGTCCGGCGAGCGTGAAGCCAAATATGGCAGTTGTATGCGCCATCGTCCCGTTGATACGCGCTTTCAGACTACACCACTCGTGATTCATCAAAGCGGGGTCGCCCGGCCCTGTTGCAGTTTTGGGGCACAGGCATTTTTCGGTTCCGCACGATGAGTTACTCCCTTTGTTTTCCAATACTTCTTCACTGTAAACACAGAGGAATTTTTTGCCGGGCCGTTCCGTTTTCCTCAGCTTACGCCTCAGCGCCGCCCCAAGCGGACAGCCTTTTACCTGCCAGAATTCGGCTACTTTTATCCTGGATGAATCCATCTTCAGAGCTGCTCCCATAGACGAGAAGAACGCCGCCGGCGTACCGGTTGCTGCAAGTATCAGCTGTACCTTATTTTCAAGACTATCGATAGCGTCAATGATATAATCATAGCTTTCCAGATGGAAAGATCCGCTCGTTTCGCGGCTGTAAATAATCTGCATGGCATTTATATCCGCCTGGGGGTTTATGGACAAAAGGCGTTCCTTTAACGCCTCCACTTTCACCTGTCCAACCGTTTGGGTCGTTGCCATGAGCTGCCGGTTTATATTCGTCACACATATCCTGTCCGAATCCACTATTGCGAGGTGGCGGACACCTGATCTCACCAGGCTCTCGGCGCACCAGCTGCCAACACCTCCCACGCCGAATATAATCACCCTCACGTCGGCGATACGTTCCATCCGTTCAGCGCCAAGCAGCAGCTCGGTTCTCTGGAACAAGCCTTTCCCCAACCTTCTGTTTAATGAAGTCATGGCGCAAATATAATCATTTTGAATCTATAACGTTAAACGCCGGTACAGGGCTGACGCATCTGATTCATCAGGAGTTTGCCGGGTATTTATTATCCCATCCGGCTTTTAATCGTCTGCCTCTCACTCCGACCTTCGTTGTTTTCTCATTTTTAAGCAGGTTCAGGGCAATGCGGTTCGGGACAGAGTAATTTCGGGCGGCAAACCCGGCTCTTTTCAGGCTGCTATCTTCCTCAAAGGCTACGTCAGGCGCCCAATGCAGAGGGAGTTTTCTGCCGACCGGTTAAACCGGACGGCATTGTTGATCAATGATGCGCCAGCCCTGCGCTCATGCTGTCTCCGCTTGTGATTTCTGCATTTAATAAATATCATTACTGTCCGCTAAAAACATAATCGCCCTCATATTTAAGAGCTGATATTCCGCAATGTAGTATCACAGCCTTGTTGATATTGTTGCGGCATACACCGAAAGCCCTCATACAGGCGTATTGAGCGGTTAACGGGCGCATTTTACAGCGGGCCTCGCCGGTTGTAGCGGAAATATGCGCGGGTTGATATGGTGAATGTTTGTACCTGTTTGATGACGGGAAAGGTGAACTATCGGGGCTGGGATTACGTGGCGGAGGTGAACTTACGGGATGGTTTTGTCAGTGATAAATCGTTGATGTATAGTACCTTCGCGTAATTTAAAACTATTAAGCATGAAATATTCTGGTTATTTCCTTGTGGCGATGCTGATCGCCATTTCAGCCTGCGCAAAGGTAGGCGATTACGTCGAAACAGGCAACGCAGACGGCGACGAACAGGCAGGCGACGGAAGGATTTCCTTCGTCCTGCCGCAGGCGGACAATGTCGTGACTTATACCGCCGCCTCGGCGGCAGAGGGCGGCTTGGAATCCGACGTCGTGGTTATCTATGCATTCAGCCCCTCGCTCAGGTTTGAGCAGAGATACGCCATCCCTTACATCGGCGGGACTCCCGTTCCCGGCGGCGGACAGCAGTATTCGATCACCATGCGGGGCAGTGGAAAGCACAACTTTGTGCTCCTGCAGGTCCCGACGAATTATCCCGTCCCGGAGTTGTCGGCCGGCAGCAGTCTGGGAGAGCTGACGTCTGCATGGACGAAGGCGGTGAACGGCAAACTGTCGCCTCCCTTTGTTATGTCCAACGCACAGGTTGACGGCAAACCGTACATCACGGTGGAGGATATAGGGAATCAGTCTGCGCCTGTACAGGTGAGCATGAAGAGCCGCGTGGCGAGGATTGACCTTGACTACAACGACTCGGACTATACCATCCTCGGTGTTGATATATCCAACGCCGCTCCCACCGGGCGGATGATTGAGAATGACTACGCGCCGGCGGCTCCTTCGTCAGGCGGACTGACTTATTCACTTGCTGCCGGCGACCTTGCCAACAGCGGCCACAGCTTCTACCTCTACCCCACGGTGCTGGGGGCCGGCGCGACGGGTACGACGGTAAAGATACGCTCGAAGCTGAAAAGCAGCGGCGTCGATAAGACGTTTACCATAATGACGGGCGCAGACCTCCCGATAGAGGCAGGCAACCTGTACAGCGTCCCCATCCAGGTCCGCCCATAAACACCCCCGCAGTACAGCATATAAAGTATTGCCCGGCATCAGACAGACGCCCTGTCCGGATGCCGGGCAATCATCCATGCGTCGGGCCGGTATCGATATGAAACAGATTGCTCTTATCCGCGCGCCGGGCCGCCACGGGCGCGGTTTATCTTATTACTCCGGGCTCAGGGTTTCTTATGCTTTATTAGCATTATGACCGGGTTGGATTCTTCGTCGAGGCCGGCGGCAACCTCTTTCAGGCGGCCCTTCAGCTTTCCGTTTTCGTAGTCTTCAATGAGTTGGCCGACATCAAGGCTCTGGCAGGCTGCTATCTCCCCATTCATGATGGGGATTGACTTATCAATCATTACAGGCGTCCTGTCGGTGTAATCATCATTGTAGACGGTATACCTGAATATGGCCTTCTCCTGCCTGTCGTACACCAGGCGGGTCGTCGGGAACCACTCGTCTTTACTCAGGTCAATTTCTGTTTTCACTGCATCCATAAAGTAATAACCGCCGGTAAAAAGGCTTGGGAAAAGAAACACTCTGGGGGCCATCGACTCAACAGGCGGGGTTCTTACTATGACAGGCGTCATGCGGTGGCCGGACCGGTACATGTACACCGTGTCGGATGATTCTTCGGTAAGTATCAGGCCGTCAACGCACGGGATTACCGGTTTATATGTGTCAGGCCCCGTGGTGTAAGTCCCGCCATTCATTTCAAACTCCACAGTTGTCGATATCCCCTCTTTAAACGGGATTTGTATTTCCCCCGTAACGCTTCCGTCCCGCCTGGATATGACGGCGAATGGCCGCTGTTCTTTCCGGTTTTTGCTGCATATCAGGTTTTCATTGTCTAAGTTATACATATAACCGAAGCTGACCTTCTCGTCCTGTTTAAGGATACGCCTGAAATTCCCGTCCATATCATACACCACTATCCTGTCCCTGGGGCGGTCGTTGACAAACAGTTCGCCGTTGTCCTCATCCAGCGCGACCCTCATATAAACCGTATATTCCTCAGTGCCCTGCCCCTTGCGGTTTATCCTTTTCAGGGCTTTACCGTTCCTGTCGAAGATAAAGATATTACCGTCTTCGGGATGGTTCCTGAGTATTATCCTGTTCCTGCTTATATCCAGCACCAGGTCTTGGGTGACAAACTCTTCGGTAGTTTCCAGCGGGATGTATTCCACATCCATAAAGTCCTGAAGGACCAGTTCCTTCGCGGGGTAGCCGGCCGTGACATCGACCGTGATGATCTCATCCGACAGTGCGCCTGACCGGCTGCATCCTGCGCATCCTGCAATGACGGGCAGGATTGTAGCTAAAATTGTAAATGGTTTCTTCATGTTTATATCTGATTAATATGTATTTCCCGCTCTTTCAAATGGCCTTATACTCCCGCATAATAATTGCATATCCGCCCTGAAAGTCCGGCGTTAAAGGTATAATATTTGCGCAGCAGCACAAAATACCCCCGGCAAAGCATGCCGGCAATGTAGAAGAACGCGCCCGTGCACTGTCTTTCGGTGTGTGCTGACGCCGGAAAACGTCTGAGACAGGTAACTCGTGCAAGCCCTTCCTTCAGGGCGCATCTCGGGGTATAGACAGCACCCCACCTGCAGAACTGCGAAGCTGTTCAACAGGGGTGTGTTTCCACAGTTGCGTGAGATCACCTGATACGTTCGAGTGACAGCTTTCAGTCCGGGTTATACCGGGCTTTTTTGTAAGAATACGCAGGCATGCTCAAAAATGATGCCGGCAAGACTGACTGAAATTTCAGTTAAGCTGTTCATGCCGGATTAATTGGATGATTAGCTCTATGTTATGCGGGACGGATTAAAAAGCGCAAGAGGTTTTTTTATTTACCCGGGAATTTGTTCATATCTCACGTGAGACAGGTTCTATCTCACGTGAAACAGATATCATCTCACCTGAAACACGGCCTTATCTCAGGTGAGACAGGTTTCATTTCACGTGAAATGAAACCTGTTTCACCTGAGACGGACTTTATCTCCGGCTAGACGGATTTCATTTTTCATGAGGTTAGTTTTCTCTGACATGAATTGTATTTTTTCTATCGTGGAATACAAACAGTGCAATTTGAAGTATATTGATTCTTTGAGAGATAGCTGTATTTTGAATTTAATGCAATATATATCAGAGGATTTACAGGCAATAAATATTGCGATAAGTTTCATTGAATTTCATTAGATTGAAATTATCTCGCCAAATATTCGCCGAAATAAATTATATATTTATCTTTGTAGCGTACTTAAAAATCATAATTATGGCGACTCTTTACTTATCACTTTCCACAAAGCTGGATATTACCCAAAAGCAGGAAATATTAGTCCGGTTTTCCCACGGACACATAAACCAGCGGGCAAAGACCGGCATTTTCATCCCGTCGGAATACTGGGACGTCAAAGCCCGGCAAATCATTATCCCCAATTTCCGGCTGATGAATGACGAACGCAGGCAGACGCTCTCCTCTCTTTCCTCACAGAAAGAGAAGCTGGGCGGCATCATAAAGGCTATACATGACGCTTTCAATGAATCGGATAAAAAGAATATTGCCGATGGATGGTTGAAGGGCGTTGTGAGTAAGTTTAATTCCCCCGGGCCAAAGCAGGATGAGATTCAACGACAAACATTCTTCGAAGCTTTTGATGAGTTTATGGAAAAACGAAAGCTGTCGAAAGCGAGGGAGGCAGGCTTCATGGTATTAAAACGCGCTTTGCAACGTTTCGAACTCTTTGTCTCAATTAAGGAAAATCCGGATTTCAGACTGGAGACAGACAATATTACAGACAGCATGATAACTGACTTTGAGAATTTTTTCAGGACTGAGCATGAATTATACTACCGTCAGCGTGAGCTTTATGACAGGTTACAGGCCATAACCGGTGTGAAGTATAAAAAGAAAATGCCGCATCCCAGGGGGACGAATACCATCAATGCCCTGTTTACCGAACTGCGTACCTTCTTCAACTGGTGTTATAATACGGACAAAACGTCAAACCGTCCTTTCAGGAACTACGAAAAAACTCCCGACCTGTACGGCACACCCGTCTATATCACGATTGAAGAGCGTAACCGGATTTACAACACCGATTTATCCTCCCGTCCGGGCCTTGCCGTACAACGTGACATATTCGTCTTTCAATGCCTCACCGGTTGCCGGATATCCGACCTGTACAAATTAACGAAGCAGAGTATCATTAATGACGCAATAGAATACATACCCCGTAAGACAAAGGACGATCATCCTGTAACGGTGCGTGTCCCCCTTAACTCCATAGCAAAGGAAATACTTTCCGGATACTCCGGTTTTGAAGGCGGCACCTTATTTCCCTACATACCAAAACAAAGTTACAACTATGCTATAAGAGAGATATTCGTATTGTCGGGTATAACACGTATTGTAACGGTACTCAATCCGACAACAAGGGAAGAGGAGAAGCGTCCCATCAATGAAATTGCATCATCACATCTTGCCCGCCGGTGTTTTGTTGGCAATCTGTATAAGCAGGTAAAAGATCCCAACCTTGTCGGCGCCCTTTCAGGCCACAAGGATGGGAGCCAGGCTTTTGCCCGCTACCGTGATATTGATGAAGATATGAAAAGGGAACTTGTAAAAATGCTGGAATAAGACAATTACGGATGGAAATTCCCCAGCAAAAAGAAAAAAATGGATAAGTTTACTTTTTCCTGACTTCGTCATTGCGTACCCCAGAAATTTTCATCGAACAATCGTTCAATAGTTTTGTGTCTTTTCATGATGAGCGTCTTAGAGATACTGGTTTTGTTTAAGGGCAGTGAAA
>JAISBL010000022.1 GCA_031266215.1 Tannerellaceae bacterium | reverse complement strand
GACGGAGACTGTGAACTTACGCCCTCCGGACTCCGGCGTACCCTCGCTGTAGGTATGCGTAGTACGGCTGATGAATTTATCATCCGCGCCAAACATGTAAATGCCGAGGAGATCATTATCGGCGCCGTTTTCGGCGCCTTCACCAGTGGTGGCATAAGTAACTGCCCTCCCGGCATCGGGAAGGATGAAGGCGAGCCGTCCCTTTTCGATAGTTACGCCACCTTCTTCAGGATCGCCTGCTCTGCTGCAGGCGGAAGTGGCGACAAGAGCCGCCACGAGAAAAAAACCAAGATGTTTCATATTGAATAATTTTAAATTACGTGACAAAGCTACTGTATATCAACCGAATACCCTCATCAAAACCATCCCTGAAGTTCACCTCCGCCGTGCTGTTTTCAACCTAATAGTTCACTATTCCCGGCCTCAGACAGGTACAAACATTCACCAAACCAACCCGTGCATATTTCCGCCATCACCAGCGCTGCTCACTGCCTGTTGTGGATCAGTCTTTTAACCCATAATCCGATAAACCCGTAAACAGCAGTCCGCGAGTGATAAATCTCACCGGCAGTAAGCTAAAAACATAACAGCCCTCATAATTAAGGGCTGATATTCCGCAATGGAGTATCAACCCTTTTAGCGATAACTTTGTACCTGCAAACAACAAAAGTACCACATGAGTAAAAGTACATATTTTACCGGGCAGTAATAACAAATTACCGAAGTCCCCTGACAAAGACGGCGCACATCCCTTTGCGGGGTGTGCGCCGTTTATTATGCAACGCTGATAATATCAGAATTTCAGGGCAATACCTACACTAAGATAGGCAATGCCGTAACCCAGCTCTGCATAAGCGCCTACGGAAGGAGTGAAAGCATAACGCGCTCCCAGAAAAGCCGATAAGGCAAACTCACTGGCGGAGGCTGTAGCAGTCACCCCACTCCCTGAGCCTTTAGCGGAGGCAATGTCATAGCCCAGCATCAGGCCGGCATAGGTATCCAGTTTGTTAACAAACTGATAATGGAAAGCTCCCCTTGCACCGACCACGATGTCGTTATAACTTATCTTGGCATCGCCAAACGTC
The DNA here is from genome assembly GCA_031266215.1 of Tannerellaceae bacterium. Lineage (GTDB taxonomy): Bacteria > Bacteroidota > Bacteroidia > Bacteroidales > Tannerellaceae > DFXE01. The sequence continues at coordinate 18,637 of JAISBL010000022.1, read as the reverse complement.
TGGCTACTTCCATAATAGGCCAGATAAGCTCCAATACCAATGGCTCCGTTCTGTCCGTCGATCAGTCCATCTACGACGCTATACTCGTAAGAAGCCTCAATAGGAATATCCGATCCCAGTCCGACACCAATATTTACTACACTTGTTCCCTTTTGAAAAATCTCCTGAGCTCCGGCGGCAACTACCATACAAAAAGAAAAGACACCAATAACAATTAACTTTTTCATGCACGTAGAAATTTAAATTGAGTTAATAAAATACCAAATACAAAATTCAATGGACGCAAAAATAATATAATATTTTTACATATGCGCAACTTATATAAAATAAACGTCCGGTGTGAAAGGCCCGGTGTGGCACAAACCTCTTCCCTAAAGGACTGCGTTATTTTTTGTATCTGTTTGAGAATAAGCTGTAATTTCTCTGAGTCTTATCTTCACTGTATTTTAAAATACTCTATTTTTGCGCTCACTGATTATCTAATTTTAATCCCTTTATATTTATGAAATACACACGACGTACTTTTATTAAGACCGGCACAATGGGGCTGGGCGGACTTTGGTTGACAGGTAACGCAGAAATTCAACAGACCGCACAATTTCATGATCCGTATGAAATTGTAGAAATAGGTAAAACAGGAATAAAAACCACACGTTTATGTATGGGGACCGGAATACGTGCAGGCGGAGGAGTTTCTAATCTTACGCGCAACGGACATGACAACAGCGTACAACTGATACGTGATATATACCAGCGTGGCGTGCGTATGTTTGACGCCGCAGATTCGTACGGTACGCATACGATCCTGGGGGATGCACTGAAGATATACCCGCGCCGGGACTTCACAATATTTACAAAAATATGGTTCGCCACCAGGAATGCAGAGCGATTGAACATAAACGATATTGTCAACCGGTTCCTTAAAGAATTGCAGACAGAGTATATTGACGGCGTACAGCTCCACTGTCTCACTACGGGCAGTTGGGTCACTGAGTTGAGCGACTATATGGAAGCGATGGACATACTCAAACAAAAAGGGGTGATACGTGCGCATGGCATTTCATGTCATTCGCTGGATGCTGTTAAAGCAGCAGTGAAAGAGCCGTGGGTGGATACATGCCACTGCCGTTACAATCCTTTCGGCCCTCGCATGGACGACACAGTAGAGAATGTGGCTCCGGTGGTTACGCAACTACACAAGGCGGGTAAAGGTGTTATCAGCATGAAAATATACGGAGAGGGCACATTTGCCAATGACCCGGAAAAGAAAAACGAAAGCCTGAAGTATCTTCTTCACACAGGTGATGTGGATATACTGGATATTGGAATGGATAAGATGAGCGACCTGACAGACACTGAAGAACGCATCAGGCTTGTAAATAAAGTAAGCGCATAGCCGTACAGGCTTCACATATGCATTTGGGAGCGGGTTTCGACAGTTGCCGGTTTATAATCACCTGGACAACCTGCGAATATCCGCTTCCAGCGTTTCCAACTCTTCAATACGTTTTACGAGGTTACCTTTTTTGTCGATCAGAAAAAGGGCGGGCAGTTGCTTTACATTGTACAGGGCGGCTATCTGTGAATAAACCGATTCCGGATCGCGCACGCATATCCAGGGCAATTTAGACGATATGTTCTTCCAGTAATGAGTGTCTGAATCCAACGATACCTGATAGATTTCCAATCCGCCAGGGTTATACTTTTCGTACAGGCTGCCCAGAGTCATGTTAAGCTCAGACGACCATTCTGTCTGATAAGCGGTAAAGTTGACCAGCACAGTTTTGTCTTTGGCTATGGAAGAGAGGGAGGTCTTTTCATTCCTCAGATCAGGCAGCGATATGTCAAGGTAGTTTATTTCCTTCACGTCTACCGCATTTTCGTTTATAGCGCGCTGCTGGCGGATAACTTTAATAGATTGCAGCGCCAGGTTATGCAGATGCCGGGCGCGCGTGCCACCCGGGTAATAATGGTCGAAGCTCGTTGCTACGGCTGCATAGGCTTTAGAGTCGTCCCTGTTGTAGAGGTCGAAAAAAAGCAATCCGTCTATCTGCTGGAATAAAGCAAAGTATGCGGCTGTCGACATGGGCGCCGTGTAAATATACCGTAAGGCAAACTCTTTGTAGTCATCGGCCACTCTGGCAACCTGCGCCTGATATGTAGTATCGGGGATCAGATTACCTTCCCGTTCTTTCCTCAGCTTCCCGATAGCCTGGTTGGCGTCAAGCTGGGCCAGGGTTATCGCCTTGATTGCTTTTGCATTTTCCGAGCCTTCTACGCTGTAAGAGGTGGCAAACGTGCCGGCATCGGCGGCAAACGTGAGGGTCTCCGTCGAATCAACGGCAAAGTTGATCCACTGGTTATTCAGCCTCAGACGGTAGAAATCCGGATACTGCGGACGTTCCTTTTTAAAAGTGAACTTGCCGGCCGCTGTGAGTCTGAGCGAGTCCATCGTTTGCACTGATGATATGCCTACATTTTCAAGATAAATAACCTGTCCGTCGGCTCCGGCAACAACTCCTTCAACTACAAATTCCGATTTGCCGCACGCTGTGAGCGCTATTAATGCTACGCCAGTTAAGATACGTAACAAGGATATAGAGATATGTTTCATTACTATTGATTTTGCTAATTTTCCGCAAATATACACTATTTTACATTTGCGCGAAACGATCACCTGTTATTTTATATACCTGCTTACAAGGCAATATATTTCACAATACAGAAATGATAGATATCGAACTTTTTTTGACAGGTATTCGCACCTTTGAAAGAAAATAGGGGCGTAATATTGCAAAGCAAAATTTCGAAAAACCCTTTCTTCAATCAGCGTAATAACAAAAACAAATGAAAAAACTTGTTATACTCTCCTTTATACTGATAGTTTTCGCCGGTAAAACATGGTCGCAATATCATACCAGCGAAGTACGGTTGTGGGACAAATATCCTCCCGAAGTACAGCTAAGGGGATTCGGCGTACATCAGTCCAAACTGATCCAGATGGACGATGACCCGCAACTGGAAGAAGTCTTTCTTTTCAGTTCCGACAACGGACACTATCCATATTTCGACATCTTCAAGACGTACTATGTCATTGTAGACTACCACACGAAAGAAGTAAAGTACAAATCAGAGGTCGTTCTTTCCACAGAGCGTACGCTGGTTCTGGAAGATCGCAACAACGATAAAAAATTCGAACTGTACCGCCGTTACTTCCTGAACGGGAAATTCACGGTTGACGAAGAGGGGAACAACCTTTCAGTAAAGTGGGTTTATGATTGCATTTCATTTTAAAGACATAACGACATGAAAAGATTTTTATTCCTGGCGGTGGTCATATGCCTTTTCTGCTCCGGCACAGAGGCGCAGAAAATAAAAACAATGATCGTCACCGGGCAGGACGGAAGCCACTGGTGGCAGGGAGGAAGCGAAGCTGTAAAAATGATACTGGAAAACAGCGAACTGTTTACGGTCGATATCCTCGCAACGCCGCAGCGGGGAGAAAGTATGGAATCTTACCGGCCTGATTTCAGCAAATATGATCTGGTGGTAATCAATTACGGCGGCGCAACCTGGGTAGAACAAACCCGCAAAGACTTTGAGCAATTTGTCTCCAACGGGGGAGGGGTCGTTGTTATACATTCATCTATTATCCCGATGGACGACTGGGAAGAGTATAATAATATGGTAGGCCTGGGAGCCTGGAACGGGCGAAACGAAAAAGACGGTCCGTATGTATACTGGAAAAACGACCGGTTCGTGTACGACTACTCGCCCGGAGCAGCCGGATACCACGGCCTGCAACATCCCTTTACCGTAGTACACCGAAACACCGAACATCCTATATTGAAGGGATTGCCAACTGTATGGGAGCACTTTAAAGACGAACTATACGCCCGCCTGAGAGGCCCCGCCCGGAATATAGATATACTCGCTACTGCATACGAAGTTGTAGGGAACGCTTCCGAGGGACGCGATGAGCCTGTGCTATGGACGGTTAAATACGGAAAAGGAAAAGTATTTGTCAACGTTCTGGGACACGCCGGTAATGACCCCGAACTGCGTTACTCCATGGAATGCACCGGCTTTCAGGTAACCCTGTTGCGAGGGGCCGAATGGGCCGCCAGAGGAACGGTTACACAGCAAATTCCCAAAGACTTCCCCTCAAAAGGAGTATCCACCTTACGCAAAGATTTTAAGGCGCCTTTCAATGCCTACTGAATGAACATCAATTTCACTTAATATGATCTGTTATGAATAAAAAAACAATGTTAGTTAGATTACAATCCGGGATTGTAATAAAATCGATGATGATCGCTTTATGCCTTTTGTCTGGTACGTTCTGCGCCATGGCGCAATCGAATGTCAGGGTAAGAGGAGTTGTTACGTCAAAGGCTGATAATACGCCTCTGATAGGTGTCAGTATTGTCCAACGGGGAACCACAAACGGTGCCAGTACCGATCTGGACGGCAATTATGAGTTGACGGCGCCTGTCGGTTCCGAACTGCAATTCTCTTATCTGGGCTATACGTCCCAGCAAGTAACAATAGTCGCAGGGAAAACCGTTTACGACGTCTCCCTGCAGGAAGATTCACAATCGCTGGACGAAGTGGTGGTTGTGGGTTACGGCGTTCAGAAGAAAAGCGTAGTTACGGCGGCCATAAGCCGTGTGAACTCCAGCGACCTTGATCTGGAAACGCCAACAACGGTGCAAAACGCCCTGAAGGGCAAGGTCTCCGGCGTGCAGATCATTTCCAACTCCGGACAGCCCGGCATGGATGCCAAAATACGCATCCGCGGTATAGGGACGGTTAACGACTCCGACCCGTTGTACATCGTTGACGGTATGCCTTCGTCTAACGGGATCAATTTCCTTAATCCTTCGGATGTGGAATCAATAGAAGTATTAAAGGACGCCGCCTCGGCTGCAATCTACGGAGCCAGGGGCGCCAACGGCGTTGTACTGGTCACAACCAAAAATGGAGCCAAAAATACCAAGGCAGTATTCAATTACGAATTCTCCTACGGCCTCCAGAATCCCGCAAAGAAGCTGGACCTGATGAACGGTCAGGAATACCAGATGATCATGAACGAAATGGGAGCGAACGCAGGAAGGGGAGACAACTTCTACTTCCCCACATCCGTAGCGACAAATACCGACTGGCAGGAAGAGATGACCTACCACGACGCTCCTCTGATCAACCATAAGGTCTCGCTGAGCGGCGGAGGTGAAAAAAACGCCTACTATGCATCGCTCGGCATCGTAGACCAAAAGGGTATCTTTGCCAAAGACTACGCCGACTACAAACGTTACAACGTACGTCTCAACTATTCGCAGACCCTGCTGGAAACCAGTGAACGCACCTGGCTCAACAACATCGTGTTTGACGCCAAAGTCAACTACTCCCGCGCCGAGACCTTCGGCAGCAATGTAGTCAACAGCGAGCAGGGAGGGATCATCTCGTCCATGAACATGCTCCCGCCCACGGAATCTGTCTACCAGACCGACCCGGCGAAGATCGCAGAGTACGGAACGCTTTATCCTAATTACGTGACAGCTTCGGACGGCAGAGTGTACAACATCCTGGGAGCCGAAGACGTAGTCAACCCCATTGCCGCACTCAGTGTGCGTAACAATCAGAAACGTATATCGCAGATATTTGGGGCCAACTTCAACCTTGACTTTAAACTGCTACCGGGGTTAAGCTTCAAGACCACGCTGGGATATGATTTCGGATTCTCTTCCGACCGCAGTATAATCCCCGTATACACCCTGAACGCTTCTTCAAGAAATGAAACCTCACAGGTGTTCGACCGGAAAAACGAATCCCTCACCTGGCAGTGGGAGAACCTGCTTTCATATAACGTCTCGCTGGGAAAACATAACATCAGCGCACTTGTCGGTACAACCATGATGTCAAGTAGCTATTCGGACCTTTACGGACAAGACTTTGGGTTAATGGAAGAAAACCTTGACAAAGGTTATATCGACTCCGCCACAGGCCCTTCCGAAAACGAAAGGATACACGGCGGAGCCAGCGATCACCGCCTCTCCTCCGTCTTCGGGCGCCTGAGCTATAACTACGACGAGAAGTACCTTATAGAAGGTATCATCCGCCGCGACGGTTCTTCCAATTTCAGTAAAAAGAACCAATTCGCCATCTTCCCCTCAATATCCGCCGGATGGGCGATCACGAACGAAAGCTTCATGGAAGATCGTCCGTCATGGTTCGAGTTCGCCAAGATACGCGCCAGTTGGGGGCAGAACGGTAATGAAAACATCGGCTCCTTCCTCTATACAAGTATGATGAGCAACCTGCTCGGCGGCTGGCTCAACGTAAGCGCCGTCTCCGGCGGAGAAGTGCACATGGGTATGAAGCCCTCCGGATACGTAAACCAGGACCTCAGGTGGGAGACGTCTGAACAGACCGACCTCGGTATCGACCTCCGTTTCTTCAGGTCGCTCGCCATATCGGTAGACTACTTCAACAAAAAAACAAAGGACATGCTCCTCTGGATGGCCCTGCCGATGTATTCGGGATACGACGGTATGAACGTCAATGCAGGAACAGTCAGCAATGAGGGATGGGAGTTTGACCTCTCTTACAAGATGAGGGCCGGAAACGTCAACCTGGGCTTCGGAGCCAACGCTTCCTACGTGCAAAACACCGTAACCGACCAGGGTAACGACCGCGAAGGTATAGATAATATGCTCGGCGGACTGGGCGGGCAGGTGACATACCGCGAGAACGGCAGGCCTTACGGCTTTTTCTTCGGCTACGTGCACGACGGTATTTTCCAGAACCAGGCAGAGATTGACAATAATAAGTATCCCGACGGGACGATTATACAGCCCGGAGCGCAACCCGGCGACATCCGCTGGAAAGACCTCGACGGGAAAAACGGCATCACCGCCGACGACCGTACGATGATAGGCAGCCCCAACCCCGACTGGACTTACGGACTGACGCTCACCGCCGACTGGAACGGGTTTGACTTCAGCGTCTTCTTCCAGGGCGTGCAGGGCAACGAGATTTACAAGCTATACCGCCGCCCCAACGTCAGCTTCGCCAACTGGGACAGGAGCTACCTCGAACGCTGGCACGGCGAAGGCACCTCCAACTGGATACCCAGGATCATAGAAGCCGACTCGCGCAACACCCAGGTAGTATCCACACTGCATGTTGAAAGCGGATCATACTTCCGCCTCAAAGTCCTGCAACTCGGCTACACCCTGCCGCAGGCAATCACCCGGAAAGCTCTCATAAATAAGCTACGCCTATTTGTCCAGGGTGAAAACCTCTTCACCGCCACCAGCTACTCCGGACTGGATCCCGAAGTAGGCACACGCAACGGTTACGATGCCGGAACATATCCCCAGGCAAGGACGTTCACCATCGGAGCAAGCATCACATTCTAAGTTCACTTTAAAAGACACAGCATTATGAGAAAAAAGATAATATCCTCCGCCGTATGCCTCGCTTTAATATCCGTCACAGCATGCGACAGTTTCCTGGACATCAACCCCAGGACACAACTCTCGGAAGAAGAATTTTACAAAACAGAAGAACAGGTCATGATGGGCCTGTACGACGTCATGAACGAAGTGCAGACCAGACTGATGGAAATACACAGCTACTGCGCCCTTCTGTCGGACGAAGTAGTCACAGGGGGCGAAGTCTCCAGCGACGCCTACAAGGTAAAGTGGGACAACTTCACCTTCGACGCTGCAGGAGCCTTCGGCGAATGGGGTTACGGTAGCTGGTGGAACGAATGGGATCACGGCGTCTACGACGGTGTCATGGCCGCTACCATCGTAATAGACAAAGTCAACTCCAGTGGCCTCGACCCGGCATTCGTACACGCCATAGACGCCGAAGCCCGTTTCTATCGCGCCCTCTTCTACTACTACATCTTCACCGGCTACGAGCAGTTCCCCCTCATCAAAGAGATACTCTCCGTAGACGATATGTACACCGTCGGCAAGGCCTCGCGCCAGGAAGCTTACGAATTTATCATCTCCGAGCTTGACGACAACATCTCACAATATCTCCCCGAAAGGGCCGCCACGCAACAGGGACGTATCTGCCGCGACGCCGCCAGGGTGCTGCGCGCAAAGACCATCCTCTTTCACCGTGACGAAAGCCGTTACCCGTCCGCCTTCAACGACATGAGCGAGATCATCGGTAGCAACCGCTACCAGTTGGACCCCGACTACCTACACCTTTGGCTCAAAGACGGCGAATGGAAATCTGAAAGCATCTATGAAGTAGCCTTTGCCGGCAACAACTCAAACGAAGGGTGCGTCATCCTCCGTGGTGTCGGCGGTCGTGGCATCGTAGACCCCAGAAGCGCCGAACAGGGCGGACTAATGCACGGCTACGGCGAACTCACCATGTCGCTCGGCATCTATAACATGTTTCAACCCGGCGACCGCCGCCGCGAAGGCACAGTCATAGTCTACGCCGCCGAGATAGCCAAAGTTCAGGAAATGGAGTCAAAAGGAGAACTCCCCACCGGGAGCCGCTTTGAAATAGACACTGTCAACCAGGCCAACGCCGAAGGCCTCGGCCACTACAAGTACCATCCCCGCAAGGAAACGTCCACACCCGTAGACCCGCTCAACAATTACTACGCCTCCTTCCGCATGTTCCGCTTCGCCGACGTGCTATTGCTTGGCGCAGAGCTTGACGTCCGCATAAACGGCAACGCCACCGTCTCACAGGAATGGTTCGACAGAGTGAGAGACAGGGCCTTCGCCGACAACCTCCACCGCATACAGCTCAACGGCGGCAGGCAGTCAAACCTCGACATCCTTTTCCAGGAACGCGGCTTTGAGTTCACCGACGAGATGCAACGCTGGTTCGACATTATGCGCTTCGACAAAGGCGACGAAATCCTCGGCCCCTCCGCTCCCGGATACCCCGTCAGGGTAAACGGCATAGTCCAGCGCGTCGGCAACAAAGGATGGACAGAGCGCTACCGCTACTTCCCAATCGACCAGAGCGAGATAGACAAGTCAAAAGGCAACCTCACACAGAACCCCGGATGGCTTTGATCCCGCCGCTTAACGAGCACAATAAAACCGAGCATCCTCCCATGCACACGGCAGAGCACATCCTCAACCAGACAATGGTGAGGATGTTCGGCTGCGCTCGTTCTCACAACGCCCATATAGAGAGGAAGAAGAGCAAATGCGACTATTTCCTCGACCACGAACCCTCGGCCGCAGAGATGGCCGAGGTAGAGCGTCAGGTAAACCAGGTCATCGACCGCCACCTCGACGTCACCATCGACTACCTCCCCCGCCACGAAGCCGCCCTGCTGGCAGACCTCGGCAAGCTACCCTCCGATGCAGGCGACACACTGCGCATAGTACGCGTCGGCGACTACGACATCTGCGCCTGCATAGGCGCCCACGTAACCAACACCTCAGAGATCAGCCGCTTCCGGCTCCTCAACTACGACTACGCCGAAGGAAGGCTCCGCCTCCGATTCAAACTCTCCGAATAACACCACCACCTCTTTTCCCCTCATACCGGGTTCTGAGAAAATCAGCCTATCAGCCTAAAAGTCTTATAAGACTCACAAATACGTACCCGAGTTCGATGTAAGAAAATCAACCGCTCCCCTTCGTCGTCATCAGCAGTGACAACCAGGGAGAGGGATCAGGCAGGGTATTTCACTAATACTTAAGAAGATACTTCATTAACGTTTAATAAGGCGATTGATCAGCGTTTTTGAAGGTCCTTCATAGCCCTTATGAAGGTCCTTCACTAACGCTTATGAAGGTCCTTCATAGGGCCTTGTGAAGGTGCTTCATAAAGGCTTATGAAGGTGCTTCAAAAACTTTGGATAAAATGATTGTCCGACAGGATAAGGAGGCGTTCCTGTAAAATGCGCCCGTGGCGTCGCTCGCGTGAGGATTTCTCTTATGTCGAAGGTTACGTAAGCGGGCGCCGGGGCTTTTATAATCTATCTACCGGACTGTTCCTGATATGGGAAGACCGGCTTCCCCGATATGTGTGTGCCGCCACCGCAGGCGTCCAATATGCGCAACCATTCATCCCGGGAGTTTGGTATTTTTTGCATAAATCTTGCCGATCATAACGGTTGTTTCGTATAAATAACTTATGTTTGCACTTGGCCATAAAAACATTCAGACATGAACACACACACACACACACACACAGTATGCAGACAGTTACGTAAAACACGCGTGCGTGCGCGTCAATATATTCCATTATTCTATACATAGCAAAAGTGGCTTATCCTTTTTAAAAGGGTAAGCCACTTTTGTATTTTATATACATCCGTACTTATTCACATATTAATGAATTAATACAGTTTATTTATGAAGCAGAAATTTGTTTTTACCTTATTGTTCTCCTTGTGTCTGGGAGTACAATGCCTGATTGCACAACAGTCCGGTATAACCGGTGTTGTGAACGGTGACGATGGAGAACCTTTGATCGGTGCATCCATTATAGTAAAAGGAACTTCCACCGGGACGGTGACCGACTACGACGGTAAGTTTAGCTTAAACGCTCCCCAGGGCGCAACGCTGGTCGTTTCGTACGTGGGAATGATAACACAGGAAGTCAGTGCAAGAGCAAATCTCCGGATTGTACTTGCTTCTGATCTTCAGGCTCTGGACGAAGTAATGGTTGTAGCTTACGGTACCGCGAGAAAAAGCTCGTTCACCGGCTCGGCCACAGCTATCGGAGCGCAGGCTCTTGAAAAACGCGTCCTCACAAACGTGACGACAGCTCTGGAAGGAAACGTGCCGGGGTTACAGGTCACCTCCGGTATGGGACAGCCGGGAGCTACGCCTACATTCCGTATCCGCGGATTCGGCTCTATTAACTCCGGTACCGACCCGCTGATCGTTCTTGACGGCGCTATTTTTGACGGTAGCTTCATGGACATAAACCCCAACGATATAGAATCGCTGACCGTCCTGAAAGACGCCTCTTCAACCTCCCTGTACGGTTCGAGCGCCGGTAACGGCGTCATCCTCGTTACCACCAAGCAGGGAAAAGGCGAGAACGGTTCACATACGGTAAACGTATCAGTATCCCAGGGATTCTCCCAGCGCGGCATTCCCGAATATGAACGTCTGGACGTATGGCAGTACTATCCCGCACAATGGCAGATGATGAAAAACATGTACCAGTACGGCAGCGCCAAGGAAGATGCGGCAAAAGCGGCGCAGAGCGCTACCGACAATATCTACAAGAGGCTTACGTATAACCCCTTTAAGGGAGTAGCCGGCGGAGAGATAGTAGGAACCGACGGCAAGCTGAACCCTGCCGCGACCCAACTGCTCTATGGAGACGACCTGGACTGGTATGGGGAAACTTTCGGCACCGGCCATTTCCAGGACTACAATATCTCTTATTCATCAAAGACCGACAAAAGCGACGCCTTTGCCTCCTTTGGCTACCAGAACAACGAAGGCTATGCCCTGAGGACCGGTATGGAACGTTTCACCGGGCGCGTGAATTTCAACATATACCCGGTCAAATGGTTCAAGTCAGGGATGAACATCTCCGCCACGCGCTCCCAGTCGGAATCCTCCGTATCCGACGATCTGGACAGCAGCAACTCATATAACAATATCTTCCGTTATTCCCGCGGTATGGCGCCTATCTATCCGGTGCATAAACATGACCCTGAAACCGGGGCGTACATCCTTGACGACGGCGGACGGAAGATATATGACTATGAAAGCACACGTCTGACAGACCCCGGCCGCGACGCTGTTGTAGAAACACTGTTGAATGAACGCCCGAGCGAACGCAGCCAGATGTCAGGGCGCGGATATATGGAATTTACCATCATCGACGGCCTGAAACTGAACCTGAGCGGTAACCTGGAAAACCGTAACCTGCGCAGCAGCAGATATGAAAATACGCTTGTGGGAGACGGGAAGGGCACCGGACGGTTCTCTATCACGCAAAACAGCTACCTCATCTCCCAGTTTAACGAACTGCTTACTTACAGGCATGCGTTCGGAGACCATGAAATAGACCTGCTCGCAGGGCATGAAAACTACTCTTACCGCCGGCAGTATAACTACGGCTTCAGGCAGGGAGAGATAGTAGCCGGGCTGCACGAGTTCGGTAACTTTGTCAACATCAGCAGCCTCACCTCGTATACCAACAACTACACTAAGGAAGGCTACCTCTTCAGGGCCAACTACAATTACAAAGACCGCTATTACGCCTCTGCATCCTACCGCCACGACGGATCATCACGCTTCTTCAAAGAAAGCCGCTGGGGCGACTTCTGGTCGTTCGGGGCTTCGTGGAGGATTGACCAGGAAGGCTTCCTCAAAGACCTGTCATGGATCAATAACCTGAAGGTAAGAGCCTCTTACGGCGAAACAGGTAATGACAACGTGATGACGGACGGTTCGATAACATACTTTGCCTACCAGACCCTTTACGGCGTAGGATATAACAATAAGGACGAACAGGGCATCTACTTCGACTCGTACGGCAACAGGCAACTGGTATGGGAAACGGTCGTTTCCTCAGACGCAGCCGTTGAGTTCGGCCTGTTCGGACGTCTCACCGGTGTTATCGAATACTATAACCGCTACTCCAAAGACCTGCTTTTTGAAGTGCCCACGCCAACATCTACCGGGGTATCGGCCGTTAAGAGGAACCTCGGACGTATAGACAACTATGGCATTGAAGTGACGCTGGATTATCTGGCTTATAAGAACAGGGACTGGAGGGTTTCCGTAGGAGCGAACGCGAGCACGGTAACTAACGTGATCAAAAGCCTGCCGGAAGAGACCCCCACAATTGTAGACGGGACCAAGCGTTACGAAGCAGGCCACTCGCGCTATGACTTCTGGCTGCGCCAGTATGTAGGCGTGGACCCTGAGACCGGGTCGGCTCTATACCTCTTTGACGCTGAGAACCAGGCGCGCGGGAACGATGTCTTCGAACGTAACGGAGTAGAAGTGACCACCACCCTCAATAAGGCCAAATTTGGATACAGCGGAAGCGTTATTCCAAAGATATACGGCGGATTTAACCTAACCCTGGGGTGGAAGGGCTTTGAGCTTTCCGGGGTCTTATCCTACCAGTTGGGAGGCAAGATACTTGACGAAGGCTATCGGACGCTTATGAACAACCGCTACGGCTACGCCATGCACGTGGACGTGCTGAAGGCCTGGAAAAAAGCCGGCGACATCACCGACGTTCCCCGCCTCGACGACTCGCAGGCCACGAACTTCGACGGGCAGTCTTCGCGCTGGATTGTAAGCTCCGATTTTCTTAACATCAAGAACATCACCCTCTCGTACGCACTACCCCGCACCATCCTCCAACCCATCGGATTCAAGTCGGCGCGCGTAGCCGTCAGCGGAGAAAACATCTATCAATTCAACGCCCGCAAGGGTTTGAATTCGGCCGCCGAGTTCAACGGGTTAGTTTACAACTCATACCTGCCGGCGCGTACCGTCACGGCGAGCATTAATTTATCTTTCTAAATCAACGAAACAGCATTAGTCATGAAACAGTTTAAATATACAATAAGCAGTCTGTGCGTAGTTATAGTTGCTCTGTTCTCCGGGTGCTCGGCAGACTATCTGGAAACGGCGCCGACCAATAAGACTTCCGAAACAACGGTTTACGCATCAATAGAAAACCTCCGTATGGCCCTGAACGGCATACACCGCAAAATGGTATCACAGGACGGGAGCAGCCAGGGTATGGGCGGCGAACCCGGATACATCGTATGCCGCGAATCGCTGGGCGACGACGTCACCTGGTACAGTACAGGCACATGGCATAAAGACATGCTCGGGTGGATAGCCCACCGTAGCGCCAACAGTACATATAACTACCTGCCCTGGAGATATTACTACCGCTGGATACTGAATGCCAACTTCATCCTCGAAAATATCGACCAGTACGAAGATACGAACACCTCGCTGCACCACGGCCTCAAGGGCGAGGCCCTGTGCTTCCGCGCTTTCGCCCACTTCAACCTTGTGCAGATGTATGCCAAACGCTATCAGGCAGGCGGCAACAACAGCCAGATGGGCGTGCCGGTGCGCCTGTCGTCAGAAGCTTCTCCCATGGCCCGTAACACGGTGGAAGAGGTGTACAACAGCATCAATGCAGACCTTGACCTGGCGATACAGCTCCTGGAAGAGTATGAACCCGAAGACGCTGCGAGCGCCGACCGCCGCAACCACTTCACACGGGAGACGGCCTCCGGCCTGAAAGCCCGCGTAGCCCTCGCACAGCAGGATTACGCCACGGCCGCCATAGCCGCCGATGCCGCCATACAGAAGGCCAAAGAGCAGGGCTACACGCTGATGAAGGGCGACGAGTTGTACCACGGCTTTGCCACCATTACCACCAGCACGAAGGAAACCCTCTGGGGAGCAATGACGAAGTCTGACCAGACAGTCTACTTCTATTCTTTCTATGCCTATATGTCGTGGAACTACAACGCTACGGCGATACGGACCGGCGTGAAGTCCATCGGTCTGGGAACTTACGAACTTATATCTCCCACAGACCTGCGCCTTGCATGGTGGGACCCGACGGGAAGCAAAGACGACCTGCCTAACGCCGACTTTAGCCCTTACCCCGGCCAGAACCGCAAGTTCAGGGCTAACTCCCTGGGAGACGCCGTGGGCGACTACGCCTTCATGCGTATAGCCGAGCTTTACCTGACCAAGGCCGAAGCTCTGGCCCGTCAGGGAAAGGACGCCGAAGCGCAGGCCGTGCTGACGGAGTTCGCCCTTACGCGCGACCCCGAATACAAGGCTTCAAACACAGGCGCAGCCCTGGTGGAAGAGATAATGACGCAGCGCCGCATCGAGCTTTGGGGCGAAGGCTTCCGCTGGTATGACCTGAAACGCCTCGACATGCCCGTTAAGCGTATCGGGAGCAACTGGGACATATCTTTCTGCCGCGAACTGGATATACCCGCCGGCGACATACGCTGGCAGTACGCCATCCCGCAGGAAGAACTGGATGCCAACCCTCTTATGAAAACCAACGAATAACGGCCGCCGGCTTTAAAATCAGAAAGGCTATCCCGCAGTACACCGCCGGGATAGCCTTTTTTATTATACGCCCGCCACTGTATATTTCAGCTTAATTTGCCTTCGTCGGCGTAGCTGTAATAGGCGTTACCGGAGAGGATGAGGTGGTCGGAAAGGGTTATTCCGACAAGGCTGGCGGAGCTTTGTACGCGGCGGGTGAGGGCGTCGTCTTCGGCGCTGGGGAAAAGGTTGCCCGAGGGGTGGTTGTGGCAGAGGATGATGCCGTAGGCCAGCGACTGTATGGCGGCTTTGAGTATCAGGCGGATGTCGGCGGAGGTTTCGTTGGCCCCGCCCTGGCTGATCTTTACCTTGCCGATTACCCTGGCGGCCCGGCTGGTCATGGCGATCCATAATTCTTCGTGGCTGAGGTCTGCCAGCATGGGGTAAAAGATGGAGTATGCGTCCCTGCTGCATCTGACGCTGTCGTGCGGCATGCCGGCGCTGCCTGCTCGCCGGCGTCCCAGTTCAAGGGCGGCGGAGATGGCGACGGCTTTGGCCCGGCCGATGCCTTTGAATCCTGATGACAGTTCGCCGACTGAGAGCTTCCCCAGTTCGACGAGGTTGTTATTTACTGAGCGTAGGATACGCTGAGAGAGCTGGACGGCCGATTCTTCATGATTGCCTGAACTTATAAGTATCGACAGGAGTTCGGCGTTTGTCAGCGACGAAGCCCCTTTTTGCAGCATTTTCTCACGCGGGCGGTCTTCTTCGGCCCATTCCCTGATAGGCAGTCTGTTCATATAGTTAAGGGTTCCGGTGTGTATGACGGGTGCGGGTTATTCTCTCACGCGTCCTGCGTAAGAGCCGTCGCGCGTGTCTATTTCTATCTTCTCGCCTGAGTTTATAAACAGCGGTACGCGTACCTCGGCGCCTGTCTCAACGGTGGCCGGTTTGAGGGTATTGGTGGCGGTGTCGCCTTTTACGCCCGGCTCGGTATATGTCACCTGCAATATCACATGGGCCGGAAGTTCGCAGGTCAGTATCGTTTCGGTGGCGGCATGTACCATTGCTTCCACCGTATCGCCTTCTTTTAGGAATTGTACGCCGCTGATGCCTTCTCCGGGGATGCTTATCTGTTCGAATGTTTCGGCGTGCATGAAGTTGTAACCCATATCGTCTTTGTACAGGAACTGGTATGGGCGGCGTTCTATGCGAACTTCATCAACTTTGACACCTGAGTTCCACGTCTTGTCTATCACCCTGCCGGTTGTTACGTTCTTTAGTTTTGTGCGGACGAAAGCCGGGCCTTTACCTGGCTTTACGTGTAGAAATTCGGTAATAAAGTAATAAGTGCCGTCTACGTCGAGGCACATTCCATTCCTGAAGTCAGCAGTTGTTGCCATAAATAAAATGTATAAGTATGTTTAATTGATTAATAATTCATTAACACAGACGGCAAAAATACGATATATACTTAAAAGATGCAAGACCCGGCGGGCGTCGCTATTTTTCTTACTTTTGGCTCCCAAACAATTAGAAATTACCTATATGGACAGTAACCTGAGCCTGCTGGGGAAGCAGACAGAGTATAAGACGGTTTATTCTCCCGATGTGCTGGAGACGTTCGCAAACCCTCATGCCGGAAGGGATTATATGGTAGGCCTCAACTGCCCTGAGTTCACGAGCCTTTGCCCCGTGACCGGGCAGCCTGATTTCGCCGCAATACGGATAGACTATATCCCTGACCTTAGAATGGTGGAGAGTAAAAGTCTGAAACTCTACCTTTTCAGCTTCCGCAACCACGGCGCGTTCCACGAAGATTGCGTCAATATTATCATGAACGACCTCATAAAACTGATGGACCCCAGGTATATCGAGGTTACGGGGCGGTTCACTCCCCGCGGGGGCATCAGCATCTATCCCCGGTGCACGTACGGAAGGCCGGGCACCAGGTACGAGGAGGAGGCAGGGAGGCGTCTCTTTTCAGTCGTCAGTGGAATCGCAGGTGAGGAGCGATAACGCCAGTCCGTCCCATACGATGTAGGAGAAATACTTCATCCAGTCGCCGGCAATGAGCAGGCGGGCCGATGGTGCGATGTGCATGTCGAGCATGATGTGCCGGTGGCCGAAGATGAAGAAGTCGGCCCCGCCGGGATGCTCTCTAAGGTATTCCGAGGCAAAGTCGGCAAGGTATCCCCAGGCTTCCCGTCCACCGGTTTCATTATTCAGTCCTCCTAGGCGGCTTTTGAGCGAGCACCAGCGGGCGAAGCCGAACGTCCAGCGCGGATGTATGGCGGCGTACAGCCGCTGGCAGAGCCTGTTGCGGAAGATGGCGCGAATAAGCCTGAACATGAGGCTGCGGCGGCCTACCTCGTCGCCGTGCCCGAGGAAGAAGCGCTTCCCGAGCAATTCCACATTCAGCGTGTCGCGGTGTACGACGGCCCCTGTTTCAGTGGTCAGGTAGTCAAACATCCATACGTCGTGGTTGCCGGTGAAGATGTGTATCTCTATCCCCTGGTCCGCCAGTTCGGCCAGCTTACCGAGGAAGCGTACGAATCCTTTGGGTACGACATAACGGTACTCAAACCAGTAGTCAAACATATCTCCGAGGAAGTAAACGGCTGCGGCGTCGCACCTGATGCTGTCGAGCCATCCGGCGAGTTTCTTCTCCGCCTGCCGCGAGCCGCCATGATGGCGTGCTCCAAGGTGGGCGTCTGATACGAAGTAGATTTTTTTCATCTGTGCTGACGGTGGCGCTTCATAGGAAACCAAGCTCCAGAAGGGCTTCTTCAGACATCATGTCCCTGTTCCATTCCGGATCAAAGACGAGGTTGATCTCTACGTCAGACACACCTTCTATAGACTCTACCTTCATGCGGACGTCTTCCATGATATAGTCGGCCGCCGGACAGTTGGGTGCTGTCAGGGTCATGTCAATACGAACGTTATTCCATTCGTCCACATCTACGCCGTATATCAGTCCCAGGTCGTATACATTGACCGGTATCTCAGGATCGTAAACAGTCTTGAGGCGGGCCACAATTGCCTCTTCAACAGGCATAAATTCGTTGTTCATAGCTTTTATTATTACGGTGCAAAAATAATCAAAATCAGAAGTAACCAGCATAAAGCCATCCGCCTTATGCTCTTTTGACAACATGAGTTTACTCACATTAAATCCCTGAGGACTTTAAGTCTTTAAGTCTTAAAGTCTGCACGCCGGGAGGTAATGGAGATAATGGCTGCAATGTGGAACGTGCCGGGTGATCTAACGCGAGCGTGTGAAGATACTTTTGCTTTACTTATCCATAGCTCAGGTTAGAGTTATAAATTGTCATGTACGAATAAGAAATCATTACGTACGTGATGATTCTTGTCACGTACGTAATGAAAGCTATCACGTACGTGATAAAAGATATTATGTACGTAACAGAAATCATTACTTACGTGATAAAAACTATTACGTACGTAACAGAAATCATTACGTACGTGATAAAGATTAATACGTGCGTGATAGAAATTATTACGTACATGATAAAGATCATCACGTACGTAATAACTTCTATCACGTACGTGATAAAATACAATAATTGTGAAATATGAAAGAATTACTTTAT
>JAISBL010000060.1 GCA_031266215.1 Tannerellaceae bacterium | reverse complement strand
TAAACCTTACTTTTTTTCAAAAACTCTGCCAAAACCCACTTCTGCCTACCCTCGCCCGGATTGCGGGTGCAAAAGTATACCCTTTTCCAATAACTTGCAAATTTTAACGGGAACTTTTTACCAACAAGAATACTTTTTAGCCATTCTTTTTGCCTTGTTAAAACGTCACGAGTGCGTTCTCTGGCAGTGACGGCGAGAGGAGTGGCTTTATCAGAGGGTTATTATCCGGTCGGTTTTATAATAGTCCCTTACCTTTCGTACGGTGGAGCAACTGAGGCGGGCGTCGTGGCAGTAGATGAGGGCTTGGCGGCAGGTGGCGGCGGTTTCCAGCATCCGGACTTTCTCCGTGTATGAGATGAGTGGGTGGGTGTCGTAGGCTGAGATCCATTCGAGAGATGTGCAGGCGGCCAGAGGGATGACGTCACCTGCAAATACTATCGTCCGTAAAGGTGTGTGTATGTAGGGCGCTATCTGACCGGGGGTGTGGCCGTCGTACAGGCAGAGGTCTATGCCGGGGCATAGCGTAGTATCGGCGTCAATAAGTCTGACAGCGTTCGTTTTCTCTAATGCGTTTATGTCCCGAGCGAAGTAGGAGTCGCGTTCCAAGGGGCTGGGGTGGAAACAATTCTCCCACTGACGGCGGCTTATCCAGTGGATGGCATTAGGGAAGGCTGGCGACAGTCTTCCGCTTGTCTCGTCCCTTTGCGTTGCATATCCGCAGTGGTCAAAATGGAGGTGGGTCAGGATTACGTCGGTGACCTCTTCCGCCGGTACGCCCCGTGCAGACAGTTCGCCTGTAAGGTTCCTGAGATTGAAAAAGCCATAGTGGTTGAGCCGCTTCATCTGCCCGCTCCCCGCTCCGGTGTCTATCAGAACGATCCGTCCGCCGTGACAGCCGGTTATAAGCACGCTGCGCATAGCCAGAACACACCTGTTGGACTCATCGCAGGGGTAACGCCGTTGCCAGGCGGCTTTGGGTATTGCCCCGAACATGGCTCCGCCGTCTGCGTAGAAATATCCGGTATCAATCAGTTGTATGTTCATGACGGGGTGCGAGGATAGGGTAGGGGCAGGTCAGTCCGCCCAGTCCCCGTTTTCCCTGATAAGCCGGATAAGGCAATCCACGGCGTCGCTTTCGGGGATGTTCCGGCGCATGCACTGCCTACCTTTGTAGAGGCTTATACGGCCCGGCCCTGCACCGACGTATCCGTAGTCGGCATCAGCCATTTCGCCCGGCCCGTTTACGATGCATCCCATTATGCCTATCCTGAGGCCTGTAAGATGAGAGGTGGCGGCTTTTACTCGCCTGACGGTGGCCTGAAGGTCGTACAAGGTGCGCCCGCAACCGGGGCACGATATGTATTCGGCGCGCGTGATACGCAGGCGTGCGGCCTGAAGGATGCCAAGCAATAGGCGCTCTGTGTCTACGTCGGCCGTCCCCCGGTTATGCATCGCAAGTCCGTCGCCGAAGCCGTCCATCAGGAGGGCACCGAAGTCGGCGGAGGCTTTCACGATTAGAGGTTCGGAGAGGTCTTCGGAGTAATCGCGGCGGAGGATGACCGGGGCGTCGCATCCTGCGCTCATGAGGCAGTGCATGGCAGCCCGCATTTCGCCCACAGGGTTGCGGTGGTCGCTGCTCAGTATGGCTACGGCCGATGGGTCTTGCACGATCATGCGGATCGTTTCGTCTGTAAGGCTGCCCTTCGTTATGGGTATGAAGCGGCCAGATGGATAGTCGGCTTCAGGATCGGACGGGAGGACTACCGGCGGCCGTCCTCCTCCGATATTTCCGACACGACGGCTTACCCGCCGTGCCATCGCCGTGTGATCGTAGCCTTCGGCCTGACGGGCCTCTATGGGTTCGTGAGCGGATCTTGACTGGGCGTAGGAGGCCAGCAGGCGGGCTACGGGTATTTCTTTCTCAGGCTCTTCGCTGAGCGAGACGCGTATGGTGTCGCCCAGTCCGTCGGCCAGCAGGGCGCCTATGCCTACGGCGCTTTTTATCCGCCCGTCTTCTCCGTCGCCAGCTTCGGTTACGCCCAGGTGCAGGGGATAGCTCATGGACCTTATTTCCATCTCACGGGCCAGTAGACGTACGGTCCTGACCATGACTACCGTGTTGGAGGCCTTGATCGAGATGACGACGTCTGCAAAGTCTTCTTCCCTGCATATTTCGAGAAACTCCATGCATGAGGCTACCATGCCTTCGGGCGTATCGCCGTACCGGCTTGTTATCCTTTCAGAGAGCGAACCGTGGTTAACACCGATGCGTATGGCCGTGTGGTTCTCCCTGCATACATGTATGAGAGAAGTTAAGCGGCGGCGTATAAGTTCGGGCGTCGGAGCGTAGTTGCCGGGGTTGATGCGTACTTTCTCTACTTCGCAGGCAGCTATATCGGCAGCGTTGGCGTTGAAATGTATGTCGGCCACAAGTGGTGTCAGGCAGTTTCTTTTATGCAGCTCTTCGCGTATGCGCCCCAGGTTCTTTGCCTCATGTTCGCCCTGAGCGGTGAGCCTGACGTATTCCGCGCCGGTATCTGTCAGCCGTATGGTTTGTGCGACGGCGGCTTCGGTGTCCATTGTCGAGACGTTGACCATCGATTGCAGACGCACGGGGTTGTCTCCCCCAAGGGGCGTATTACCAATGTTTACGGTTGATGAATGCCGGCGCGAATAGTTGAACAGATTCATACCTCTTCAGTTCGTTTTATACGTAAAACGGGTCTGAGACAGTTCGACGTTGGCTTTCACTATTTTCTCCCTGAGGCCTTCCCTGCCGGCGGCGAGTTTTTCCTGTAGCGTCTCGTTTGCTGTGGAGAGTATTTGTGCGGCAAGGATGGCGGCGTTCACGGCTCCGTTGATCCCGACGGTTGCGACGGGTATTCCCGGAGGCATCTGTACGGTGGACAGCAGGGCGTCTATCCCGCCGAGCGACGAACTGACAGGTACGCCGATGACCGGCAGCGTTGTCATCGACGCTATCACTCCGCCAAGGTGGGCGGCCATTCCTGCGGCTGCGATGATGACTTTGATGCCTCTCTCCTTGGCGCCCCTGGCGAATGCTTCTACCTCCGAGGGGGTACGGTGGGCCGATAAGGCGTGCATCTCAAAAGGTATCTCCATACCGTCAAGCGTACTGGCAGCTTTTTCCATTACCGGCAAGTCTGAGGCGCTGCCCATGATGATACTTACAAGCGGCGTCATGTCAGATGGAACTTTCGTATTCGGAGGCTGACATGAGGGCGTCAGGCTCGTCGACGGCGGAGAGAGCTATCCTGATCAGCCAGCCCTGGCAGTAGGCGTCTTCGTTTACCAGTTCGGGCTTACTTTCAAGGCCGGCGTTCACTTCCAGCACTTCGCCGGATACCGGCATGAAGAGTTCCGACACGGTTTTGACGGCCTCGATGGTACCGAAGGCTTCTCCGGCTTCAAGCGTTTCACCCTGTGAGGTGATGTCTACGTAGACGATTTCGCCTAATTCGTTTTGTGCATAGTCTGTAATGCCGACATATGCTTCGTTACCTTCTACACGGATCCATTCGTGGTCCTTCGTGTACTTTAAATTGGAGGGAAAATTCATACTCTGAAATGTTTTATCGGATTAATAATAAGAAAACTCGTAAACAAGGCGGCAGGCGATAGACGCCGTGGCATTGTCAATCCCGGTTTACCTTGCCGGGCAAAGTTATATTTCTTTTCTGAGCCGGGCAACGGGTATATCCATCTGCTCCCTGTACTTAGCCACTGTCCGGCGGGCTATGAGGTAGTCGTTTTTTTTCAGTTCGCAAGCCAGCTCTTCGTCGGTAAGCGGTTTACGCTTGTCTTCGCCGTCTATACGTTCTTTGATTATCTTCTTCAACTGGCGTGAGGAGACTTCTTCGCCGCTGTTGGTCTGCATGGATTCTGAAAAGAAGTATTTCAGCGGATAGATGCCGAATGTCGTCTGCACGTATTTGCTGTTGCTAACGCGTGAGATGGTAGATATGTCGTATCCGGCGTGTTCGGAGACGTCTTTCAGAATCATCGGGCGCAACGCCGATTCATCGCCTGAGAGGAAAAAGTCCCTTTGTAGCATTATTATGGCCTCCATAGTACGTTGCAGCGTCTCCCGCCGCTGGCGGACGGCGTCTATGAACCATTGGGCCGAGTCCAGCTTTTGCTTGACAAACTGTATGGCGTCGCGCATCTGGGGCGTCTGGTTTGCTTTGTTGTCGGCGTAGCTGCGGAACATGTCTACGTAATCGCGGCTGACGTGCAGTGGTGGAATGTCGCGGTTGTTCATGCTGAGGAAAAGTTCGCCGTTATGGGCTTCTACCACGAAGTCGGGCGTTATTTGGCTCATGGTTGTCGTCATGGCTTCTTCCCAAAGGTTACCGGGCTTGGGGTTGAGGGCGACTATCTCGGCGATGGCCCGCCTGATCTCGTCTTCATTCAGACCGAGGGTGTGCATGATCTTGTCGTAGCGTTTGTGGGTAAATTCGTCGAAGAAGTCTTCCAGTATACATGTGGCGCACATATTGTCATGTGTTTTCTCGCGTCTGTCAAGTTGCAAAAGCAGGCATTCGCGAAGGTTGCGGGCGCAGACGCCGGGAGGGTCGAAGTCTTGCACGATGCCGAGGACTGACTCTATCTCGGCGGTGGCTGCCGACTGTCCGGCCTGGAAGATGAGGTCATCGGCTATAGCTGAGGGCTTGCGTCTGAGGTATCCGTCGTCGTCTACGTTGCCGATGATGTATTCGGCTATTTTCATCTCCTTCTCAGACAAATGCCTCAGTCCGAGTTGCTGGAGAAGATATTCGTTGAGCGACTGGCTCGCCAGGAAGGGTATTTCTTCCCTCTTTTCCGTCCGTTCGTGCAGTTGCTGTATTTTGTATTCCGGGATGTCGTCCTCGGTCAGGTAATCGCCCAGTGAGAGGTCGGTATCTTCATCACCCTGCGCGGTGTTTTCCGGTTCTCCTTCGTTATCCGCAGGCTGTTCGGCGTCGTCCGTACCGATGCCTTCTTCCAGAGCCGGGTTTTCCTCAAGTTCATGTTTTACCCGTTCTTCCAGCTCAATGGCGGGCAATTCAAGAAGCCTGATCAGTTGGATTTGCTGTGGAGATAGTTTTTGCTGTAACTTTTGTTGCAACTGCTGCTTTAACATGGATAGTCATCGCTTTTCTGAATTAAACGGCGCAAATATATGCAAAAGATTCATACCAGCAAGGCGACTATGCGTTCAAGCCAGGCTGCGTCTATGTGGTCGAAAGCGGCGGGCGAGTCGGAGTCTACATCCAGAACGCCTGTTACACGTCCCGCTTTGACAAGCGGGACGACTATCTCCGAGCGCGAAGCGCTGTTGCAGGCTATATGTCCGGGGAAAAGCTCCACGTCGTCAATTATTATAGTCCGCCCCGCATCCCAGGCTGCGCCGCAGACGCCCTTTCCGCGTCCTATGCGAGTACAGGCCACCGGTCCCTGAAAGGGGGCAAGCGTTAGAACGTCTCCCCTGACTACGTAGAATCCGACCCAGAAGAAGCCGAACGTTTGTTTCAGCGCCGCCACCACATTAGCCATATTGGCAACAGCGTCTGTCTCGCCGGCCGTCAGGGCCTCCAGCTGAGGGAGCAGGGCTTCATATATCTCTTCCCTGCTTCCCTGTCTGATGATAAGATTTTCCGTCATGTTACTTCCTCATTAATTAATTACGGTCCCGCCGGTCAGAAAAGGCCGCATCATTGCGTTTCCAGCCATTGGCTGACGGCGTCGGTCAGCGCCTGGTTATCGGCTTTGGTCTGGGTGGAGAGGCGGAAGAATGATTCGTCTAGACCGTTGAAGTTTGAAGCGTCGCGTATCAGTATTTCGTGATTCTCCAGAAGATATTTCTTTAGGGCGGCAGCAGTTCCTTTCTTCAGGCGTACTAGGAAGAAAGTGGTTGAGGTGGGAATCACTTCCAGCCCTTCCAGTTTGTTGAGTTGATAGATCAGTTCCGCTGTCTCGCGCTGCCATTTGCGGATAGGCAGGGTGAATTGCGCCGGGTGTATAAGGATGTATTTGCTCGCTTCGATAGCCAGGGCGTTGACAGACCATGGAATAAGATACTTGTTGACTTCCCTTGTCACTGCAGGTGAAGCTATGAGATAGCCAACGCGAAGCCCGGGGACGTTGTAGGCTTTGGAGATTGACTGTACGATGACAAGGTTCTTATTTGCCTTAAGGTCTCCGGGCTTCAGCATATCCTCTGTCGTGAAGGCGGCAAAAGCTTGGTCTACTACGAAGGTTGTGTGACGGTTGGCGGCCAGCAGTTTCAGCATCTCCAACCGGTGGAAGAGTTTACCGTCAGGGTTGTTGGGGTTGCCTATCCAGCAGAAGTCCTGCCCCTTGAGAGACAACTCCGATATGTCTCCGGAATTGTTGAAGCAGACTATCTCATGTTCATGCAGCCGACAGGCGTCTTCGTACTCTGAAAAGGAGGGAATGAATATGGTCGATTTGGCCCCTTTCCACGCCTGGGCAATGAGGTAGAAGGCGGTAACGGAGCCGTTTGTAACAACTACGTTGTCCTCCTTTATCTCAAACCGCCGCGCCAGCAGTCGCCTGAGCGTCGAGGCGTCTGGGTCGGGATAGTGCGTGAGCTTGTCAAAATGTGTGATCAGATGTTCAGTCAGTTTCTCAAGGTTTGCGCCGTGCCATACGTTGGAGCTGAAGTTGATTTTTATTTTCTGCTGGAAATTATAGAAGTCGTCGCCGTGTCCGAATAACATGAGGTATTGTTGTTTTTAGGGGATGAATAATCGGTTTATTTTGTTTTAGGGGTAACGATCGCTTTATAAACGGCGTCTTGTATCCGCGTGCGGATATTGAGCGCGGCCAGACGGTTGTTATCCCTCGAAGGGTTGACCCGGTTGCTGAGGAAGATGTATATCAACCGGTTGTCGGGATCTACCCAGAAACATGTCCCCGTATATCCGGTATGCCCGTAGACAGATAACGGAGCCAGCCGTCCGCACGGAGAAGCATTGGGATTCCCGGCAAGAGGCTTGTCAAACCCTAGCCCGCGCCTCGAACCGGCGCTTTTGCTCTGGGTGAAAAGCCGCATGGTAGTTTCCGAAAGGTAGCGTTCGCCGCCATAAGTCCCCTGGTTGAGGAAGAGTTGCAGTATCTTGGCCAGGTCTACGGCGCCGGCAAACAGCCCGGCATTCCCCGACACGCCTCCCTGAAGCGCCGCAACCTCGTCGTGAACGTATCCGCGGAGTAGCTGGCGGCGGAAAGAGCGGTCGTTTTCCGTTGGCACGACCAGCA
Source organism: Tannerellaceae bacterium (assembly GCA_031266215.1). Taxonomy (GTDB): domain Bacteria; phylum Bacteroidota; class Bacteroidia; order Bacteroidales; family Tannerellaceae; genus DFXE01. Next base: position 2,893 of record JAISBL010000060.1, on the reverse strand, counting down.
GCGTATCAATCCTGCGGAGCGGATTGTACGTCAGCGTACGTGCTCCGAGGCGGCTGCTGAAGTTAGAGCGAAAAAGCTCATCCAGTGGCTGCTTCGACTGGTATTCAACCATCTTCTGAAGCATTATGAAGTTGATGCAGCTATACAGGTATTTCCCCTTTGCACCCAGGCGCGAGTCCTTAACAGCCTGCATGATGGAGTCCTTAAACGTATCGCTGACGAAGAGATTGCGGGCCACTTCGAGGCCGAATCCGCCCTTAACAGTGTCTGACACGTTCCGGGGGCGTATGGACAAAGTGGGGATGAGGCCTGTCTGGTGGTACAGCATGTCTTCTATAACGAGGTCTTTCTTGTTGGAACCGGCGAGGCCGGGCAGATGATCGGATATTTTACTTTTCAGACTAAAAGCTCTGTCGTCGTACATTTTCATGACGACCGGTAACGTGGCAGCCGCTTTGGTTATCGACGCCAGGTCGTACACGGCATTCGCAGTCACCTTTTGCTTCTTCTCATAGTCGTAGTACCCGAAAGCCTTATCATACACGATCATTCCGTCCTTTGCAACCAGCACCCGGCATCCGGGATATGCTTTTTCCTTCAATCCTTCTAGCGCTATCGAGTCTATGTCCCGCAGGCGGCGGGCATCTATTCCGGCCTCCTCCGGTAAGTGGAAGCCAAGCCGTGTCTTTTCCGTAAATACTCCCGCTCCGGCGAAATAGAGATTGGGTACAGTTACCGGCAGTTTGCCTTTAGCCGCAATGCCGCCAAATATCAGTTGGGCCGCATACTCCATAGCCAGCGGACTGCCCTCGTACGCCATCACTACGGCTTTGGCCTTTTCTATGCTTTTTCTGTACTCCTTGCAAAAATATGGGTGGGTGAAGAATGAAAACACCAACTCCTTCTTTGCCGCCAGCCGCAGGAGGGCGTCACTTTCGGGTATCCTGACAGTATGCACGCTCACTATGATAGCGTCGTAGTCTTCCAACTGCCTGTATACCTGTTGTTGCCGGGCGGTGGTGGCATTCCTCAACAGGCTGAAGCAGGCGATGCTGTCGTACTGGTTGAGCATGGACTGGAAGACGTTCCCCGCGTCTCCGCCCAGTGAGAGGACGGCTATCTTTTTCTTGTCCAACTGCCTTACCGGCACATAGTCGGCCTCGTTCTTAAGAAGGGTGATACCTTCGGCGTTGAGCCGTGCTGCAAGCCAGGCAGCGTGCGGAGAGTTAATCCGTTCTGACAGCCCTTTGGTTTGTACCGGCTTATAATTGTTCAGTCCGGCTACATATTTATAACGCAGTATCTTCAGGCATTTTGCCTCCACATCTTTCAAGTCCAGAACTCCACTCTCTATCGCCTGCTTTACCGCCCTGAAGTCGGTTATGGGGGAGGCCGGCGAAAGCAGTACATCATTGCCTGCCAGCAGGGCTTTGACCGAAGGGTTATCCGCCTTTGCCACCGAAGCGCCTTTCATCGCAAGGGCGTCGGTGAACAACAGTCCGCTGAAGCCGTACTCTTTTTTCAGCAGATCGGTCACGATAGGCTGCGAGTAAGAGGCGGGGACGTTCTTTGTCCCGTCCAGCGCGGGAACGTACAGGTGGGCAGTCATCACGCCGGCGAATCCTTCGCGTATATAGCGTTTGAAAGGCAGCAGTTCGATAGAGTCCAGCTGCTCTTTATCGTGTCCTACAACAGGCAGGGTGTAATGAGAGTCCTCGGACGTGTCACCGTGTCCGGGGAAATGTTTGGCAACCGAAAGTATGTGCATCTTCTCCAGCCCTTTGGAGTAAGCGATACCCTTGTCGGCAACGGCGTGCGGGTTTTCGCTGAAGGAACGTGTGCCGATGACGGGGTTTTCGATATTGCTGTTTACGTCAAGCGAAGGCGCGAAGTTGATATGTATACCCATTTCCCTGCACTGCCGCCCTACTTCTTCACCATAGAGGGCGATCAGGCTATCGTTTTCGATGGCGCCCAGCATCATATTACGGGGGAAACGTGTTGTTCCGCTGAGCCGCATCGAAAGCCCCCATTCTCCGTCGAGAGCGATCATCAGCGGCGCATGCGAAGCCTTTTGCAGGCGATTGGTCACCTCGGCCTGCATCACGGGATCTCCTTTGGAGAACAGGACTCCCCCTATCCTCACAGAGTCTATATACTGCGTAAGTTTCTGCATATTGCGCCTGTCTGATTTAGGCTCGGCCACAACCATGAACAGCTGCCCTATGCGCTCGTCGTAACTCATGTCATCAAATACTGAATCAGCCCACTGGATCATCTTTTCCCTGTCTGCCATGCGGTACAGGGTCGGCTCGGTTTGCGCCTGCCCGTAAAGGCAGGGTGTGCACATAATAAAGGTAAGGATCAATCTTTTCATCAAATTCAGGGTATAAAAAAAAATCCCTCAAAAGTAAGAAAATAAGTGAGTTATCAACATTGATGAATAAAAATAATGCCGTAGGGTATGATTTGCTTCGCTTATTCGGTCTCTTCAAGCTGGGAAACCTTCTTTCACACCTTTCCCTAGAGAAACAACAGGGTGTTCGTGCTGCCCAAAATAAAAACAGCAAAAATAAGATTTATTCCTTGCACGAACCCGATGTTTTGTGCATCAGCAAAGGCAGGGAGCATAAGAAATATGAGTTTGGCAATAAAGTTTCGATTATAACATCAATACGGGGAGTTATTTTAGGGGCTCTTTCATTGAGGAACGAATATGACGGACACACCATTGACAGGTCATTGGAACAGGTCAAAAGACTAACGGGCAAGAGCCCACGGTTGTTGGCAGGAGACAGAGGTTATCGAGGTCAAAAGCAGTCAGGAACCACTCAGGTGGTCATACCGGGAGTTCCGCTGAAACAGGACAACCGATACAGGCGGGACAGGAAAC
>JAISBL010000120.1 GCA_031266215.1 Tannerellaceae bacterium | reverse complement strand
TTAAAATTCCCATCCATATCATACACCAATATTTTTTTTACATCAATATCGTTGACATACATTTCACTCTTATCTTCATCAAGGAATATCCGCGTACTTAAGTACTCTTCGGCGCCCTGCCCCTTACGGTTTATCTTTTTCAAAGCCTTACCGGTTCTCCGGTCAAATATAAAAATATCCCCATCTGAATTATAGTTCGTTACTATTATAATATTCTTACCGACGGTTTGCAGAAGCCCCTGAGTAATAAACTCGTCGGTGGTTTCGAGCGGGATGTATTCCACGTCCATAAAATCCTGAAGGATGAGTTCCTTCGCGGGGTAGCCTGCCGTAACGTCGACAGTGATTAATTCGCCTGCCGGCCTGCTTTCTCCGCATCCTGCCATGACGAGCAGGATTGTTGCCAAAATTGTGAGTGACTTTTTCATATGTATATGTTTAAGATGTTTTCACTGTTTCGCAAGGTTAAAGAGCCGCTGTAATTTTGCGGATTCTTTTGAACTTATCCGCCAGTTTCTTATCCTCCCTTGCTGTTTGCATATTGTATTTAAGCTGCATACGCATTAGTGTATCCGCTTCAACGCCGAGAGCGGCTTCAAACATCAGGGCGCTGTTTGGCGTCAGGGGGCGTTGTCCATTCATAATTTCGTTAACTGCCGAATAAGACATCTCCATTTGAGAAGCAATCTTGCGTTGCGAAATACCCCTGCACTCAATCTCTTCTTTCAGTAATTCTCCCGGATGTACCGGACGAAATCCATATCCTAAACTTCCCATATTTAATGTTTTATTTATAATGGTTTGACAATTCTTACACTATAATTATCCTGTCTCATTTCTTTTTATATTTTATCAGCATGATGACGGGGTTGGATTCTTCGTCCAGTGTGGCGGCTATTTCCGCAAGGCGGCCTTTCAGCTCGCCTTTTTCGTACGCCTCGACAAGCTCGTAGGCTTCTAATTTGTGTACAAGTGCGATTTCGTTATTTCCGAAAGTGACCTCCGACGTCATACTTACAGGTTGTTTACCGGTGAAGTCGGCATTGTACACCACGGATTCAAACAGGGCTTTCTCCTCCATGTCGTATACAAGGTCAACACGCGTATGCCCGGTATTGTTCTCCCAGTCCCATTCCGCCTTTACGGTTTGCATGAAGCAGTAACGGCCGGTTAAAACCGACGGATACAGAAATATTCCCGGACTCATCGACTGTATCGCGGGAGTCCGTGCGATAAGGGGAGCCATGCTGTAATCAGACATAAGCCTGTACACCGTATCGGAAGAATTCTCCATAAGCATCCAACTGCTGTCAGGGCCCGGGACTAACATGCGGTTACGGATCGGCATTACAGACCTGAAATTCTCTCCGTCAAAAAGTACGGCCGACGATATAAATTCTTTATAGGGAATTTCAATTTCCCTTGTAATACTCCCATCCTGTTTGGATATAATCATAAATCTGTCGGGGTGGCCGTCGCTGAGTAAAGTTCCATCCTGGCAAATTAAATTATCCCGGTCGAAATTGTATATCCCCATCTCATACGGGATATCTTTCGTATTGTCTAAGCTCCGTTTGAATTTGCCGGACAGGTCATACACGAGTATTTTTCTTGTATCACGGTCGCTGACAAAGATTTCATCCCTGTCTTCATCCAGTGTCATCCCTAAGAGGAACGAATACTCTTCGCCACCCTGGCCTGAGCGGTTGATGACCCTTAAACCTTTACCGTTCCTGTCGAAAACAAAGATTTTACCATCGGTAGCACGATTTCTGTTTCTGACCAGTATGAGTTCTTTTCCAATAGAATGCAGCCACCCCATAGTGATAAACTCGTCGGTGGTTTCGAGCGGGATGTATTCCACATCCATAAAGTCCTGAAGGATGAGTTCCTTCTTTGGGTAGCCTGCCGTAACGTCGACGGTGATTAATTCGCCTGCCGGCTGTTTGCTTTCCCCGCATCCTGCCATGACGAGCAGGATTGTTGCCAAAATTGTGAATGACTTTTTCATGTGTATATATTTAAGATGTTTTTCGCTGCTTCGCCTCCGGGCATTGTCCTCTTCCGTAATTGCTTAATATTTGCCTGATAAAAGCTTGGGCTAAAGGTATAATATTTGTGCAGCAGAACAAAATATCCTTCTTTTCTTCCCAAACGCACTGTTTTTTGGAAAAATCGACGGTACGTTTGGGCAAATCGACGGTACGTTTGCGGCAATCGACGGTACGTTTACGGCAATCGACGGTACGTTTACGACAATCGACGGTACGTTTACGACAATCGACGGTACGTTTACGGCAATCGACGGTACGTTTACGACAATCGACGGTACGTTTGCGGCAATCGACGGTACGTTTGCGGCAATCGACGGTACGTTTACGGCAATCGACGGTACGTTTACGGCAAAAAACAGTACGTTTGGAACAAAAGAAAGTATTTTGCGCCCCGGCACAGGCATGTAGAACGAGCCTGTGGAGCCGTTTTAAAGAAAAAACCCGGCTTTCGGTATCTACCGGCCGGGTTTATGATTATTTGGCTCTCAATTACATTGGAACTATGGGAGAAGCTCCGCAAGCGTTTTGGCCAGGTCCTCGCCACGGAGGTTTTTGGCTACTATGACGCCGTCCTTGTCAAGGAGGAAGCTGGCCGGGATGGCCCTCACGCCGTAAAGGGCGGCCGCGGCGCTGTTCCAGAAGAGCAGGTCGGAGACGTGCGTCCAGGTCAGTTTGTCATCCTCAATACCCTTCAGCCATGCGTCCCTGGTCTTGTCGAGGGAGACGGAAAAGACGTCAAAACCTTTGTCTTTATACTCGTTGTACGTCTTTACGATATTGGGGTTCTCGCGGCGGCAGGGGCCACACCATGACGCCCAGAAGTCGAGCAGGACATATCCTTTACCCAGACGGTCGGACAAGCTGACGTTATTGCCTTCGGGATCGGGGAGCGAAAAGTCGGGAGCCTTCTTGCCGATGGCCAGGTTCTCGAGCAGGGCGCTCAGGTCGTTCAGCAGCTTAACATACTGTGTGTCGTATAGCGATGGGTCGAGCAGCTTCACGTTGCTGTCTATTTCTTCTTTACTGAGCCGGTAGGAGAAGTCGCGGTACAGGACGTATGCCGAGACGATGGAGGCCGGGTTGGCTGCGATAAACTCGTCTATCCTGAAACCGTCGCCTTCCGCGCCGGCTGACTTCTGGTAGCTGACGTACAGGTCATTGACCGACGAGCCGGTGATTTCGGCCCTCTGCGTGTCCTGCACGTCGATCTTTACCGTGACCGGGCTGTTTTCAAGGAAGATGTAGTACGGACTGAATGTCTCGTCCCTGTCGAGTGTGAGGCCGAACAGGTCAGGACGTTCAAGGCTGCCGGTGAATGTGAACTTACCGTTATCAATAACGGCGGAGTCTGTTATGGCGAACATCTTGTTGTGAAAGTCCTGCAAATAGATAACCCCGGATTCCACGTTGATTTCCCCGCTGATGGTATACGTACTGCTTTCAGACGCATTTTTGCAGGCAGAGGCCATAAGCAAAGTCATAAGAACAAATACAAGTGATAACTTTTTCATACGAATAAAATATTTAATTAATGTAGGTATGTAACTCGCAGTACGTTTTATTTATCGCATTTGGCGTAAACAGCTTTTACATGCCCGTTTCATTGCAAATGCTTTTTACAGGATAAATTAACATCGGCGCGAAGTTAGCGATTATATCCATATGCGAATACCGCGGAAGGGGTATATTTCAGACCTCCGACAGGGTTTTTCGCAGGTCTAAAACTCAGAAGAGAAGTGAAACCTGATGCCGGGGAAGTCCTGCTGCGCCATAGTGAGGACGTAGGCCGAGTCCGCCAGGTAGACATCCCTGCCCTCCCTGTCGAGCGCCATGTATTGCGTTTTCCGTTTCATGAAGTTATCAAGCGCCGCCGCATTGTCGCTTTCTATCCAGCAGGCTTTGTAGAGGCTCAGGGGCTCCCATTTACACCGGGCGCCGTACTCGTGCAGCAGGCGGTACTGGATCACCTCGAATTGCAACTGCCCTACCGTCCCGATGATCTTCCGCCCGTTGAAGCGATTGGTGAAGAGCTGCGCCACGCCCTCGTCCATCAGTTGCTCTATGCCTTTGGCCAACTGTTTGGCTTTCATGGGATCGGCGTTTTCGATGTATTTGAACATCTCAGGCGAGAAGCTGGGCAGCCCCTGAAAGTGAAGCTCCTCCCCGGAGGTGAGGGTGTCGCCTATCTTGAAATTGCCCGTATCCGGCAATCCGACTATGTCTCCGGCGAATGCCTCATCGAGGGTTTCCTTCTTCTGGGCCATGAAAGCAGTCGGACTGCTGAAGCGCATCAGCCTGTCAAGGCGCACGTGCCTGTAGGCGGCGTTACGCTCAAAGCGGCCGGAGCAGACCTTGACGAAGGCGATACAACTGCGGTGGTTGGGATCCATATTGGCATGTATCTTGAAGACGAATCCCGAAAAGCTCTCTTCCTCCGGATCGACCGTACGCTCCACCGCCACGACGGGGCGGGGCGGGGGGGCGATGCTCAGGAAGCAGTCCAGAAGCTCCCTGACGCCGAAGTTGTTAAGCGCCGAGCCGAAGAATACGGGGGCCACGTCGCCCCTGAGGTATGTCCCGGCGTCGAGCCGCGGGTATACACCCTCAATCAGTTCCAGATCAGCCCTCAGACGCCCTGCCAGCCGGGCGTCTATATGCTCCTCAAGCTCCGGGCTGCTGATGTCTTTTATCTCTATGCTTTCGGTCACGTACTGCTTGCTGGGCGTGTACAGGTCGAGCTTCTCCTCATAGATATTATACACTCCGCGGAAACGCCTGCCCATGTCTATGGGCCAGCTCAGGGGCCTGACCTTTATGCTGAGCTCCTCCTCTATCTCGTCCAGAAGGTCAAAGGGGTCTTTGCCCTCGCGGTCTAATTTGTTGACAAATACTATGACCGGCGTTTTGCGCATCCGGCATACTTCCATCAGTTTGCGGGTCTGCGCTTCCACACCCTTGGCTATGTCTATCACGATGATGACGCTGTCTACGGCCGTTAGCGTGCGGAAGGTGTCTTCGGCAAAGTCCTGATGGCCGGGAGTGTCGAGTATATTGATCTTGTGCCCGGCATAGTCAAATGCCATAACAGAGGTGGCCACCGATATGCCGCGCTGTTTCTCTATGTCCATCCAGTCAGACGTCGCCGTCTTCCTTATCTTGTTCGATTTGACGGCTCCGGCCAGGTGTATGGCTCCGCCAAAGAGAAGTAACTTTTCGGTAAGCGTGGTCTTTCCCGCGTCGGGGTGGCTGACGATGGCGAACGTTCTTCTCCTTCGTATCTCTTCGGAATATGCCATTTACCGGTTTAGTTTTTTAAGGCAGAACCGCAGGCTTTCTTCCCAGTGTGGTATGGTGAGGCCGTAGGTCTGTTTTATCTTTTTTTTGTTGAGCACGCTGTACTGCGGACGGCTGGCGCGCGTGGGGTAGTCTTTTGTGTCTATGGGGATCACCCGGCAGTCGATGCCGGCTATTTGAAATATCTTAAGGGCAAAGTCATACCAGCTGCATACGCCTTCGTCGGAGTAGTGGTAGATGCCGGGCCTGAAGCCGTCTGCGCCGGCACGTTCGATGACGGAGAATATGGCCCCGGCCAGGTCGCCCGCCCATGTAGGTGCGCCTACCTGGTCGAAGACCACGCGTATTTCTTTATTTTCCCTACCCAGCCGCAGCATTGTACTGACGAAGTTATTCCCGAACCAGGAGTATAGCCACGATGTGCGTATTATCAGCGACTCCGGGCATACGGCCCTCAGCATCATCTCGCCCATCTGCTTGCTTCGACCGTAAACGGATACGGGGCAGGTGTAATCGGTTTCGACGTATGGCATGCTGTTGGTTCCGTCAAAGACGTAGTCTGTTGATATGTGTATGACCCTGAAGCCCGAAGCCGCGGCGACCTCACCGATGTTCCTCACCGCTTCGCTGTTCAGCCTGAGGCACGCCGTCTCGTTATCTTCGGCCTTGTCCACGGCCGTATATGCGGCGCAGTTAATAAGGTAGCTCACGTCGCCGTGGGCCTGCACATAAGCCGTGAGATCGTCTTTAGAGCAGATGTCAAGCGTATCCACGTCGGTAAACAAATATCTCAGTTCCCCTCTGCCGCCGCGGGCTTTGACATACTGTTGGAGCGTACGCCCAAGCTGCCCGTCAGCCCCTGTGATTAAGATTGTTTTCATTATTTTTTTTCTTTCCCAGCGATAATTATGGGCGCAAAGATATTAAAATGACCGTTACTTAGTCGCATGCCTGCGGTTAATTGGCATCGGCCGTCTGCATGGCTGCTTCTCTTACAAGGAGGTTGACTCTGTCTATCACTCCGGCATAATCCGCCTCGCCGTTGTACAGGGCCATAGCGTTGATAAAGTCGGCAGCCTCCTGGTACGCCCGGTTCATCTCCTTACGGCTGGTCATTATGGCGGAGGTAAGGATACGCCCTTCTATCTCGTCGTTACGCGCTTTGCTCAATTCGGAGAAGCTCCAGTTGGCGCGGTTAAGTTCGGTAAGGCATTCGGCCATGCCGGTTAGTAAAAGCTCCACAGGGTCTATCTTTTCCCACAGCTCAGTCGTCAGGGCGTCTATCCATTTGGTTTTTTCGTCTGCCGTCATACCGTTGTGCACCTTATGAGAAGCGAGGATGCCGTCTATTTTCCCGCCTGTTTCCCTGAAGTGGTCATCGTCGTGGGCCAGCAGTTCGTCCGTCCGTTCGCGTATGAAATGCCGCAGGCTGTCCCTGCACTCATCTTCGGCAGCTATCTGCATGGTCAGAAGATTATTTGAAGAAGGCTTTGCCGCATCCCTGTACTCAGCCATCGCTGTACGGTAAAGCTGAAGTACGGGTTGGAAGCGTGAATCTTCAATCATTTTTATACACTCATACACGTTATCAAAGAAATGTAGCGAGAGATGCAGTTCCCGCATTCCGGGCAGGTAAAAATGCATTATCTTTTTCATAACCGTCGGCTTTTGTCTTTTCACAGGGGAGGGGTAAATTTAGACATCACGATGGCCCCTCCCCTTTCAGAAACTTATATATAATATGTATGTATATATATAACAAGATTCGGGGCTTAAAAGTTCCGGCCCGGCGGGGCCTTAAAAAGCAACCGGTGCGCAAAACATAAGGCGAAATACTTAACTTTGCCTCCGTGAATCCTGCACATTAATACATTTATACATAAATCATCGCACATATGGCTATTTACTTAAATGACGTCTCAAGAACCTTCGGAGAGTATCTGCTCATACCCGGGTTGACAACCAGGCTATGCGTCCCCTCAAACGTCTCGCTGCGCACTCCGCTGGTGAAATATAAAACAGGCGAAATGCCGGCCCTGCGCCTGAATATACCCTTCGTGTCGGCTATAATGCAGTCGGTCTCCGGCCCTGAGCTTGCCATCGAACTGGCGCGTAACGGAGGCATCTCCTTCATCTTCGGCTCGCAGCCGGTGGCCTCGCAGGCTGAAATGGTGCGTAAGGTGAAGAAGTTTAAATCGGGGTTCGTCGTGAGCGATTCAAACCTTACGCCCGAACACCGCCTGGTCGATGTGCTTGACCTGATACATAAAACGGGCCACTCCACGATAGGCATCACTGACGACGGTACGCCGAACGGCAGGCTGCTGGGACTGGTCACAAGCCGCGACTTCCGCATCGAGAAAGACGATCACAGTATGAAAGTTAAATACTTCATGACCCCCTTTGAAAAGCTTCACGTAGGCAAGGCCGGCATCACCCTTACCGAGGCCAACCAGATCATATGGGAGCATAAGCTCAACACCCTGCCTGTGATAGACTGCGACGGCAGGCTGCTTTACTTTGTCTTCCGCAAGGACTATGACAACCACCGGGAGAACCCGTACGAACTGTCGGGCGACGACAAAACGCTGCTCACCGGAGCAGGCATCAACACCCGCGACTACAAAGAGCGCGTGCCGGCTCTCATTGAAGCCGGGGCCGATGTACTGTGCATAGACTCTTCCGACGGATACTCTGAATGGCAGCGTGAAGCGCTCCTGTGGATAAGGGAACAGTATGGCGAAAGCATCCGCGTCGGGGCAGGTAACGTGGTGGACAGGGAGGGCTTTGAATACCTTGTGAACGCCGGGGCCGACTTTGTAAAGGTGGGCATCGGCGGCGGCTCTATCTGCATCACACGCGAGCAGAAAGGTATAGGGCGCGGACAGGCTACCGCCCTCATAGACGTAGCCCAGGCGCGTGACGAATATCTCGGAAAGACCGGCGTATACGTGCCTATATGCAGCGACGGAGGTCTGGTGCACGATTACCACATGGCGCTGGCGCTGGCTATGGGGGCTAACTTCCTGATGATGGGCCGGTACTTCGCCCGATTTGACGAATCGCCGACCAAGAAGCTTCGCATAGGCAGTAACTATGTGAAGGAGTATTGGGGAGAAGGTTCCAACCGCGCCCAGAACTGGCAACGTTATGATATGGGCGGGATCGAGTCGCTTAAGTTTGAGGAAGGGGTAGACAGCTACGTCCCTTACGCCGGCAAGATGAAGGATAACCTCAGCATCACCCTCGGCAAGATAAAGGCCACCATGTGTAGCTGCGGGGCCATCAGCCTTGACGAGTTGCAGCGGCTGGCCAAGATAACGCTGGTATCCTCTACGAGTATCGTAGAAGGCGGGGCGCATGACGTGACGCTGAAAGAACAGACATGAATAACATTAACATAGTCGGATATTATGAAACGAGCATGTAAAAACTGTTTACGCCAAAGGCGATAAATAGAACGTACTGCGAGTTCCATACCTGCATTGAATTAAACATTATTTCCGTATGAAAAAAGAACTCATCGCATGCTTACTGGCGTGCCTTTCGCCGGCTGCGTCTGAAGCGGCCGAACGAAGCCCGATCCGTATCTCCACACACGAAACTGATCTTATACTGACAATAACTCCCGGCGGACGCCTGCAACAGGCTTATCTGGGTAAACGCCTGGCTAATGAATCAGACCTTGCCAGCCTGCCGTATTACAACACGCAGGGCTCCGACGGGAGCAGTCCCGCAAAGGGGTGGGAGGTTTATCCCGGCTCCGGGGCGGAAGATTATTTTGAGCCTGCCCTTGCCATAACTCATAATGACGGGAACATGACGACCGTATTGTCTTTCGTCTCAGCCGAAACAAAAAAGATAGACGATAACGTAACGGAGACTGTCATCCGACTTAAAGACAACGTCTACCCGGTGGAAGTCGCCCTGCACTACATGGCCTACGGCAAGGAAAACATCATAAAGTCGTGGAGCCTGATAACGCACCGTGAGAAGAAACCGGTCACCCTCTGGCGTTATGCCTCAAATATGCTTTACTTCGAGAATGCAGCCTATTTCCTTACCGAGTTCAGCGGAGACTGGGCCAAAGAGGTTAATATGAGCCTGCAGGAGTTGAAGTTCGGCAAAAAGGTGATAGAGACAAAGCTCGGCTCGCGGGCCGCCATGCATGCTTATCCTTTCTTTGAGGTAGGGCTTGGCCGCGCGCCGGAGGAAAACGAGGGCGAGGTATTGATGGGTACGATCGGATGGACGGGGAATTTCCAGTTCACCTTTGAGGTAGACAACGCGGGCAACCTGCGCGTCATATCAGGCATCAACCCTTACGCCTCGGCATACGAGCTTAAACCCGGAGAGGTGTTTGCCACCCCGGAGTTTATCTTTACCCTGAGCGACTGCGGAAAAGGAAAGGCCAGCCGCGACATTCACAGGTGGGCGCGCGAATACCAGTTGAAAGACGGAAAGGGAGACCGGCTCACGCTGTTGAACAACTGGGAGGCGACCGGCTTCAACTTCGACCAGCCTAAGCTGGAAGGACTGATGAAAGAGGCGAAGACGCTGGGCGTGGATATGTTCCTGCTTGACGACGGATGGTTTGCCAACAAATATCCGCGCGCCAACGACCGCGCCGGACTTGGAGACTGGGAAGCTAACCGCAGCAAGCTCCCCGGCGGTGTGGCCCGGCTGGTGCAGGCGGCAGGGGAAGCGGGCGTCAGGTTTGGCATCTGGATAGAGCCTGAGATGGTGAACCCCAGGAGCGAGTTGTTTGAGAAGCATCCCGACTGGGTGATCCGCCAGCCTGACCGTGAGACGTATTACTATCGTAACCAGTTGGTATTAGACCTTGCCAATCCTAAAGTGCAAGACCATGTCTTCGGCGTTGTGGATAATCTTATGAAAGAAAATCCCGGACTGGCTTATTTCAAATGGGATTGTAACAGTCCGATCACCAACGTATACTCGCCGTACCTGAAAGATAAGCAGAACCACCTCTATATCGACCACGTACGCGGAGTGTACAATGTCTTCAGACGGGTAAAGGAGAGCTACCCCGACCTGCCGATGATGCTATGCTCAGGCGGAGGCGCCCGTTGCGATTATGAGGCGCTGAAGTACTTCACCGAGTTCTGGTGCAGCGACAATACCGACCCGGTAGAACGTCTGTACATCCAATGGGGCTTCTCGCAGTTCTTCCCGACCAAAGCCATGTCGGCTCATGTGACAAGCTGGAACAGGCGGACGGGCATCAAGTTCCGCACCGACGTAGCCATGATGTGCAAGCTGGGCTTTGACATCAGCCTTAAGGATATGGATGAAAAAGAACTGGCCTATTGCCGGCAGGCGGTGGCAAACTATAACCGGCTGAAAGACGTTATCCTCAACGGCGACTTCTACCGCCTGGTTTCTCCTTACGAAACCAACCACACGGCTGTGATGCACGTGGGCGAAAGCCAGTCTAAGGCCCTGTTATATGTGTATGATATAAACCCCCGTTTCGGGGAAAAACTGCTGCCAGTGAAACTACAGGGGCTGGATGCCTCCAGTACGTACAGGATAGAAGAGATCAACCTGCCCGAAGGAGCCCGCTCGCGACTGGGGGCGACGGGGAAAACCTTTACCGGAGATTACCTGATGAAGGTAGGGCTGAGCGTCTTCACTACAAGCCAGAACAACAGCCGGATTATCGAAATAACGCAGATATGACGCGCAGGCTCATCCGCCGGCTAATACAAAATCTAATTGCTTGCGTTCCAGGTTAGCCTGAGCTACCTGGACGGTGACCGGGTCGCCGAGACGGAAATGTTGCCTGTGCCGCCTGCCGGTCAGGCAATAGTTCTTTTCATCGAACTCATAATAGTCGTCCTGCAGATCGCGGATATGGACAAGGCCCTCGCACTTGTTCTCGTTCAGTTCCACGTATAATCCCCACTCAGTTACGCCCGATATAACACCGTCATATACCTTACCCAGCCTGTCGCTCATGTATTCCACCTGTTTGTACTTTACAGAAGCGCGCTCGGCGTTGGCAGCGAGCGCCTCCATGTTGGAGCAATGCTCGCAAAGCTCGGTGTATTTGGAGCGCGAGATACTGCGGCCTCCGGCCAGATAGCGTTCCAGCAGGCGGTGCACCATCATGTCGGGGTAGCGGCGTATGGGCGATGTGAAGTGCGTGTAATAGTCGAACGCCAGTCCGTAATGTCCGATATTGTCCGTTGAATACTTAGCTTTCTGCATTGCGCGCACGGCGAGGGTTTCGATAAGGTTCTCTTCTGGTTTGCCCTGGATGGCGTCCAGCAAATAGTTTATCCCTTTGGAGACATCGCTTTTCCTGCCTTCTGTTTTCACCTTGTAGCCGAAGCGGCGGATGAAGGTGGCGAAGTTCTCCATTTTCTCAGGGTCGGGGTTATCATGCACACGGTAAACGAAGGTCCGTTTCCCCTTCTCTGCCTCCGACAGGGCGACAAAGCCTGCAACGGTCTTATTGGCCAGCAGCATGAACTCTTCTATTAGGTTGTTGGCCTCCGTCGAGGCTTTGAAGTAGACGTCTGTGGGTTTGCCTTTATCGTCTGTCTCGAACTTCACCTCGTAACGGTCGAAATTGATGGCGCCGTTCTTAAACCGCTCGGCCCTCAGCCTTTTGGCCAGGACGTTCAGCGCCGACACCTCCCCGGCGTAGTCACCCTTACCGGAGTCTATCACCTCCTGGGCTTCTTCGTATGTGAAACGGCGGTTGCTTCTGATCACAGTGCGCCTGATGCGGTAATCCTTAACCTCGGCGTTTGCGGTTAGATCAAAGATAACGGAGAAGCACAGTTTGTCTTCATTGGGACGGAGCGAGCATATATGGTTGCTCAGCCGTTCGGGGAGCATCGGGATGGTGCGGTCTACCAGATATACCGACGTGGCACGCTCCTGCGCCTCGTGGTCGATGTTGCTTTCGGCCCTGACGTAATGGGTGACGTCTGCTATATGCACGCCAACCTCCCGGTTGCCGTCCGGCAGATCGCGTATCGAGATAGCGTCGTCAAAGTCTTTGGCGTCTTTCGGGTCGATGGTAAAGGTCAGCACGTCCCTGAAATCTTCACGCCCTGAGAGATCATCGGCGGAGATGGCTTCCGGTATCCGTCCGGCGGCCCTTTCCACTGAACGGGGGTATCTGTAAGGCAGTCCGAACTCTGCCAGTATGGCGTGCATCTCGGCCGTGTTCTGACCGGCTACGCCTAATATATCGACTACCCTGCCCAATGGGTTTTTGACATCCTGGGGCCACTCGACGATGCGGACTACGGCCTTGTCGCCGTTTTTGCCGCCCCTGAGTTCGGTCTTGGGAATGAATATATCGTTTGCAAGGGTTTTATCTTCGGTGACAAGGAAGGCAAAGTCTTTTGTTATTTGCAGTTTGCCGACATAAGTCCGGTCCACGCGCTCTATTATCTCCATCACTTCGGCCTCCGGCTCGGCTCCGCGGCGTTTGGCAAGGAGTTGCACTTTCACCTTATCGCCGTGCATGGCGTGCCGTGAGTTACGTTCGGCCACAAAGACCGGCGCGCCTCCGTCTTCGGGGATGAAGGAGTTCTTGCCGTTACTGCGGCGGTTGAAGACGCCTGTGGCGAGGGTTCCCAGGGTGTTCAGCCGGTAACGCCCGCGGTCTGTCTCGCTTATAAAGCCGTCGGCCGACAGGTTGTACAGTATATCGACAACCAACAGTTTCTGTACCTGGCTCTCAAGCCCGATAATTTTGCAAATCTGCCTGTAGTTGAAATATTCTTTCGGTGAAGACTGGAATGCTGCAATGACGGCCTGCACTATGGCCTGTTTTCTCATACGTCTGGTCTTTTTTGGATCTTTACCATTCTTAGATTTATTCTTCGACATGTCTCTATTTGTTTTATCCATGATTATATAATGCGATTATAGCGATATTACAACGCCTCATCATTAAGAAACGTTTTCGCGGGGCCGACGGAACTCTGAGCAGACAATGGCCGTAGCTATCGCCACGTTGAGCGATTCGGAGGTAGCCCGTCCGGGAGCGAAAGCCGGGATGTGAAGCCGGTGGCTTATAAATTGCTCTGCCTCCGGCCTGATTCCGCCCCCTTCGTTACCCATCACGATAACCCCTGCTTCCGACAGCGCATGGCCGTACAGGCTCTCTCCGCTCATGAACGTGCCGTAAACAGGGACGGAATTTTCCGACGCCGCCTTTAAGAAGGATTCCAGCGGGGTGTAGTGCACCTGTACACGTGCAATCGCCCCCATAGTGGCCTGGATGGCCTTGGGGGCGAATACATCAGCGGTGTCGGGACTGCATACGACGTGCTCTATGCCGAACCAGTCGGCCAGGCGGACTATCGTTCCCAGATTCCCGGGGTCCTGAACGCCGTCAAGAGCCAGCACCAGACTGGCCGAGGCGTCGGCATGGCTGAGGTCGTACGCCGGGCGCCTGAATACGGCTATTACGTCCTGCGGCGTGGAGAGAAGGCTCACTTTGCTGATCTCATCATATTCGTCCACCAGCAACTCTCCGGCAGGTATATCTCCCTGCGTAGCCATCCATGACGGTTTGGCCAGCATCCACTCACATTCAAACGCTCCAAGTACGTCGGACACCAGTTTATTGCCCTCGGCCAGAAAGGCGTTATGGGCGTTTCTGAATTTCTTTGATTCCAGCGACCGGACGTATCTGATTTTGTTCTTACTCAGCATATATACTCTTTATTTGCAAACAAATGTAAGCGATTTTCTTTATTTTGAACTACATTTGCCGCCATAAATAAGGTATTGCATTTTATGGCTGGCGCTTCCCGTTGTCTTATTATTATCGCTTGTTCGGTACTTCTGTTTTCCTGTAGTACGGTTAAATTTGTAGAAGAAGGAGAGTATCTGCTGGATAAGGTGAATATAGAATCAGACATTAGTCCCGACAATACTGCCGAACTGAAACCTTACATCCAGCAACAACCTAATTTCAAAGCTTTCGGACTGATGAAGTGGCAACTGTACGTCTACGGCTGGGCAAGCAGGAAACACCCCGGCGGATGGATAGACAAACTGATGCGCAGGATGGGCGAACCGCCCGTTATACTCGACACCGCGATGGTGAAACGCTCGACCGGGGAATTGAGCCGTTTCCTGATCAACAAGGGATACACCAACGCCGGCGTGACGGCCTCGGTAGACACAAGCCGGCGCAGGAAAGCGACAGTCACCTACCACATCGAAGGCCGTGAGCCGTACGTTATCAGAAATTACAGTATGAATCTCCCCGACCCGACGATAGACAGCATCGCACACCTGAAACCTCCCGCCAGGATGTGGATAGAAACGGCCTTGCGCCCGGCCTCATCCGACTATACGCCCGCCATAGCGGAGGGCGACTTTTTCGACCGCGACCGGCTTGACCGTGAACGCCAGCGCATAACCACGCTCATGCGCAGGAATGGATACTACGCCTTCAACAAGGACAACCTTGGATACCAGGCCGACAGCTCATTCTCGCAAAACGCAGTAGACCTTGAAATGATACTCCACCCGTACCGGCAGACCGGGCAGAACGGAGAGGTGATGGAGCTTCAGCACAGGCCTTACTACATAAAGGATGTCAGACTGCTTACCGACTACGATCCCCTGCGGCTCGACGGGCATGAGCCTTTCACGCCTACAGACACGGCCATGACCGCCGGCGCCATCTCGATAGTATACGGCAGCAGCGGACGAATAATACGCCCCCAGACGCTGGGCCGGGCCATATACCTGACGCCCGGAGACAGGTTTGACGAGCGAAACCTGGAGCAGACTTACTCCTCGCTGGCTTCATTGCGCGCCCTGAGGAACATCAACATCAGACTGAGCGAGATAGAGGAGAACGACTCCATGAAGCTGACCGCAACCATCCTCACCGCACCGGCCAAAGTGCATGGCTTCGGCGTAGACATAGAGGGAACGAACTCGGCCGGCGACCTCGGATTTGCCTCCAGCATGAACTACCAGCACCGGAACATCTTCAAAGGCTCAGAGGTCTTTTCGGCGAAAATACGCGGAGCCTACGAATCCCTGTCGGGCAGCAAAGAGTTCGGGCAAAACAACTACTGGGAGATAGGCGGAGAGGCCTCGATCACCTTCCCTCAGTTCCTTCTGCCCTTCGCACGCGAGAGCTTCCGCCGGCGCATCAACGCCTCTACGGAGTTCAGCCTGAGCTACAACCGCCAGACGCGCCCCGAATATGAGCGGGCTATCGTGTCGGGCAAATGGGGATACAACTGGCAGAGCAGGGGCAACCAGCAGGCGCGGCACTCGTTTAACCTCATCGACGTAGACTACCTCTTCCTTCCGCGCATCAGCGACAACTTCCTCAGCTCCCTGCCCGCCGCCACACGTCAGTACAACTACATAGACCAGTTTATCCTCAGCAGTGGTTACACTTATACCTATTCCGGCAACTATAATTCAGGATACCGCCAACAGGACACGCACTCGTTGCGCATGTCGGCAGAGCTGGCCGGAAACATGTTATACGCCTTATCAAACCTCACCGGTGCGGAGAAAGACAGCAACGGGCGGTACAAACTCTTCGGCATCGAATACTCGCAATACGCCAAGCTTGATCTCGACTTCAGCAAAGGGATCGTCCTTGCCGGCAGCAGCCGCCTGGCCTTCCATCTGGGAGTTGGGCTGGCCGTGCCTTATGGCAATGCCGACCAGATACCATTCGAACGCCGCTATTTCTCCGGCGGGGCCAACAGCCTTCGGGGATGGTCGGTACGCTCGCTGGGCCCCGGCAGCATGTCTAAAGACTCTGCCGACTTCATCCGCCAGTCGGGCGACATCCGCCTCGACATCAACCTTGAGTACCGCACCAGGCTGTTCTGGAAGTTTGAACTGGCAACATTTGCCGACGCCGGCAACATATGGACTATCCGCCCCTACCCGGCGCAGGAGGGTGGGGCCTTCGATCCCGTCCGCTTCCTGAGCGAAATAGCCTTCTCCTACGGATTTGGTCTGAGGCTTGACTTCGACTTTGTACTCTTCCGCTTCGACGTAGGCTTCAAAGCTTATGATCCTCAGGAGAAGGGCTCGCGCCGGTGGGCCATCACACGCCCCGGATCGGGCGACAGCTTCGCCTGGCACTTTGCTGTAGGCTATCCCTTCTAAGCCTGAGATTACCACACATGTATGGACTGCCGCCTATAGAGAATATCGTAAGCGGGTGGAAGCCATCCCACGTGGGATAAAACCTATCCCACGTGGGATGAAACTTATCCCACGTGGGATGAAACCTATCTCACGTGAGATGAAACCTGTCCCACGAGAGATGAAACCTATCTCACGTGAGATGAAACCTATCCCACGAGAGATGAAACCTGTCCCACGTGGGATGAAAACTATCTCACGAGGGATGAAACCTGTCCCACGAGAGATGAAACCTATCCCACGAGGGATAAACCTATCCCACGAGGGTATGAAACCTGTCCCACGAGAGATGGAGCTCATCATATGAGAGATGGGTTTAATTCTTCGAAGGATATAATTCATTTCTCGTGGGATGGGGATTTATTTGACGCTAAAAAGATATATTACTGATATTAAGTAAATGCCGTTAAGTTAAAGTCTGAAATTTGTTTCATATCGATACCGGTCCGGCACACAGATGATTGCCCGGTATCCGGACAGGGCGTCTGTCTGATGCCGGGCAATGTATCTGCCGCCCCGCGAGTGTGTTTATGGGCGGACCTGGATGTGGATGCTGTACGTCACGCGCGCTTTGCCGTTGCCGGTGTTTACGCCCGGGGTACCGGCTGAGGCACCGTAACTGCCGCCACCACCGCCACCGCCTCCTCCTCCGGTGCCGGAATAGGCATGAGAGCCAGAGCCGCCAGCCTCAGCACCTACGCCTCCGCCACCTCCGCCGCCATAGCCGCCTCCGCCATATCCACCTGCGCTATAGTGACCTCCCCAGCTTCCGTCTCCGCCTATGGCAGTACCGCCGGCTGTTGCGTACACCGCGGCGGTCCTGCCGTTTGCCCCGGCGGCGCCACCTGTGGGAGAGCCTCCCTGATTACTTCCGCCTCCGCCGCCATAGCCTCCCTGATTACCGCTACGCGCACCGTTGTTTCCTGTATTTCCGTTGCCGTCCGTGGAGGATATTCCGCCTCCGCCCTTGCCGCCGGCGCCACCGATTCCACCCTTGTCATTACCATTGTAGCTGTATCCGGCGCTGCCTCCGCCACCTCCGCCTCCGGCCACGAGGATGCGCGAGTTAAGCGACCCGGCGCTGTCCCACGCACCTCCGGCGGTGCGGAAGTCCGTAGCCCCGCCGCCTCTGCCATCGGTCCCGGACCCGCTGCCTCCACCGTTCCAGGTACCTTCGCTCCCTCTCTGTCCTACGTAGATATACAGCGTCTCTCCTTTCTTCATCGCACGCCTGCTCAGGGAATGTCCGCCCAATCCTCCGGCGCCGCCAGCAGTGCCAAAATCATGCCCCGCACCGGCATTGCCCTGCGCTCCCCAGGCCTCAAGCGTGTAAGTGCCGTCCTGAGGAGCGGTGAAGGTCTGCACGGCGCCGGTGTAGGCGAAGTTGGTTGTACTGACAACGACCTCTTTGGTGACGAGGAGAACAGTGTCTGTGCTCAAGCTGTACAGGTTGCCCGCTTCTATCGGAATATCTGCGCCTGACATTATGGTAAACGTCTTAGTGACGCCGCTGCCTTTCAGCCTCGCGCGCGTCTTAATCACCGTACCGGTCGCGCCGGCCTTCAGCACCGTGGGGTAGAGGTAGAAGCTGCGGCCGCTGTTGGTAAGGTCGCCGGTAGCCAGTGAATAAGTCAGTCCGCCTGACGAAGGAGGCGTCAGCGCGTAGTCATTCTCAATCATCCGCCCGGTGGGCGCAGCGTTGGATATATCAACGCCCAGAATGGTACAGTCCGAGTTGTCAATATCAAGCCTCGCCACGCGGCTCTTCATGCTCACCTGTACGGGCGCAGGCTGATTCCCTATATCCTCCACCGTTATGTACGGTTTGCCGTCAACCTGTGCATTAGACATAACAAAGGGAGGCAACAGTTTACCGTTCGCCGCCGGCGTCAATGCAGCCGTCAGGTTTCCCAGACTGCTGCCGGTCGACAACTGTGGGAAGGGATAATTCGCAGGCGCCCGGAGTAACACAAAGTTGTGCTTTCCCCTTCCCCGCATAGTGATAGAATACTGCCGTCCGCCGGTAACGTTAGTCCCGCCGCTGTAAGGGATGGTGTAACTCTGCTCAAATCTGAGTGATGGGCTGAATGAATAGATAGTCACAACGTCGGAAGTCGAACCGCCCTCTGCCGCCGAAGCGCCGGTATAAGTCACGACATCGTCCGCCTGTGGCAGGACGAAGGAAATCCTTCCGTCACCTGCCGGTTCGTCGCCGTCTGCGTTGCCTGTTTCGACGTAATCGCCTACCTTTGCGCAGGCTGAAATGGCGATCAGCATCGCCACAAGGAAATAACCAGAATATCTCATAGTCTAATAGTTTGAAATTACAGGTCAAAGATACTATACATCAACGACTTATACCCGTCAAAACCATCCCGTAAGTTCACCTCTGCCACGTAATCCCGGCCCCGATAATTCACCTTTTCCACCCTCAAACCGGTACAAACATTCATCATATCAACCCGCGCATATTTCCGCTATCGCCTGCGACGCTCACTGCCTGCTGTGGGCCGGTCTTTTAACCCAATGTCGTTTAGTTAATGGCTGATACGGAATATCAGACCTTAATTATGAGGGCAATTATGTTTTTAGCGGACAATAATGTAAGAAAACCAGCCGCTGCCTCCCGTTGTCGTCAACAGTGGCGACGGCGGGGATGCACCGAAGCAATGAGTTCCCCGGCAGGGTGTTTACCTGACGCCTGGTAAGCGCTTTACCAGGCCTTTGGTAAGCACCTTACCAAGGTTAGGTAAGCATCTTACCAGGCGTCAGGTAAACACCTTACCAGCCCCTGGTAAACATCTTACCAGGCGTCAGGTAAACACCCTGCCGGAGCGGGGCATACAGAAAGGAAGCTATCTGTATGTCGGACAGCTTCCTTTGCGCTATGCACCGTCTGTAATTAAGGCCTCACATACCGTTATTGCTGTGGCAAACCTTTTCTTATCCCGAACTCAGGGTAAGAGAAACCATCGCGTGAGCGTACGAGGGTGCGTTTTACAGGGGCCCTTCCTTATCCGGAGCCCCGGTTTTTACCCGTCGTTTTTAGAAGGACCTTCTTAAGGCCCTATGAAGCTCCTTCTTAAGCCCCTATGAAGGACCTTCATAAGCGTTAGTGAAGGACCTTCTTAAGCCCTTATGAAGGACCT
>JAISBL010000052.1 GCA_031266215.1 Tannerellaceae bacterium | reverse complement strand
GGTACTGTACATCAACGACTTATCGCCGACAAATCCATCCCTAAAGTTCACCGTTACCACGCCATTCCCGCCCCAATAGTTCACCTTTCCCGGCCTCAAACCGGTACAAACATTCACCATATCAACCCGCGCATATTTCCGCTATCGCCGGCGCCGACCGCAGTTCTGTTTAATCCAATGTCGTTTAGCTAAGGATTCATTACCACTATCATACTGACGCAGCAACGGATTCAGACCGGGGTCAGGTCGCACAGGTACGGCCGGTTTCAAACCTGTTGAAATCTTACGGTTATCCATCTAAGACGCCTTCCGGCGTCAGCACACATTGAAAGACAGCGCACCGGCGCGTTATACATTGCCGCCAGCACCTATTGTTGTGCAGTCTTTAAGACTTTAAGTCTTAAAGTCCTTAGGGCCTTAATGTGAGTAATCCCAGGGCTGCGCCTCCTTCGCCCATAAATGAAAAAGGAGAAGTCGCACTGTGGCAGCGCGACCTCTCCATATTATATAACAGGCCTGTGGCCCCAATGAAGTTAGTAATCCGTGTTATTGGGATCGAAATTGGCCCAGCCGGCTGTCCAGTCGTTTGCTCCGCTGAAGGCGCCTTTATAGCCTACCTTCTCAAAGAACGAATTGGTGAGGGGAGCATCGGTAAAGTCCGCCCCACCTATTTGCGAAGCTACAACAGAGGAATAGTCACCATTAGTGGCGATGAGGTCATTGGTCGATGTGAGCGACTTGTTACCCAGGCTTGCGGACTGGAAATAGGTTTTGCTGTCATCGTTCTGGAAGTCATTCCACATGCCGGCAAAGATCACGTTCCTTACCACAGCCCCATTGTTGGCCTTGTCAAGGTTCAAACCATAAGGCCACCCGGTGAAGACCGAGTTGTAGACGTTCAGCGAAGAGTTGCGGCGTATATGCATGGCAGACTGGAACTGTCCTCCCTTGGCGCCGTTCGAAGCGTCTTCGGTATTATAAAGGATGTCGTCCTGCGACCTGCCTGCCGAAAGGCCGTAGAGCGGGCCGATAAGCGTGACGTTGGAGAAGACGGGAGTAGTAAGCGGCGTGTTGCCCGAACCCTGTGCGTCGTTGTCGGACTCAAAGCCGTTGGACTTGGAAGTGTCTGCATGCTTTGGGTCTCGCACGCCAAGGAGGAACTGCAGTTTGCCTGAGAAGCCGTAGTCGGTGTCAAACTCATCATCCCAGCCCTTGTAGGCTACCAGATGCCTGGCGTTAACCGTGCCGCCGAACCACTCAAATGAATCGTCGCCACAGAAGGACACCTGTACATATTCTATTGTAGTACCGCTTCCCACGCCCCCGCATGTAAGGCCGTTTATCTCCTTGTCGGGCTGGAAGGGATAGCCGGCGAACTCGATACGGACGTATTTGAGGATGCCTGAGTTATCTGCCGGGTCATTGCCACCGTAACGCGAACGCGGGCCGCCTTCTATCTGTGGCTCGGTAGTGTTGTTGGTGGGAGCTTTGCCGCAGAGTATCAATCCTCCCCAGTCGCCATAGCTGCGCGAGCCTTTGGGCTGGTCTGAGGTAAAGACAATGGGCCTGGCTGATGTTCCTTCGGCAATGATCTTACCGCCGCGTTCTACGATGAGCGAACCCATTGAAGCTTTATCGCCCTTTATCACAGCGCCCGCTTCTATGGTGAGGGTGGCGCCGTCAACTACGTATACAAACCCTTTGAGCGTATGAGAGTCTACGGCCCGCAGGGTGAGGTTGCCGGTTATCTCGCCTTCCAGGACGACGGCCCTTGAGGGAGGTACGCCTTCTCTGACGGTCACGGTGCAGGTTGCCGTAAAGCCGCCGTCTTCGGTCTTCGCCGTAATGGTTGCACTGCCTGTGGAGGCGGCAGTGACGACACCGCCTGCGGATACGGCTGCTACGGCGTCGTTGGACGACGACCAGCTTACGTTCTTGTTACTCGCTCCCGAAGGAGATATAACGGGCGTCAGCGTGAGCGTCCCGCCAGGCTCCAGGTCGGCCGAGGCCTTGTCCAGAGTGATGCTTGTTACCCTGACAACATCGGGTTCTTCGTCCTTGTCGCCACATGAAAACAGTCCGCATGCCGCAGTTAAACCGATCGCGGCTGCCATTACCTTAAATACTGAATTGTTCATACGTTGAATAGTAATATAAATTGTTAAGTAAACTAAAACTTCACTGATATGCCCGCATTAACCATCATCCCGGGACGATAGCTGCGGACAAGCTGCACCTCTTCGTAGCTGCGCCCCGACGAAGGGTCGGTAAGGCTGAGGAACTGCTTGTATTCTACTTTTGAGTTGAAAACATCCTTTATTCCGCCCCTCAGTTCGGCGTGGCTGCTCAGCTTTACGGAGAACGTCAGGTCGAGCGAGTTGCGCGGCATCTCGTATATGTCCGGTATATCGTCATTAGGGTTTTGCATCGGTACGCCCACGCTTTCTATACGTCGCCCGATGCGGTTGTACAGCAGCGAGGCTGAGAACCCCTTCTCATCATTGCGGTAGAAAAGCCCTGTGTTGACAAGGTAGGGCGACTGCCCCTGCATGGGCCGGTCGCGCTCAAAAGAGCCTTCGGCGAAGTGTACACGGCTGTGAATGTACGCACCGTTGAAGACGAGGCTAAGCCCTTTCAACAACTGCTTCCTGACGTCTACCTCCAGACCGTAGGCCTCGGCCTGTCCGGCGTTATGGAAGGTATATTGCAGGCCTGATCCGGCCTCGTTGTAGGTCTGCTCTATCGGATTGTCAAAACGCTTGTAGAAGACACCCGCCATAACGGTTTCAGACTCCGAAGGGTAGAACTCGTACCTGAGGTCGATATTGCCGATATAAGAGTTCTTCAGCCCCGGCATGCCTGATATGTTGACGTTAAGTCCAAAGTCGTAATAGACGTAAGGGACTATCTCGCGGAACTCCGGGCGATTGACCGACCTCCCGAAGGCGAGCCTCAGCAGGTGCCTGTCGCTGAAGTTGTATGCCATGTTTAGCGAAGGGAAGAAGTCCGTGGCAGCCTCGTCTATCGCGACAGGCTTTACGCCGTCAGCCTCGTACCCGTCAAGCTTCAGCCCGTAGTATTCCATTCGCAGGCCGGCATTAAGGTTGAACCTGGGGCCGTAGTTAAGTTTCAGGGCAAGGTAGGCCGTCCCGGTATATCGGTCTGAAGAATAGGAGTCGCTCCGGTTGGTGCTCTCTTTCATATATATCTTGTCGGCGCTTATGTTCTCGTCTGAAAAGACAGAAGTGTAATCCCAGTCGGCATAACGGTTGTAACCGTTTCCCAGCAGGTTGTAGACAAAGCGTCGGGCCCTGAAATACCTGTCCTTGTATTCGCCGTACACTCCGGCGTGAATCTCAGGAGCGAAGGCATCCGAGAACCTGAAACTGTTCTCATAATTGGCCGCCAGAGAGACGCTATGGTCGCCCAGCTCCTGGTAGTAACGTGTAGGGTCGGACACGTAGTAGCGCTCCTGTCCTCCGCTGGTGTGTAAGACCGACTTGACGTCCCGGCGATCAGGCTCGTCATAAGCGGCATAGGCATATCCGGCCGTCCATTCCACCCTGCCCCCCTTTTCACCGGAGCCAGGGCGGTGGTTGCCGCCTAACTGTCCTGAGTAAGTGGTACGCTGGGTGTAGATCGACTCCCAGCGGCGGATATCTTCGTCGGAGTAATAATCAGTCCCCTGCCTTTGATGAAGGGAGGCCGTCCCGCGCTGGTTGAAGAAGTTGCGCAGTTCTATTTTGCTCCTGTCCGTCACGAGCGACCAGTTGAACAATGCGCCCAGCTTGACGGTATTCTTATACTGCACATCGTCGTAGCGAAAGCGGTAAGACGACTGCTTGTTCTTCATATCGTACGACAGATAGTTGTTGTTCTCCGTCTCGTAATAATCATATCCCGTGCTGTAATTGAAGTTAGTCACATTCCCTATCCTCATGTCTCCCAGGTCAAAGGAGCGGTTAAGCGTGACGGAGAGTTTCTGCTCGGGCAGGGCCTTAAAGCGGCTCACACCCCATCCCTTGTTGGTCTGGCGGGTGAAGGCGGCGGCCTCGGCGACAGACACCTCTCCGAGTGTCGGCATGTTGGATGGCAGCTTGCGCCCGGACGCTCCGAAGCCGGCGTAATCGGCAAAGCCTGTGCTTCCCGCCAGACTGAAGTCGCGCAATGTAGCATTGGCGTTATAGCCTGTCTGGTAGGTAACATGCAAAGTATTACCCTCCGGGATATTCCT
This sequence comes from Tannerellaceae bacterium, assembly GCA_031266215.1. GTDB lineage: Bacteria > Bacteroidota > Bacteroidia > Bacteroidales > Tannerellaceae > DFXE01. Next base: position 4,977 of record JAISBL010000052.1, on the reverse strand, counting down.
GGTGGATATCCTCACAAACCCGCCTGAAAAGTCGGAAGGCAGCTCGGCCGAAGGGCTTTTAAAAACCATGATATTGTCAATCAGTGAAGAAGGAAGAAGGTCGAAGGAGAAAGCCCTGCTGTCGGTCTCGCCCGAAGGAGTGGTAGCCCCGTTCATCCACACGTCGTTGTAACGCTGCGCCAGTCCGCGCACTACGATAAAACGGCTGTCCACGAGCGTAATCCCCGGTATCCGGCTGAGCGCCTGGGCCGCGTCGCTGTCTTGCGTCCTGCCTATCTGCTGGGCCGATATTCCGCTGGCCACCGGAAGAGAGCGGCGCACCTCGTTCATAACCGCCGTCTCGCTGTTGAGCCTGCGCTGCGCTACTACCATGACATCCTGCAACTGCTGTCCGCCACGGTCTAGGAGGGCAATGTCTACCGACGTCTCTCCACCGGCTATCACGCTCACGTCGTCTACTATCCCGGCCTGGTACGATACGTAAGAGGCAGATACATGATAGCGGCCCGGAGACAGACCCTCGATACGGAAAGCTCCGTCCACGTCGGTGACAGCTCCTATCCGGCCGTCGCGTACGACTACGGTAGCCCCTATGAGCGGCTCCTTATCCCTTCCGTCGGTAATATGTCCTGTGATAACGCCCGTAAGCTCCTGGGCTGAGAGTGAGAGAAGGCCCGCGGGGAACAGAAGCGAGATAAAAAAGCCCCTTAAGCCATACAGTAATAAACCTTTTTTTGCCATCTGATCGTGTATCTTAAACGTTTGTCAGGTGGCAAATTTAAAGGCCCGTTATTTCATTTACATGTCGGTATGGTTACAAATCGGTGACGGGTGTCGTCGGCGCATATCTACCAGTACGGGCTTACCAGATATGCGGTCGGAGAATTTCAGCCCGGCATCCGACGGGGAGTCCAGGTAGTTCGTCTCACCGGTGAAGAAGCAGACGCCGGTCTCAAGGAACGACAGGAAGGTCTCTTCACGCGGGAAGTCGCCGCCGTTGCCGGGTATGGATGACCAGAACAGAACAGGGCAGTCGACGGTGTTGTGCCTGACAAGGCAGCCGGTCTGTGTCATGGCGCTGCCAACAAGGTTCCTCACACGGCGGAGCTCTTCGTCCGTCTCAGCCCAGGCCATAACATTAAAGTGGCAGCGGACGGGCGTGAGGTTGTTTAGACGGACCGTTTCGATGTAATGGTCGATGAACTCACGGTTGACGAGGTTGTTGCTGCTGAGCTGCTGGAGTGAGTACATCTTCCCGGACAGGGATTCCAGGGCGCGGACAGTATCGTCCCTGTTCTCAATAAAGAGGTACTGGTTATAGGTGTGATCAGTTTCCAGAAGCAGCCCAAGGGGGGAGGCGAACGACAGGAGGCAGTCGCTGTTCTCGGTGCTGTACTTCTCATACCTCATGTCCGTCCCGGCTTCCTCCGGAAGGTCGCCGGCAAATGAGAGCGTATGCATGCACATCCTCTTGTCGCCTATCCTCATACCTCCGCCGTCAAAGACAATATCTTCCAATGGCTTCTTACGGTCATTCCCCGACAGGTTCATATAGGATTCGTACAGCCCGGCTTTGTCTTTTGTGCCGGTAAGATCGTCCGCCGTATACCGGTCTAAACGTATAAAGCCGCTGTCGTTGATTATCTTTTCCGCCTGTCCGACGGCGTCAAGGAACCTGTCACAGGACGTAAGGGAAGGGGGAACAAGATTGCCTGTCATGAGGATGCTGTCTATCGACTGCATACGGCTGCGGCCCCCGAAGTGTTTCTCATAGCATGAGGAAAGGTAGCTGACGCCCTCACGGCTTTCGTAACGCTCCCTTGTATAGATGTCCTGCCTGTGGATAACAGTATAGTCGGGAAGAACCCTCAGCGCTTTCACCCATGCGCCGTGGATGGCGGAATAGCCGTCGGCCGAAAGGGTGAACGCTTCGGGAAGGGTGACCCTGAAACCGGCCGTTACCTCACCCATTCTGTTTATTATGCAGTTGTTCTCAATGGCGTAGATGGGAAAGAGACGGCAGAGATCTTTGCCTTTTGATATGTTTCTCATAGCTTTATGATCATCTTTGTTATATCGTCCCTGTTCCTTATGAAGAGGGGGAGGCGCAGGCGGGTGAAGAGTTTCATCAGTCCGTAAAGGCCCAGGCGCTTGTTAAGACGTATTATCCCGCCCAGAAGGACGGTTCCCAACAGTACCAGAAGGATCAGTACCGCAATGAAGGGAACAGGGGTGTTAAACAGGATGGCGGCAAGGATGATAAGGGTAACAGCTACGGCTGCTCCCATGATTATGTAGGGGCCTTTGAGACCCAGGACTTCCAGCGGGGCGTCCGCTCCCCGGTTTACCGTAAAGCGCATGGGAAGGTCAGGATTCAAGGAACATCTTACGTACAAACGTTTCCAGCGCTACCAGAGCTATCGCCCCGAAGACGAAGGCCTGGGCGTGTTTGGTCGACTCAGGGTCTTTGCCCATTATCTTGCCGTAGACCCTTACCGCTCCGACAACGCCAACAACGGCGGCGATTATCCATATCAGCTTCTTGATAGGATCGTAAAACGACCTTATGTCAGATGCGGCATCGTTGATGGCGGACACTCCCGCTGAACCCGACTGGGCAAGGAGGGCCTCATAAAAGGTCAGCGCTGTGGCAATAACTGAAAGCGCCCTGCGCCCGGACTTTGTAAATAGTTTCTTTCGTTTCATATGCTTCGTTTTTTTAGTTTAATTACTGCTCTGATAATGCCGACAGGTCGGTCAGTCGGGCTTCCCTCGCGCCGGAGGGTGATTCCGCCCTGTCCAAAAGGGAGGAGATACGGCTTCTGATCCTTAGGTCCGGCTCTGAGCCGTCAGGCTGTACAGATGTCGCCGCTGTTTCAGACCTCGCTCCTGCGTTAGCGTTTACCCCGATGGCTTCGCCGAAATTTTCCAGCGATTCGAATGATGCTTCGCCCGTTTCGAGAGGGATGGATTCCGCTTCGTAGTCTATCTCTTCTTCTTCGAGCCGCCGGCCTGTTACAGGGGGTAAGGGGTCGCGTTTCACGCCGATAACGGTCTTACTTGTCCCCATAACAGAATCGCACGTTATTGTTTTCTTTTGCCGGAGAGTTCTGCTTCCTTGTTCCCGCTTAACTATAAGACAGGCTATCTCAAAGGCCCTGATAAAGAGAAGTGTCATGCGTATTGACCGCTTTAACCGTTCAAACATCCTGTCCCCCTCTCCCTCTTCCTCTTCCCCGGTTAACCGCTGTTTATGATGGTTAATACTTCGCCCGCAAACCCGTCGGGGTTTATCGCCGTACCTTTGGTGGAGGCTTTCATGGCGGCGAAAAAGGTAGAGATGAAGATCGACCTGGCGTCTTCCTCTATCTCTTTGCGGAACCTGGTGCTTTGGGGGAAGCTGTGTGTCATCACACGGAGGTTCAGGGGCTTTATCACCTCTTCCTCGTATTTTAAGTAAAGGGAGTTCTTCTCGCGCCTGTCTACCCTGTTCCAGAACAGGCGGATGTTTTCTCCTTTGCCCGCCTTTACGAACACTTCAGACAGGGTGCAGGCGAACTCCAGCGTCGATTCCATTACCTTCCTCTCGGCTTCCATAGGGATAAAAAGGTAGTCCATGCCTTTTATGGCTTTTACTGTATGCCCGGAATTTACCGTGCCGGGAAAGTCGAAAAAGATATAGTCGTACGTTACCGGTGACCTGGCGATAACTTCACGGGCGAAGCCGGGAATGTCCGGGTGTTCGCACGTAAATACCGGGTAGGGTTTCTTCTTTATACGCTCGAACTGAGCCTTCGCCATTGCGTTGAACGCGGCGACAGACATGATCTGTTTCTTCTCTCTTTCGCGCTGCTTTTTTATGCTGAACTGGGGATAGTCGCAGTCTATTATCGCTACGTTATATCCTCTTTCGTAGTAGAGGATACCGGATATGAGAATCGTAAAGGCGGACTTGCCTACACCCCCCTTCTGGGAGGAAAAACTGATGTATTTAGTGCTCATACATAAACTGATTAATCGTTATCTGACGGCAAATAAATATGAAAATTATTCTTCCTTCCTCCTGTCAAAGCGTTTTGCTGCTGATTGACACGTTTTGCTGCTTTAGCATTGAAAAATTACATTCTATTATTGGTGAAATAATAGCTGATACAGTTCTCAACAAACTGTTTTATTGAAATCCGTTCCCCGGTCTCAATGTAACGCTTAAGAATCATTTCCCTTATTTTTTTATCGATAGCCTGGGAAACGGAAATTCTGACAGGAGCCTCTACTGTAGGCGAAGGGTTTTCATAATCAGAATTGTTATTTTTCTTTCTGATGGGTTTTAAGGTATTGCTTTTTTTACCTGAATCTTCATCAGCTTTTTTGTCTAATGCTTTTCTGAAACTTCCATTGAATTGACTGATAGTTAATTCTTCCTGATTGTCTAAAAATGATGTGTCCATTTTATGTTATATTTATTGTTAATGAAACCTGTACTTCAGTATTTATGTACCGATATACTTATAACCTTCTGTGCCTATGTACTTATGGATTAATGTACTTTTAAATCTTTGTATTTCAGTATTTATGTCACGATGTACCTGTAATCTTTTGTACCTCTGTACTTATGAGCATCTGTACTTATTTGCAATAGTACACTTTACTTTAAAACTGCCAAAGACTAAAATCATTTTGCCGCTGATTGACACGTTTTGCTGCTTTTATATTCAGAAAACACCATTTACCTTTACCCTCCTGAAAACAGAGTAATTTTTCTTCTTTATACAAGGTTTTCCAATTCGAAACGCAGTGAAGAATTTTACCTGCTCCGGCAGGTGGCAAGTTGTATTTTCGTTTAACGAAAATCGATTTATTTAACAAATCGGAAGCCTCTGTAAGAGTCTTTTGAAATTACTCCCGGGTCGTAATTTTTTAATACATAAAGCATGGGAAAAAAGAAAATCGCAGGAAGACCAAAAAAAGAGGCCGGAA
>JAISBL010000045.1 GCA_031266215.1 Tannerellaceae bacterium | reverse complement strand
GGGGAACTTTTCAGGGAGTATATCGCTCAATGTCTTGCGCCCACTCTTAAAACCGGCGATATTGTTGTGATGGACAGTCTGAGTTCACATAAGGTGGAGGGGATAATGGAGTCGATCATTGCTGCCGGAGCCACTGTTCGATATTTGCCTCCATACAGTCCCGATCTTAATCCCATTGATATGATGTGAAAATAAAGGCTTATCTGAGAAAGGTGAAAGCCCGACCAAAAGAATTGTTGTAAACGGCTATTGCGGATGCTTTAAGTCTAATTTTCGTATCGGATATTTTAGGATGGTTTGCCGAGAATGGATATAGTACACAATAAATTCAATTGCTATAATAATCCGTCCAACTTTTGTGGGTCGCTTCAGGTGAGCATACGGAGGGGTATCTCGACCGATCGGTTGGACGCAAAACCTGAGTCGGGCTAAGAGCAAGATTCAGCACGCATACCAGAGAGAGTTAAATCACATATCACACAAATGTGTGGTAATATTATTCGCTGAATGCTAAAGATTCGCCCTTTGCAAGGTCATAGGTGTAAATGGAGCCGGAGGTACGCAGGTGGAGTTTTCCTCCGAGGGTGGAAAGTATGCGGGCTTCCGTCAGTTTACCGTCCTTCCATGATATGTCAACGACAAATCCGCCCCTTGTCCTGAGACCTTTCACCGAACCGGCGGCAGAGAGGGCCGAAGGAAGAGAGGGCAGGAGATGAAGGTAGAAGCCGCCTTCTTCCACCGGCTGGTGGCTCTGGAGCAGCATCTCGGCGATGGCCGTCGTTGCGCCGAAGTTGCCGTCTATCTGGAACGGCGGATGGTCGTCAAAGAGGTTAGGCAGCGTCTTGCTACCGAGTAGGACGGATAGCAGTCTGAAGGCATGATCGCCGTCATTGAGGCGGTTCCACATGTTTATCTTCCACGCCAGACCCCATCCCGTACCATCGTCGCCGCGAGCTTCAAGCGTCTTGCGGGCAGCCTCAGCCAGCAGGGGAGTGCCTGCTACGGTGATCTGGTTGCCCGGATACAGCCCGAACAGGTGCGAGGTGTGGCGGTGATGAGGCTCTACCTCCTGATAGTCTTCGGCCCATTCGAGTATACGGCCGGTACGGTCGCTGATGCGAATATCGGGCAGGCGTTCGAGAGTCTTTTCGCACTCGGCGCGGAAGTCGGCATCCGTCTGAAGTATTGTGCTTGCCTGTATGCAATTTGTGAGCAGGGTGTGGATGATCTCAATATCCATCGTAGCTCCGTAAGTAAAGACCGACTGCTGTCCGTCGGGTAACAGGAAGGCGTTTTCGGGCGAGTAAGACGGGTTTGTAACCAGTCGTCCGGCATATGCAGTCCCTGCCGGAGCCTCCACAAGGAAGTCCATGATGAACCGTGCAGCCCCCTTCATGACCGGCCATGCCCGCGAAGCCAGGAAGCTGCTGTCACCCGTGAAGCAGTAATGCTCCCAATGATGCTGCACGAGCCATGCGGCCCCCATCGGCCATATACCCTGTGGGCCGTCGGCAGGAGCGGTAAATCCCCATGCGTCGGTAAGGTGGTGCACCACCCAGCCGCGTGCGCCGTAGATAGTTCGCGCCGTTCTTTCACCCGGCCTCATCATAACGCCGGTAAGGTCAAAGAGCGGTGTATGCAGTTCCGGAAGGTTAGTTATCTCCGCCGGCCAGTAATTCATCTGGAGGTTGATGTTGGTATGGAAGTCGGCATTCCACGGCGCCTTCATCTGCCATGCCCATAGACCCTGCAGGTTGGCCGGCATCCCGCCGGGCCGCGAGGAGGCGATAAGGAGATAGCGTCCGAACTGGAAGTATGTTTCCAGTAATTGCAGGTCAGGCGTCCCGCTTTCACGCGCCCGTTCCAGCCGGAGATCGGTTGGGATGTTGTCTGCCGCAGCCTGCGGAGCGCCAAGGTCAAGCGACACGCGGTCAAAGTACCGGCGATGATCAGCTATGTGCGCCGATTTGAGTTCGTCATAGGTTTTGGCGGCGACACGACCGATAACTTCGCGGCACCGCCCGGCCGGGTCGGTCTGTGGCGTAGCGTCGCCTTCAGAAAGGCGTTCCATTCCGGGATAGTCGGTTGCGCCGGCGATAAATAGCGTGAGAGCATCGGCATCGGATACTGTAAGCACGTTGGTATGCGAGAAGTCGTCGGTACTCACCGTAACCGATCCGTTCTCGGCCACGGCTTTCACCATAGCAGCGAAACTGACGCCGCGCGGTCTTCCGTCAATGTCTTTCGTTGCTATACGCCCGTCAAGCGCCAGGGCGTGTGGGTCAGAATCTGCGATGTGGGTGTGTGCGTCTTTTTCACGCCGGAGGCTGAGAGATAGGTTGATCTTCGCCCAGCGATCGGCGGTGATGCGGACTACAATAACGCTGTCAGGCGCCGAGGCGAAGTATTCGCGCACGTATTTCACTCCGCCGGAGGAATAGCTGGTCTGTGCTACGGCGGTAGAGAGATCGAGGCTACGGACGTATCCGGAAGCCGACGTTTCGGGCGTATCGAACCACAGTTCGCCTAGGGACTGGTATGACTTTATGCCGTTGGGAATACCCATCATCGTCTTTTCGGCAAGCCGGACGGCCTCGTTGTTTTTGTTCCCGAATAGCAGGCGTTGCACTTCGGGCAGGGCCTTAAGCCCTTCAGGATTATTGGGATCTACGGGGTATCCGTCCCAAAGGGTGTTTTCGTTCAGTTGCAGCCTTTCGTCAGCCACTCCACCGAACACCATTGCACCCATATGGCCGTTACCGAGCGGCAGGGCCTCTTCCCATACCCTGGCTGGCTGGCGGTACCAAAGCGTGTTTTTATCCCCTCCGGCCAGAGCGGCGACATTGCTGGCGGATATCCGCGCACGGTCAGTCCACCCGGCGTCAATGGTAGTCTTCCGCAGGCTGGCTCCGAGGCTGATAGTGGGGACTACTTTCAGTATTGAGCCGTCGGCGTCGAAGTCTAACCTGTCAAAGCATATAGATCGCAGGTTGCCCTGTCCCGATATGTCACAGGTGTGGTAAAAGAGGTACCATTGGCCCCGGTACTCTACGATGGAGCCGTGACTGGTGTCTGAACTGACGGGGTCGAGTACAATACCGCGGTAAATCCACGGTCCCAACGGCTGGTCGCTCGTGGCATACCGAAGGCGGTTGTGCCCTCGGAAGTTGTCGGCATACAACATATAGTAGAGGCCGTCTTTTTTGAATACCCATGCCGCTTCGTGGAAGTCTTCCAGCCCGGTCATGTCAACAAGTCCGCCATCAAGCTCCGTCATATTATCTTTCAGCTTCCCGCCCTTGCATTTAGAGCCTCCGCCGTAGTAGAAATAGGCCTGCCCGTCATCGTCAACAAAGACTGCCGGGTCTATCATGGCAAACGAGTCAATGTCGGCGAAATATCCCTTCACTTCGAAATCCCCAACGGGACTTTTGCTCGTAGCCACGCCTATTTTCCATGTATTGTTCCAGTCCGTTCCGCTGGGGTGTGGGAAATAGAAGTAATACGTTCCGTCCTTGTACGCACAGTCGGGCGCCCACATGAACCCACCCTCGCTACGTCCCCAGGGCACTTGCGAAGAGTTTAATATTTCGCCGTGGTCAGTCCATTTTACCATATCGTCGGTAGAATATACGTGATAACGATCCATCAGGTCGCATCCGCGCGGAGGGTCCACATCATGCGAAGGGTATACGTACAGCCGTCCGTCCGCCCATACGTGAGCAGAAGGATCGGCCAGATAGAGGTCTCTTACGAAAGGATTGCTCGTAGCGGGGGTCTTGTCTTGCGTAGAAGAACAACCTCCGGCTAAGAGCATACAGGAGATTGCAATGGTCTGCAGTTGTATCTGTTTCATGATCATCTGATTGTTTGTTCTATAAGGTTGGCAATCCCGGCCGGATCGTCGGGTTCGATGGGGTAATGCCCTCTGGACTTGTCGATGATCACGGTCATTTTTCCGCCATAGCGTTTCCTGACCTCGTTTGTCTGTGTCTTCAGGTTCGGGTCTAATGCTCCGCATACGTGTATGATGGGGATTTTAGCCGCTGCCAGCGGTTTGAGGTTGTCCATCGGCTGTACTTTCGCAAGCGAAGAGCGCATGATAGGGTTCTCGCCATATATACAGGAGACTTTTGCGGGATTCATGATCGCCCACGCGTAGACCTCTCCCGTAGCTCCTCCGCGCCCTGCCATTACAGGTTTCTGAGAAAATCCCTTTGATGTGAGGTAATTGTAGACAATATCCCAGTGTTCCGGGATAGGCCCGTCGGCATTGTACGGCACAGGCGCTACGACGATGTGGAATCCCTTTGCCAGTAGTTCCATATCTACGGCGGAATGGCCGTCGGGCTGGTCGCAACGGAAGACCCACGGATTGCCCGGGGCCGTGCTGTTGGGTGTGATCACCGACACTGATCCTTCCACGCCTTCAAGCGAGAAGGAGTATTTGACGAAGTTTCCGGTAAAGCATGGCCCCCATTTGCTTACCCAGACCTTTTCGGACGATGCAAACTCGTAGCTGACTTTGACACTGTAGAAGTTTGTCTTCCTGTATGCCTCCGGCAAAAACGTGGGAAGGTCGGGCTGCCTTTCGGCAAAACTCTGCTCTATGAAGTCGGCTATAACATTCGGATCGTTCAGGCTGTGCGGATGGTGCGCCGTCCCGTCCTTTATGAGTACCGACATCCGTCCTCCGTTGGCATGGTAAACTCCCTGAATGGCGTATGTATTGCTCAGTATAGGGTCAATGCTTCCGCATATGTTCAGGATTGGCACATCGTTTTGGGCGAGCATATCCATCTTCATCAGGCTACTGTGCGAAAGTCCGGGATTGTCGGCGCAGATGGCCGTCACCTTCTCCGGATTGTTTGTGCCCCATGTAAATGCATTAGAACCTCCGCGGCTCATTCCGATGAAAGCCGGTTTGGTCGAGAGGCCGTACTCCTGTGTTAGGAATTTATACCATACATCCCAGGTCTCGTCCGGGTCGGTAGTTATAAAAGCGATATGGAAGCCTCTTTTCAGCAGCTCTATTTCTGCCTGAGGAGCATGATCCCAATAACATCCGCGCCACGACCAGGGATTTCCCTCCGCCGCCTGCCTGGGCACGACTACGATGCAGCGTCTTGTTCCTTTTTCTGGCGCCTTTACTCCGCTCCCTTCCTCCGGCGTTGCCGTGGTTGGTATTATTTGCAGGGTTGTTTCGCTTATCACGTAGTCATAACGGTCAAAACCGTGCCACTGCGTTTTTTCGCCACTGATGGTTTGCGCACCTGAAGGGCATAAGACAAACAACAGCAGTCCAAGCGCTGTTGCCTTAACTGATTTTGAATTTGGTTTCTTCATTTAGGATTAGATTTATAGATTGTTGTTATTCTCAAAAAACAAAAACCGCCGAAACTTAAGAAAGTTCCGGACGGCTTCACAGATATGTATTTTGTAGGGTTAGTTTGTTTCACAAAGATGGCGGTAAATTTTGTTTATTACTATCAATTATGTAAACAACGCTTATAGGATTGTAACAGATGATCAGGAAATGCCAAGCGAATGTTTTATCTGCCCGATTTTTTCAGAGGCTGCTTTTTCCGCTTCCGGTACTTCTCCCGTATTGTTTATTTTAGAGTGTACCTCGCAGTAGAACTTGATTTTCGGTTCCGTTCCCGAAGGGCGGATGGATATTTTTGTTCTGTCTTCCATTATATATTGAAGTACGTTGGACGTTGTTGGCATATCTAATGTAATGACTTCCCTGTCAAGGCAGCTATATCCTTTCAACTTGGCATAATCGTAGATAAAAACAACTTTGGAACCGGCTATCTCCGTAAGTGGATTGTCGCGATAATTTTTCATCATGGCTTCAATCTCTTCGGCTCCGCTTTTCCCTTTTTTTACAACTGAGATACCTTCTTCTTTGGAAAATCCATACGTCACGTATATCTTTTGAAGCAGTTGGAAGACGGTAAGTCCCTGGTCTTTCGCCCATGCCGAAATTTCCGCCAGTATCGCGCATGCTGATACTGCATCCTTATCACGTACAAAGTCTTCGCAAAGGAAGCCGTAGCTTTCTTCACCTCCCCCGATGTACTGTAGTTTGTTTTCATTTTTACGCATTACGTCGGCAATCCATTTGAAACCCGTGTATACGTCATATATTCCAACGCCGTTACGTTCGGCAATGTCTCTTATCAGTTCGGTCGTTACGATGGTCTTCACTATGTATTCCCTGCCTTGTATCCTGCCAAGTTCTTTCCAGCGTGTGATGAGATAGTAGACGAAAATCAGGGCCGTCTGATTGCCGTTCAGCAGTATCCATTCGTCCTTGTCATTTTTGATTGCTGCGCCTACGCGGTCTCCGTCGGGGTCGGTAGCCAGTACCAGTTCAGCGTCTGTCTCTATTGCTTTTTTAACAGCCAGTGCAAGAGCGGCCGGCTCTTCAGGATTTGGCGAAACGACTGTTGGGAAATTACCGCTTACCACATCCTGTTCCGGTACGTGGATAATATTAGTGAAACCAAATGCTCTCAGAGTGTCCGGAACTAATCGTACGCCTGTTCCGTGAATCGGCGTGTAGACAATTTTCATATCGTGATGGCGCATTATAGCCTCTCCGGACAGTGAAATGCCTGTCAACGCTTTAATGTATTGCCTGTCGATTTCTTCGCCGATAATCTCTATCAACTGATTGTTGCCATTGAACCTGATGTCAGACGCAGAGCGTATCTTATTGACTTCGGCAATAGTGTTTTTATCATGCGGGGCTATCATTTGGGCGCCATCATCCCAATAGGCCTTGTAACCGTTGTATTCTTTCGGGTTATGCGACGCTGTCAGTATGATACCGCCCTGGCATCCTAACCTGCGGATAGTGTAAGACATTTCGGGCGTGGGGCGAAGGTCGTCGTACATATATACCCTGATTCCGTTTGCCGAAAAGATGTCGGCTGATATTTCGGCGAATTTACGGCTATTATTACGGCAGTCGTGACCTACAACGACTTTGATCTGCTCCAGGTCGGCAAACTCCCTTCTTAGATAATTTGAAAAACCCTGCGTGGCTGCTCCTACCGTGTATACGTTCATGCGATTGCTTCCAACGCCCATAATTCCGCGAAGACCCCCTGTCCCGAACTCAAGGTCTTTATAAAACGCTTCAATCAGTTCGGCAGGATCTTCCTTATCCAGTAAAGTTTGTACCTGCGAACGTGTTTCGGCGTCGTAGCTATCAGTAAGCCAGCCTTTTGCTTTGTTTCTTACCAGTGTTAACAATTCAATATTCTCCATAGATGTTGTATAAGATATGTGTCATTTTTTAAGCAAACAAAGGTATTATTTTTTCGAATTAATCATAACAGCTTGAATAGTATAACATATTATCTTTGCGCACAGTAAAAACCTCTAAATTTTATACAAATGAAAGCAAGCATCTCACTTATTACCATTGTATGTATACTGTTTTTGTCGTCCTGCAGTACGCAATCCAGATATCCTGATCCGGTCAATCCTGGTATTACGCCCGAAGCAAAAGCCCTTCTGCTGAAGCTCTATCAGTCTGTTGACGAGGGTAAAATAATATCAGCCCAGCATCACAGCGAATATCAGATGATACAGCCTGAGTGGTACGAGCAGGATCGTAACCGCATTATGGAAGCATCCGGGAAAACGCCGCTTATGTGGGGCGGAGATATGGGCTGGGAAAGGCAAATGGTAATCAACCATGCCATTGATGAATATGAAAAAGGACATATAATAACGCTTATGTGGCATTCACAGCGACCTTTGGATGAAGGAGCTACTATCTTCAGAGAACAGTGCCAGGGAGAATTTAGCGACGAAGAATGGCAGGAGCTTGTCACTCCCGGAACTGATGCTTACAACGGATGGCTGGCTAAAGCCGATGAGGTTGCCGGATACCTCAAACAATTGAAAGACAAAAATATTCCTGTCCTTTGGCGCCCGTATCACGAAATGAACGGCGAATGGTTCTGGTGGGGCGACCGCAGAGGCGAAAACGGCTTTATCAAACTATGGAAAATGATGTATGACAGGTACGTGAACTATCATCACCTTGACAACCTTATCTGGGTATGGAACGCCAATGGTCCGCGTGACATACCTAATGATACTGCTTACGACTATGATCTTTTCTTCCCTGGAGTCGAGTACGTTGATGTGCTGGCTACCGACATCTACAACAACGACTGGAAGCAAAGCCACCATGATCAACTGATTGAGCTTGGTAAAGGCAAACTTATAGCGCTTGGCGAAATAGGTAACGTCCCCACACCCGAAACCCTGGAGACTCAGAATAAATTTGCATGGTTTATGATATGGGCAGGCTTCACCTCACCTCGCTTTAACACTCCTGAAGCAATTAAGGCTTTGTACGACAGACCAAATACTGTTAACTGGGAGCAGTCTGATTCAGCAGAAAAATAGGAAGATACCAGGCAGTTGCGTATGTAGTAGTCCTGAAAAAAGCAACCCTTCCTAAACCTTTCAGATAAGTTTTTACATACTAAATCTTATTATGATAGCTGTGCGGGTATTCAGGTTTGATGTAATGAACATCATCCTGCAATACCCGCTTATAATTGCTAACGTTACATCTTTCTTGGATTCATTTGGAATTATTACTGTCCGCTAAAAACATAATTGTCCTTATAATTAATGGCTGATATTCCGTAATGTAGTATCAGCCCTTTTAGTGGTAAGTTTGTACCTGCGGACAACAAAAATATCACATGAGTAAGAGTACATATTTTACCGGACAGCCGCTTTATTTTTTGTATTTACCGTCAAATGAATCCCATCTCACGTGAAACAGATCCCATCTCACGTGAAACAGATCTCATCTCACGTGAGACATGGCTTTATCTCACGTGAGACAGGTTCCATCTCACGTGAAACAGATCTCATCTCACGTGAGACAGTGCTTTATCTCACGTGAGACAGGTTCCATCTCACGTGAAACGGATATCATCTCACGTGAAACAGGTTTCATCTCACGTGAAACAGATATCATCTCACGTGAAACAGGGACTTATCTCACGTGAGACAGGTTTCATCTCACCTGAGACGGGTTTTATCTCACGTGAGATGAGTTTTATTTCACTTGAGACGGGTTTCATTTCACGTGAGACAGATTCCATTTCACGTTGGACAGATTTAATTTTTCATGAAACTGGCTTTATCTCCGGTGAAGCGGATTTAATTATTCATGAGGCGGGTTTTATCCGGCATGAGTTGATTGTTTTTTATTATTGTCCGCTAAAAACATAATCGCCCTCATATATTAATGGCTGATATTCTGTAATGTAGTATCAGCCCTTTTAGCGATAGCATTGTACCTGCAAACAACAAAAGTATCACATGAGTAAGCGTACATATTTTTACCGGACAGCCTCCCTGCCACGGAGTCGGCTCTTTTTGAATAAATATATAGAGGGAGGGCTTACTTTTCAGAATAAAAACTATTCCAGCCTGAAATCAGACGGCAAAAGGTATTCATTTGTTTGTTTTTGGTTTTAGCGGTCAGTAATAATAGATAATGGTTATTTTTTTCTATTTTAGGTGTACTACTTACTAAGAAGCGGTACAAGCACTTTTACTTGCGCGGCAAATGTATGTAATATTTGAATACAGACGCACTTATTTAATATCATATTTTGCATTTACATTATTCAAATCAGCCTAATATGCTTTTAAATGGCTGATTATTTGAGTGTTTATAAATTTGTTTATAAAAAAGCATTCAATCTTTACTCATATTATTGCATTATTTCACCTGTTTATCAGATATTTAGAGTTATAGCATGATCAGGCGTGTTTTTATAATTGTTTACAAAGCTGTTTTTTAACAATTTCCATTTGCCTGACATTAAGCAATATATAGACGCCAATTTCCTGCGTACCGCTTCTTAGTAAGAAGTGGTACAAAAGTTACCTGATCTATATGTTAAATTTAAAAAGAATCGCCTATGAAACAAGTGAATGAGCTAATGCCGGACAAATACATTTACGACTATGTATTTTAACGGTTTAAGATGTGTATTAACCTTAAAAATTTAATCTAACTCTTTTGAAAATGAAAAACAAACAAAAAATGAAATCAGCCAAGAGCGACTCACTCTTTTCGGGTGGAAAAATGTCTTTTGCTCCGCGAAAGATTTTCCTTTTATTACTATTGACGCTAAGTTACTCTTTAGTACAGGCCAATACTATTATGCCCGGTTCAGAACCACAACAAAGCGGCCGGACTGTCAGCGGGACGGTTGTAGACGAAACAAGCGAACCACTTATCGGTGTGAATATTCAGGTAAGGGGAACCAATACCGGGTCTATTACCGACATAGACGGTAAATTTTCATTTCCGGTGTCTGCGGGCACAGTTGTACTCCAGGTCTCCTATGTAGGATACGTTTCTCAAACCATAACTGTGACTAACGACCAGCCTTTACGTATTGTGTTAAAGGAAGACTCACAGAGTCTGGATGAAATAGTGGTAGTCGGATATGGTATCCAGAGAAAAAGCGACCTTACAGGTTCTATAACCAAAGTATCTGCGGAAGAATTTCAGAACATTCCCGTCACGGGTGTTGAAATGGCTCTGCAAGGCCGCGCCGCCGGTGTTATGATCATGTCTCAGAGCGGCGCCCCGGGTTCCGGCACATCTATACGTGTACGTGGGGTAGGTACGGTAAACGATGCCAACGACCCTCTGTACGTAGTAGACGGTATACCAGTCAGAGACATCAACTTCCTGAGCCCGTCGGACATATCTTCCATTGAAATCCTGAAGGACGCATCGGCAACAGCTATCTATGGCTCGCGTGCATCCAACGGGGTTGTGCTGATAAGCACCCTGCGAGGTAGCGGCGAAGGAGATGTTATCCGCACACGCGTAAAATTTGACGCATACTATGGTGTTCAGAACGCCATTAACGTGCCCGAACTTTTAGACGCAGAGGGATTTATAACATACAACAGGATAGCTTACCGCGACAATCCCGACGGGTTCAACGCTGACTTCAGGGATCCGGCAGCAATGCTGGATGTGGTTGAGAAAGTGACAGGGAGCCGGCAGGGTACCAACTGGTGGAACGAAGTGTTCCAGACCGGTGAGATTCAAAACTACAGCCTGAACGTAAGCGGGGGAAACAAGAAAATATCCTATATGTCGAGTGCAACGTATTTCGACAATAAAGGGATCATTTCTTTCTCCGGTTTCGACCGCATGACGCTGAGGCAAAACGTAGACCTGAACATCTCCGAAAGAGTAAAACTGACCACCAATTTGAGCGTCACACACACAAACAGGCACCAGATCACGGAAAACGAACTGGAAAACGGCGTTGTCTTCGGAGCCATCACCTACGATCCCACCACGCCGGTTTACCGTGCCGGATACCAGGGATTACCCGGATGGGAAGACCGTCTGCTCAACTACGATCCGAACAACGAATTTTCACTCTTCGGGACAGGTAAATACACCAACAAGACGCAGCCTTATGCAACCGCCTACCGTTCGGGAACGCTGAGGAACGAAGAAGGCCTCAGCCTGGTTGGTAACGTTGTGCTGGATATAAAGATACTGCCCTGGCTTATTTTCAAAAGCAACCTGGGAGTTGACCGCAGAAGCATCATAAACGACCAGTTCACGCCACAGTATTATCTGGACCCGGATGAAAAGTCTGACAACAACACGCTTATGAAGCGCCAGCGCCACTATAACAGCTGGGCTTTTGAAAACACCATCAGCGCCACCCGTAAGTTTGGAGAACATAACATCTCTGCCGTGGCCGGGGTAACACTCGAAGGATGGGATAATACCGACTTCAGGGCCTCAAGGCAGGGATTGCCCAGTAACACCGAGGACATGTGGATACTGAATGCCGGAACATTCAACCAGACGAATGAAGGCACACGCGACCATCGCTCCATGATGTCATACCTGGCGCGCGTCAACTACGGATTTGCGGATAAATATCTGGTTACCGCATCCATACGCGCCGACGGATCGTCCAAGTTCCTGAAAGAAAACAGATGGGCGTCTTTCCCGTCAGTTTCTATCGGCTGGCGCCTGTCGCAGGAATCGTTCTTCCAGAACATCGAACAAGACCTGATTTCAAATATCAAGATAAGGGCCGGATGGGGTCAGATAGGTAACCAGATGGGACTTGGAAACAATGACTACATCAACACTATTACCGGTGATAACGCAAGGAAGTACGTCTTCGGACAAAACAAGACCCAATACACCGGTTATTCGCCCGACGGAATAGGTAACCCGGCGATCCAGTGGGAAACCTCCGAGCAGACTAACATAGGCTTAGACCTTGCCTTGTGGAACGGTAAACTGAGCGCCACGCTGGACTACTTCCTCAAAAACACCAACGACATGCTCGTGCGTGTCCCGTTACCACGGTACATGGGTCTGGGACTTGGCGGAACCAACCGCGATCCGTGGGCCAACCAGGGCTCTATACGCAATGAGGGATTTGAAATGCAACTGACCTGGATAGACAAGCCCAATAAAGACTTCAGCTACACCATCAGCGGAAACCTGACAACCGTGAAAAACGAGGTTACCAGCCTTGGTGACAGCGGCCCGATGCCTGGTGGTAACGAACGTATCGGAGACGTCACACTCACAAAAGTAGGCTGGCCCATCGGCTCATTCTACGGATGGGAAGTTGAAGGCGTATTCCAGAACCAGGAACAGATCAACAACTCTCATATGGCAGACCGCAACCCGCGTCCGGGTGACCTTATCTTTAAGGACACAGACGAGGACGGCTATCTTACCGACGACGACCGTGTATACCTGGGCAATCCATTCCCCACCATGGGCTTTGGCCTTAACCTGGCGGCACAATACAAGAACCTTGACCTGACAATGTTCTTCCAGGGCCAGACGGGTAATACTATTTTCCGCATCTTCAAGTACTACACACACCAGAAGACCGGATACTTCAACACCTACAAGTCGGTGCTCGAAGAAGCCTGGCGCGCTCCGGGAACATTAAGCGCCGACGACCCGGGGAACCCATCCAACACAGAGTTCCAGATCAATTACGACCCGGCCCTCAACACCAAGGCATCCAGTTATTATACCGAAGACGGTTCGTACGTACGCCTGAAAAACGTGCAGGTAGGATACAACCTTCCGCAGAAATGGCTTACGCCGGCCCACATCGGCAGCCTTCGCGTATACGTAGGCGCCCAGAACCTGTTTACAATAACCAAGTCGGATGTATTAGACCCTGAAATGGCAGGTAACAACAATGGGAACCCGAGGGATTTTGGTATCGACAGGTCAAACTATCCGCAATCAAGAACCTTTATGGTTGGTTTGAGTCTGACGCTTTAATAACCTAAAAACAAAAACAAGTCATGAAGAAGTATAATAATATATTTTTAATCAGCCTGGTATGTTTTCTTTCCGGATGTGGAGACAGTTTTCTCGACAAACCTCCTTTCGGCATCCTGACCGACGACACTTATTACCAAACGGAAGGCGACGCCTTCACCGCCCTGACAGCCATTTACAGCTACCTCGGCGGCGACAATAACGACATGGAATTTGTAGGCTACGAACTGGGAGATATGACATCGGACGATGCATGGAAAGGTGGCGAAAGCGACAACGACCGTCCTTTCGTTAACGACCTTGCCTTCTTCCGTGCCATGTCAAACAACCAGGACGTAGAAGGATGGTGGATGAACAACTACCAGGGAATCTTCCGCGTCAACACCCTGCTTGAGCGACTGCCCAATATCACCTTCGCCGACGCCTCACTTAAAACGCGCTACGAAGGCGAAGCCCGGTTCATCAGGGCCTACCTCTATCTCAACCTGGTAAGGATATACGGCGACGTCCCGCTGGTAGACAGAAGGCTCACCTATCCCGTAGACGAGTACATCATACCCCGCACGCCTGCCGAACAGATACACCTGTTCATCCGCAGCGAGCTGAAAGAAATAGCTAACAGCGTCCCGGCCAAGAGCCAGATGAATATGGCTAACGAATGGGGCCGTGTCAGTCGCGGGGCCGTCTATGCACTGCTTGCCCGTACCGAACTCTATTTCGGGTCCTTTGCCGAAGCCGGCGAAGCAGCCAAATGGGTAATCGAGTCAGGCGACTACTCGCTTGAACCGCAATTCGGCGACCTGTTCTTCAAGAACGACCTCATAAGCGAAGAATCCATCTTTGAAGTGCTTCATAAAAACACTGATGGTAACGGTGACGACACCATCCTGCCTACTTACTACCGTAGCCGCGGATGCGGCGGGTGGGGATTCCTCTGCCCAACGGCAAGCCTGGTAGAAGAGTTTGAGATAGGAGACCCCCGCCTGCTCTATACCATCACCGAGACCGGCGACAGTTTCCCCCGGAAGAACGGAACGGCAGAAGTACAGAACCATACAGGCTATACAAGCGGCGACGGGTACCACTCACGCAAAATGTTCTACCCGGAACTGCGCCGCGCCAGCAGGAGCCAGATGGATCTTAACCTGAAGAAAATACGCTATGCCGACGTTCTGTTGATGTACGCCGAAAGTCTGATCGAATCCAACGGTGACCTCGCCGAAGCATGCAATTACATCAATATGGTTCGTGAACGGGCGCGTGGAACCTACAAGTACGATCCCGAAGCATTCGGTGAAACCGAGGCCGACAAACTCGCAAGCCGCGTCAGGAAGATAGACCCCACAGTAACGATCCCCGACGTCACGCCCACCAGTCGCGATAATGTCAGGGCAGCCCTGCGCCATGAGCGTCGTGTAGAACTGGCCACCGAAGGCCACCGCTTCTACGACCTCAAACGGTGGGGATGGGAATACTCCAAACCCCTTATCGAAAAGGCCCGCAGAAGTCTTGGGTCATACAGTAACTGGGAACTGCCCCAGCCGGAGCTTCGCCTCAAGACATACCCTGTTCCGCAGACAGAGATAGACCGCTCCGGCGGCGTCATTACGCAGAACCCGGGTTGGTAATAAGAGAGTTGTGTTTTTCATATAATTCTTAAAGCGAGAAAAGGCGTCTTACAGTGGTAAGACAGCCTTTTCTTTTTTGTACGCAGGCGCCGGGGATTATTCAGACAGGATGCTGTGCACCCTCGTGGCGTAACGCTGGCCGAGGGTGACCATGCTTGAGGAGTTGAAATGCCAGCCGTCCTGTAGCGTCAATCCGTCCGATTGTATTACGTAAAAGTATTGGATTACGGAGGATGCGGCGATGCGGTTCAGTTCCACGTTGAAAGCCACGCCACGGCTATACGTGTCGCTATAGGCCGGATCCTCCGTTATCTCGCCCGCAATGAAAGGCAGGTTGGGAATGCCCAGGTCGGTGCGCAGCGAGCTGATCAGGGTCTGCAGCTTTCCTTCGTACTGAGCTATCCTGTCGGCGTTGTCGGAGTCCCATTCACCCTGATGCCACAGCACGGCGCGTATCGTCCCGCCGCTCATGACTACCGCCGCCTTAGCTGCCGCTACGGCCCCTGAATAGTAACCAGACCCGTTCCCGGGCAGGAAGGTGGCAATCTCCCTCCCGCCATACCCGGCCAGCACTATAGCTATCTTACGGCCGGGATAATAATTGACCATATCGAGCAGGAAGCCGTAGTGCGGGCCTATTTTACCATTCTGTACATCTCCCAGCACGTTATAGGCGGATATAGGGTTTGACGGTGCTACCCAGCTATTGGCCGTTGAGTTGTATACGTAGGCGCTACTGACAGGCGTGTAGTCGGCTACATAGTTTGTGTACCCTACCATGTTCGACTGCCCCATGCAGAGATAAATGTCTATTTGTGGAGCAGGTTGAATTACGGTAGCAAATTCATCGTCGGCATCAGTCCAGTCCGCTACCGTGATGTTGAAAGCCTGTTTATTCTGGCTGACGGTGAGGCGGTAAAGCCTGTTGGCCTCTATCGCAATATCCACGCCCGTCATTACGGTGAACGTCTTCTCAACACTGCTGCTGTTATGCCTCGTGCGTATCTTTATACCCGTACCCGCGCCGTCGGC
>JAISBL010000028.1 GCA_031266215.1 Tannerellaceae bacterium | reverse complement strand
AGTAGGTACGAATTGACTAAACGTACCTACTTTTCGGCTAAAAGAAGGTACTAATTTGCCGGTCATCTGAAGATTTTTATCAACAGATACCCGTTTTTCCGGGAATCAAAGCAAATACCCGTAAACACTTGTCCCAATCAGAAACCCTACTGAGGTTTAATGACGATACGGAGTTCATTATAAGTCAGGTTATCAGCTCAGATAACAGAGATAGTGCAGAACAGATGCCTGCTATAATTGCAGCGCAGGTGTCTGCTCAGGATTGCAGTCGGCAAGCGTTGTGATTCTTGTTAATTATCAATAAAAGGTAGCTGTACAGTTTTGGGTCGCATTTTTTTCATCTATGTTTGTCAGCCCTGTCAGACATAACAGACAAGGCGCGTTAAAAACCAAAGAACAACCATATGAAGACAGATGAGACCGGCGGCGTTGAAGGCCGCATAATTGAAGCGGCCAGGCAGGTGTTGGTACGCAAAGGATACGAGGCGACAACAATGAGCGATGTCGCCGCTGAAGTAGGCATCAGCCGTACTGCTATGCACTACTACTTCAGAACTAAAGAAATGATGTTTGAAGCCATCTTCGCTCAGTTGGTAAACTCGGTGCTCCCAAACATCAATCTGATAATGAACGAAAACACTACGATACTGGAGAAGCTGCCTGCGATCGTAGACCAGTATGTAGACGCCCTGCGCCATAACCTGCTCTTCCCGCTCTTTGTGATCAACGAAATGAACCGCGACCCTGAACATCTGTTCCATGCCATCACAAAGAATCCCGCTCAGATACAACCGCTAGTACGCCTCCGCCGCCAGATACTCGATGAGATGGAGAGCGGACTGCTACGCAGAATGCCGCTGGCAGACGTGGTATCCACCTTCATCGGCCTTTTCGTATTTCCAATACTGGTGCGCAATACGCTTACGGCAGTCTTTATGAATGGAGACTCCGCAGCCTTCGATGAACTTCTGGAACGGCGCCGTGGACTTACCTGTGAGGTTATGCGCCGATTGCTGAACCCCGGAGATAACCGTACGGCATGAAACCGATAATTATTCTGTCTCTGGCGCTCCTCGCGGTAAGCGCCGCTGCACAGGACGCACCGCGACGACTGACTATCATGCAGTGCTACGAGCAGGCTCGCGAACATTATCCGCTCACGAAGCGCTACGGACTGATTGCTCAAACCGAGAGCTACAATGTAGCCAACGCCGGCAAGGGTCTTTTGCCTCAGCTTACTCTCAACGCAAGAGCTACGTATCAGAGCGATATTACGAAGCTGCCTCTTGACGCCGACAGGCTGTCGGCTATCATACCGGGGTTTTCTATCCCGACGGTGAGTAAAGACCAGTATCAGATGACAGCCGAACTCAGTCAGGTGCTCTGGGACGGGGGAAACGTCCGTTGGGCCAGGGCCCTTTCT
The DNA here is from genome assembly GCA_031266215.1 of Tannerellaceae bacterium. Classification (GTDB taxonomy): domain Bacteria; phylum Bacteroidota; class Bacteroidia; order Bacteroidales; family Tannerellaceae; genus DFXE01. The sequence goes on along the minus strand of JAISBL010000028.1, from coordinate 57,576 downwards.
CACGCTCAGGCCGAAATAGAACGCAGGCAGCTTGACGCCGACCTGTACATGCTTAACGAAAGGGTGAACCAGGTTTACTTCGGATGCCTGCTTCAGGACGAACTGCTGCTTCAGAACGCCCTTCTGCAAAAGGAGCTAAGGCTAAACATCGAGCGTGTGCAGGCCATGATAAACAACGGACTGGCCAACGACCATGACAGGGAGAGGCTTGAGGTGGAACTGTTGAACGCAGCCCAGCGTGAGACCGGACTGGAGGCTGCGCGCCAGGCTTACCTCGCTGTCCTTCGGGCGCTCACCGGACTGCCGGAGGGTGAGGAACTGTCGCTGACTGTCCCCGCCCTTCCGGGACTATCTTCGCCGGCTAAGATCAGCCGCCCGGAGCTTGCCGTGCTTGATGCCAGGGATAATATGGCGGAGACGCAACGCCGGCAGACCGGCGCCGGGGTTATGCCGCGCATAGGGCTTTTCCTTCAGGGTGGATATGGACGTCCGGGGCTGAATATGCTGGAAGATAGCTTTGAGCCGTTCTACGTAGCCGGTGTGCGCCTGTCGTGGAGCCTGGGTAATTTCTACACCCTGAAGAACGACAGGCGCAGGATAGACGCCTCGCGCCACATGGTAGACGTGCAGCGCGAGACCTTCCTGTTCCTCACTTCACTCCAGGTAATAGGGCAAAACGCCGATATAGACAAGATACATAAACTGCTCTTATCCGACGGCGAGATAGTGCGGCTGCGCGAGAGTATCAGGAAAGCCGCCGAGGCAAAGCTGGCCGGTGGTGTGATCTCGGTCTCCGATCTCGTCAGCGAGATCAACGCCGAAGACATGGCCCGGCAGGCTCTGGCCACTCACCGCATCCAACTGCTGGCCGCCGTATACGACCTTTTATACACAACCAATGAATAATGAATAGCACAATGATGTTTAAAAACTGTTTTTCTTTCGTGATCCTGCCGGCGGCCTGCTTTCTGACTTCATGCGCGGGAGGACGTGACGGAGCCTCAGACGCCACCGGAGCCTTTGAAGCTACCGAAGTCGTAGTATCGTCCGAAGCAGGCGGCAGGATAATGGAGTTTACCATCCAAGAGGGAAACTCACTTGAAGCCGGACACTACGCCGGGTACGTAGATACTGCTCAGCTATACCTGCGCAAGATGCAACTGACGGCCGCCCTGAAAGCCGCCGGCGTGCGCAAGCCCGACGTGCATAAGCAAATAGCCGCTACCGAGCAGCAGATATCCGCTGCCCTTATCGAACGGAGCCGCATGGAGGGTCTGGTGCAGGCCGGGGCCGGGAACACCAAACAGCTTGACGACGTAATGAATATGATCAGACTGCTCGAAAAGCAGCTTGACGCTCAGCGCTCATCCCTCGACAAGACCTCCGAAAGCGTCGATGCCGAGGCCGAGAGTCTCCTATATCAGGTAATGCAGCTTGACGATATGTTGCAGAAAAGCCGCATCGTCAATCCGGTCCGGGGCGTAGTCCTTGCCAAATACGCCGAACAGGGCGAAGTGACTGCTGTCGGCAGACCTCTGTATAAGATAGCCGACGTCAGCACGCTCTACCTGCGCGCCTACATCACGGCCGCACAGCTTTCGCAGTTGAAGCAGGGGCAGCAGGTCAGAGTGTACGCCGATTACGGTCCTGATCAGAGGCACGAATACCCCGGCGCCCTCACGTGGGTGTCGGACAAATCTGAGTTTACTCCCAAAGGCATACAAACCAGAGATGAGCGCTCAGCCCTGGTCTATGCCGTGAAAATAGCCGTAAAGAATGACGGCTTCCTGAAAATAGGGCAGTACGGCGAGGTTATATTCGGCGAGGGTGATGAATAGCGTAGTCGTACAGAACATCAGCAAGGCTTACGGCGGCGTAACGGCCCTGGAGTCGGTCAGCCTGAACGTCGGTGGCGGGGAACTGTTCGGACTGATCGGGCCTGACGGAGCCGGAAAAACCACGCTGATGCGCATACTTGCAACCCTGCTACTGCCCGACACAGGTTCGGCCAAAGTGTGCGGACTGGACGTCGTCACAGACTGGAAGGATATCCGCCGCGGCAGGATAGGATACATGCCGGGGCGGTTCTCGCTCTACCAGGACCTTACGGTGGAGGAAAACATACGCTTCTTCGCCTCCGTCTTCCGCACTACGATGGAGAAGAACTATGATCTTATACGCGACATTTACGTACAGATAGCACCTTTCCGTCACCGGAGGGCGGGACGCCTGTCTGGCGGCATGAAGCAGAAACTGGCCCTGTGCTGCGCTCTGATACACCGCCCCGACGTGCTGCTTCTCGACGAGCCGACGACGGGCGTAGACCCTGTCTCCCGCGTGGAGCTTTGGGACATGCTGGGGCGGCTCAAACGACAGGGCGTCGGCATACTGGTTTCTACCCCGTATATGGACGAGGCGGCGCGTTGCGACCGTATAGCGCTGATGTATTCAGGCCGATGCCTGTCTGCCGGAGAGCCTGGTGTGATATGCCGTGAGGCCGGCGCTTCAGCGCTTTACGCCGTTTGCTCAGACAATATGTACGCTCTCCTGAGTGATCTGCGAAGCTATCCGGGCGCTCTCTCATGCTACGCTTTCGGCCGTGAGCACCATCTGAGGCTGAAGCCCGGCGAGAGCGACGCGTCGCTTCTTACCGGATGGCTGTGTGACAAAGGCCATTCCGGCATAACCGTAGAACCAATATCCGTCACGATAGAAGACTGGTTTATGGATAAGATAGTACAACACAATGAACAGGAATGACAGCCCCGTAATAGAAGCCGACAGGCTGACCAAACGCTTCGACTCCTTCACAGCGGTGGACGGCATCAGCTTCTGCGTCGGAGCGGGGGAGATATTCGGCTTCCTCGGAGCCAACGGGGCGGGCAAGACCACGGCTATGCGCATGCTGTGCGGATTGTCGCAACCTACATCCGGCAGGGCCACAGTAGCCGGCTGCGACGTATACAGGGAGCAGGAAGAGATAAAGAAGCATATCGGATACATGAGCCAGAAGTTCTCCCTCTACGCCGACCTCAGGGTGTGGGAAAACATCCGCCTCTTCGGCGGCATATACGGACTGTCCGGGAAACGCCTGTCCGGCAAGACCGAAGAGCTTCTTGACGTTCTTGGCCTCGAGGGCGAGCGAAACACGCTGGTCAGCTCACTGCCGCTTGGATGGAAGCAGAAGCTGGCCTTCTCCGTCGCCATCATCCACGAGCCTGAAATAGTCTTCCTCGACGAGCCTACGGGCGGGGTAGATCCCGTTGCCCGCCGCCGCTTCTGGGAGTTGATCATGGACGCTTCGGCCCGCGGTATAACGGTCTTCGTCACCACTCATTACATGGACGAGGCCGAGTACTGCGACCGTGTATCCATAATGGTAGACGGAAGGATAGAGGCCCTCGACAAACCTTCTGTTCTCAGGGATGCCTGCGGGGTCGGCACTATGGACGAGGTCTTCCGCTCGCTGGCCCGCAGGGCTAAACGTAGCGAATAATACTTAACCCCACACAGCAATGAATCAATTCCTGTCTTTCGTAAGAAAAGAGTTCTGCCACATCTTCCGCGACGTGAGAACAATGCTCATCCTGCTCCTTATGCCAATCATACTGGTAATACTTTTCGGCTACGCCATATCTACCGAGATCAGGCGTTCGCCGGTAGCCGTGCTCGACCATCGCCGCGACGACGTATCTTTCAAACGTATAGAACAATTTCGCGGGAGCGAATATTTCACCCTCCACACAACGACCGGCAACCCCGCGGAAATACATGATCTCTTCAGGAAAGGCGAGATAAAGATAGCCCTCATCTTCCCTGCCGACGGAGAGGAAGCGGCCATACTGTCAGACGCCACCAATCCTAATGAAGCCACCGCTCTCACGCAGTACGCAACGGCCATACTTGCCTCGCCTCTCCCCGGCGCCGGTCCGTTCTACCCTACCCTTATGCAACGGGGTGGAGGGGTAAAGGCCGAGGTGTCGCTGCTGTATAATCCGCAGATGAAGGGGTCTTATAACTTTGTGCCCGGTGTGATGGGACTGATACTGATACTGATCTGTGCCATGATGACCTCCGTAGGAGTGGTCAGGGAGAGGGAGACCGGCTCTATGGAAGTCCTCCTGGTATCGCCCCTCAGACCGGCGTACATAATACTGGCCAAAGCCGCACCATACCTTCTTATCAGCATCGTAAACATAGCCACCATCTTACTGCTCTCGCGCTTCCTGCTCGACGTACCGATAAGGGGGAGTGTGGCGCTTCTCATTGCCTTCTCCATATTATACGCCCTGGTTGCACTGTGTCTCGGACTGTTTATTTCCACCATAGCCGACACTCAGCAGGCGGCCATGCTCATCAGCGGTGTAGCCCTGATGCTCCCCGTGGTCTTGCTCAGTGGCATGATCTTCCCCGTCGAAAACATGCCCTGGATACTGCAACGGTTGTCGGACGTCGTTCCGGCCAAATGGTACATCGCCGGTGTGAAAGACGTCATGATAAAGGGGCTTGGCTATGAATCCATCCTCCGTGAGACAGGCATACTGGCGCTGATGGCGATAGTTCTGACCGCCATAAGCATAAAACGCTTTAATACCCGTCTCTGAGAAGTGCCTACGGAGGGGTCACACGGGGTGGGGGAGTGTGTCAAGAAAGGTTGAAAAACCGCTTGCGTCCATCATCTTTTTCAGAATGAAGACCCCGCCCCGGCTGGTATTGCCCGGACCTGTCAATGATCGGGCGACTATAAAATGTGTTTTCTCCGGGAGTTTATAAAACAGGCACTCGCATATACTGCTTACCTCAAAATAAATGCATTTACATGGGACCAGAGAAACACTCTTAATATTTTCCTGCTTTAGAATTTAAACAGGCTGTAAATCCGGACGCGAATATCTATGTATTTGTTTATTATCTTTGCCGGATAAACTATAAAACTTACTAAACATATGAAACCAACTTTATTTGTGCTGGCTGCCGGAATGGGTAGCCGTTATGGAGGATTAAAACAACTGGACGGTCTGGGGCCGAATGGTGAGACGATTATGGATTATTCCATCTTCGATGCCATGCGTGCAGGTTTCGGTAAGTTGGTATTTGTCATCCGTAAATACTTTGAAGAAGACTTTCGCATCAAGATTGTATCCAAATATGAAAACCATATCCCCGTAGAAGTTGTATTTCAGGAATTAGATGATCTGCCTGAGGGTGTTACCGTTCCCGAAGGACGTGAAAAACCCTGGGGAACCAACCACGCTGTACTTATGGGGAAAAAGGCAATCTTCGAACCCTTCGCCGTAATCAATGCCGATGATTTCTATGGACGTCACAGTTTCGCTGTATTGGGAAAGCAACTATCCGCTATGGAAGGATGGCAAAATAACTATTGCATGGTAGGCTATCACATAGGGAATACCCTGAGCGATAGCGGTTATGTTGCACGCGGCGTTTGCGAAACCAATACTGAAGGTTATCTGACCGGAGTGGTGGAACGCACAGCCGTGGAACGTGTCGATGGTGAGATATGTTTTATTGATGAGAAAGGCAAAAAAGTAGTATTGACGGAAAATACGCCGGTATCCATGAATATGTGGGGCTTCACCCCGGACTATTTTAAATATTCGGAAGAATACTTTGTAGAATTTCTGAAAACTAACGCAGGCAATCTGAAAAGCGAATACTTTATCCCTCTCATGGTAAACGAACTGATAACGAAAGGCAAGGCTAAGGTAAAAGTGCTGGATACTACTTCTAAGTGGTTTGGCGTGACATATGCCGCTGACAGACAAGGTGTAGTAGACAAAATAAAAGCATTGGTCGACTCAGGGGAATATCCTGAAAAATTATTTTAAAAATAAATATATGATGCGAACTTATTTTACAGCATTATTAATGCTATCCTGCTTCATCGTTTTTGCAGGTTACGCACAGGAAGCGGAAAAAATTGTGGAAATCCATACAGACGAGGGTAAAATAAAGGTAAAGCTATATAACGATACGCCTCTACATCGGGATAATTTCTTGAAACATGTAGCAGATCATCGTTATGACGACCTGTTGTTTCACCGTGTTATAAAGCATTTTATGATTCAGGCCGGAGACGTGACTTCTAAAAACGCTTCCCCCGACCAACACCTTGGAGACGGAGATTTGGGTTATACTATACCTGCCGAGATTGTGTATCCAAAATACTTTCATAAAAAAGGTATGCTTTGTGCTGCACGGACGGGTGACGATATCAATCCCGAACGCGCCTCATCGGCCACACAATTTTATATCGTAACCGGTAAATTCTTAACAGAGATGGAATTAGATAAAATGCAGCAGGCGCAGGGTATTACCTTTACACCCGAACAGCGTCGTGCTTATATGGAAGAAGGTGGAGCGCCACATCTGGACGGGAAGTACACTGTGTTTGGAGAAGTAGTCAGCGGCATGAAAGTAGTGGATAAAATCCAAATGGCGGAGACAAACGAAAGCGACCGTCCATTAAAGGACGTTCGCATCAAATCCATGAAAGTCGTAGAGAAATAGAGTTATTCCGCGGGCGTTTCTTCCGGGATAACCGGTTGCTGTGCCGTGCCGAAGTCAGGGGTAACGGTGTTGGGGTCAATCATGGGGGCATCGTTTACCTGTTGCCTTATTTCCGACTGGACAGCACGCTCGTTTCTGGGGATAAAAGTGCTGCTTAATACGCTCAGTACTATAACTGCTATAGCTAACCCCCATGTTGCTTTTTCCAGGAAATCGGTAGTTTTACGTACACCCATAATCTGGTTGGAAGAAGAAAAACCTGATGCTAGCCCTCCACCTTTTGAATTTTGGATCAATACAATCAAAATTAAAAGTATGGCAGCTATCAGGATTAAAACGGAAATAAATACGTACATTTTAAGTATATTTTTTAATGTTAATAATCAATTTCTCCAAAAATCTGATCTGGTCTGCAAAGTAAATATTTTTTTCCGGATATTTCAAACTCAGGTTTTTAATTATTTCCAATGCTTTCTCATACCGTTTTTGCTTAATGTAAATCCTTGCTAATGTTTCGGTAAAATAAGAATCGTTCAAAGATTTGGGGTCATAATTTTTTTGCAGGTCTTTAATAGAGTCGGGAATATCGTATTCGGTATCATCGTCGATGTCCTTCCAGCGATGGCCCTGGTTCATCTCGTTATCTTTGAGGTAGTCGTTGATAATGTCTTCGTGTTGCAGCGTAGCTCCAATGTTTTCCGATAGTTCTCCTTCTTCAAAGATGGGTATAATATATTCCTGGGAAACCGGTTGGCGGAATATAATGCCGGGATCAGGGTCTGTCCCTGATTTGTTTTGCAAAAATATATCTATAATATCGAATGGATCTTCCAACGCCGGCGTTCGTTCCGAGGAGTGTTCTTCCAGTATCAGACGCACCTCTTCGATGAGCATATACAGCATTTTCCGGTCGTGGACGTAGATAGCCGTCTTTTTTAATTCGGCGCCGAATTGTACATCATTCAAAACAGCCAGGTTTTTCAGGTATAACATCCTTGCCGTTTGGAAATATGGATAGTCCTCCACTAATTGCTTCAGCCCCGGAAGTGTTTCATGGTTCAGCAATCTGGTGTCTTCCATTAAAAGATATAATTCGGCTGCATCCATTTTTTACCAGTCGGCAACTGTTGAATTGTATATTTGATCTACAATTTCTTTTACTAATTCTTCATTTAACTCATCCTGAATATCCTGAAACATTCTGTTGCTGTCAAATTCGCGATAGGCGGAGAAAGATTGTTCAAAGTCTTTTTCAGTATCAGCACGATTGGCAAAACGTATACGAACGGTCATTGTAAGTTTTGTCATGGACGAATAGTTGTCTTCCCTTATCGCCATTGGCGCCATGTCATACCCTGTTATTTCACCTTCTATATCAAGGTCTCCGTTGCTGGGGACCAACTGAAGTTTGGTGCGACGGGTATAGTTGTCTTTTAAACTTTCGGTGAAATTTTGTGACAAGGGTGGGTAAACCAATGGCGCCTGATTCGGAAAATCGCTGATAGATATTGTCTTAGTTACCGTATAATCTACAGAGGCGCCACTGAAGCTGTATGATATTTTACAACCTGCGAGACATAGCGTCAGAAAGCAGAAAAGGCCTGCATATTTTAAATGTCCTTCCATAATTATTCCAGATTATACTCTTTTATTTTACGGTATAGCGTCCTTTCCGAAATTTTCAAATCGAATGCTGCATTCTTTCTTTTCCCATTGTGCTTTTCCAATGCTTTGCGAATCATTTCTTTTTCGACATCTTCAAGAGAAAGCGTTTCTTCTTCCACAGGCTCTATTTCCTGGATGGATGAGGTCTGAATCGGGCGGGCATGAGAGTAGGTGTCATCTGTCACCGAGACTTTTACGTTCCCATCCATAATTTCGTGCACGAGTTTTTTCAGTTCGTTTACGTCGTTTCTCATATCGAAAAGAACCTGATACAGGATTTCCCGTTCACTGTTGAATATTTTATGCTCATTTTCGCGGTTGACTAACACGGGATATTTCTCTGCCTGTGCATGTTGAGGGAGATAGTGGCGCAGGATATCGGCGGTTATCTCACGGCTTTCTTCTATTATGGATATGCGTTCGGTTATGTTTTTCAGTTCACGTATGTTACCGGGCCAGCGGTAGGTCATCAACAACTGCTTTGATTCATCATCCAGCCGGATGGGCGGCATGCGGTATTTATCGGCACAGTCGCTTGCAAATTTGCGGAAAAGGAGTATAATGTCATCGTTACGTTCGCGCAGGGAAGGTATCTGGATAGGTACCATATTTAACCGGTAATACAAGTCTTCACGAAATTTTCCTTCCGTCACGGCCAATGTCAGATTCACATTGGTGGCAGCAACAATACGCACGTTTGTTTTCAGTACTTTTGAAGCGCCGACTTTAATAAATTCACCGGTTTCGAGTACCCGTAACAGACGGGCCTGTGTGGGAATGGGCAGCTCGCCTACTTCATCAAGGAAGACAGTCCCTCCGTCGGCTTCTTCAAAATAGCCTTTGCGGTCGGTTAAGGCACCTGTAAACGAACCCTTTTCATGTCCGAACAGTTCCGAATCTATAGTCCCTTCAGGAATTGCGCCGCAGTTCACGGCTATGTACTTCCCATGTTTACGCGGACTGTTCTGGTGGATAATCTGAGGGAATGTTTCTTTCCCGACACCGCTCTCTCCTGTAATCAGAACAGACAAATCTGTAGGGGCTACCTGTAAAGCTACATCAATTGCACGGTTAAGCGCCGGGTTGTTCCCAATGATCCCATAACGTTGTTTGATTTGTTGTACGTCGCTCTTTATCATCAGCATAAATAGAATATCTGTAATTATTTCAGTTTGTCTGCCAAAATTACAAATCTTCGTTCAATTTATTACAATCAGAATAGGGTATGTCAATTATTTTTAGCGTCGTAAGTCTTTTGGTACAGGAAATCCGCCAGTTCTTTTTCGCCGGTTAATCGCTGTATCTCTTCTGCCGGGATGGGGGAGCCTATATATACGTGAGCTGTAGTTCCACGTTTATTGAATACTTCAACGGGAATACGAAATGTGCGTAATTTCCAGCTTATGGCTCCAAGCAGATAGAAGAAATTGGAATTATAGAGATCGAAATACACCGGATAGACCGGTACGTTTGCTTTGCGTATCAGGCGGATTACGCTGTGCGTCCATTCAAGGTCGCGTATTTTTTTCGCTTTTTTATTGTAGAAAGAGATGGCGCCGGCCGGGAAGAATCCCATCGGATGGCCTTCCTGCAAATGGGTTAATGAAACGCGTATGCCGTTCATATTATGCATATTTGCTCCCTGACGGCCTGAGTCCGGGTGTACGTGGATGAAAAGGTCTTCCATTGCGCTGATATAACTGAGTATGTCGTTTGCCATGACGCGGAAATCAGGGCGGATGGTTGCGAATATGTCTATCAGGATAATACCGTCTAAAGATCCTACCGGGTGGTTTGAGACGGTAATAAACGCCCCTTCAGGGAGGCTTTCCAGTCTTTCTTTGTTATGTATTTCGTACCGGAGGTTTATCAGGGGGTCTTTCAGAATGGCGGTGGTAAATGCCGACCCTCTGTGATGGCAGTTATTGCCATGCGCCAGATTCACTTTGTCTATGCAAATCCACTTTAGTAACTTTTTTCCCAGAAAGGTTCCGAATTTACTTTTAAACAATGGCATAACCTTTTGCAGGTCTGAAATATCAATCACGTTTTTTTTCATGTGGCAAAATTACAAAAAAGTGGTACACATCCTTTCATGTTTTGCCATCGCAAAAGCCAGTATGGCATTTAAAAAGATTATTTCGTATACAAAATAAATCCACACATAGCCTGTAAACAAGACAATAAACAAAATTACCGAACGTCCGTTGAACGTCATCAGATTGATATATTTCATAAGCCGGCAGCTTTTTTCACGAAAAGCAATCCGTATATCCTGCGGAATATCGTCGCCGTATTTAGCGTATAAAGACCTGAGCATCTGTTGCAGGGACGGTGTCGCCATGACTTGGATCAGCGTATAAAGCCGGTAAAGGAGGTAAAATACTTTGTAAAGACCGGGTTTCATCGCTTTATGACGTGCCCGTACCTGCTCAATCGTCTGAAATTCGCTACCCTTTTCTTTACTGATAAAGTAGAGGTGCAGCGTCTTATAGTAGTCTGTAATATTGGCCTGCACCAGGTGGGATAATCCGGATACAACGGCGGCGGCATAAAACCAGTTTGTGCCGTACTCGTGCGACAACCTGTATGCCAGTCCTATATAAATAGACGTGAACCATACATCGCCGGCAAACCCGTCTAAAATGCGTCCGATTGCCGACTTCTGTCCGGAAAGACGCGCCAACTGCCCGTCGGCGCAATCAAGGATATTGGCTGAAACCAGCAGAATGATCCCATACACGTTACTGATAATATCGGGATAATGGAACAGGTAACCGGCAGAAGCCCCTATCACTATGGATATAAGGGTCACTATGTTCGGAGTAATCCGGGTGTGGAGCAGCAGGCATGTCACGTGAAAGCCTATGGGACGATAGAATATGCGGTCAATGAAATTTTCTGTTTCGATGGACTTTAACGAAGCCTCATATTTTTCATTCAATTCACTCATTCATGAAATTATTTATACGAATAACCGCCGTCTGCAACGATTATTTCACCATTAAAGTAGCTATTTTCAATCAACATCTTATATACGCCGGCAAGCTCTGCCGGGCTGCAGAAACGCTTCATAGCAATCTTATCTTCTATATTATGTCTTATTTCCAGCGGTTTGTTTTTCTGCCATTCTGTATCGACAAAGCCCGGGGCTACGCCATTGACACGGATGCCGTAAGGTATCAGAATCTTAACGAGGTTCTTCACCAGAGCGTGCACGGAGCTTTTTGTCACCCCGTAGGCAAGCGAGACTGCATGGGGCTGAATGCCCATCAGCGAACCGGTAAACACGACGCTTCCCCCCCTGCGGATATGCCCTATAAGGCGTTGCAACAAAAAAACGGGGAAATGGATGTTGCCGGAGAATACTTTTTCCCATTCTCCCGGCTGCATCTTTTCGAACGGGGTGCGGCATGTCAGACCGGCATTAAAAACAATGGCGTCCAGGCACATGCCGTTACCTGCCACACAGTCGCAGACCAGGTCTATGCTTCGCATATCGGTGATGTCGGCTTTCAACAGGCGGACGTCGCATCCAGGAGCTGTCTGCAACAGTTCTTCACGCGTATCTGCCGCAGCCGCTTCGTCGGAGGCGTAGGTCAGTAAAAGGTCATACCCTTCTTTTCCCAAAGCCAAAGCCACAGCTTTACCTATGCCTTTTGTTCCTCCGGTAATTATAATGCGCTTTTCCATACTTATTTTATGCTGCCGGGTTGGCGGGGGGCTATCTTATGGAGGGTTTAGCTTTTTGCTGCATCTGCAAATGTTCTTCGTATGAATCGTGGATGGTTTTTCTTAAATTCGAGGAAGATACGCCTGTTCCGTATGGGAAATAAAAGACTTTTACCCCAAGGTCTTCCAGATAGTTATACTTCCCGAACCAGTCGTCGCCTACTACGAAAGCATCCATATTCAGCTTCCTGACCAGTTCCGTATGGTCGAGTGAATGTTGAGGGATCACTATGTCGGGAGTCTTCAGCGCCTCGATGATCTGAAGCCGTTCGTTGAAAGGAATAATTGGTTTCGCCTTATAGGATGTAACCAATTCGTCTGTGCTCACGCCTACAATCAGTATATCCGCAATGCTGCGGGCATAGTTAATCATTCTCAGATGATTGTAGTGAAACATATCAAACGTCCCCGAAGTGTATACAATTGTTTTATCTTTAAACATGTCGTTTTTTCAGATTTGAGGTACAAACTTACGTAAACTTTTTTTATCAGTGAAGAATTAAACTCAAAAACACCGGCGGACAATGACTGCCGGGTCTTTGGTAATCCTTATGTGTATCGAGTGATTTACGTATGTATTTGAGCTGCTTACATTCGGAGTTGAACCTCTTCCGGGCAGAGCCGGGCTATTTCCTTATGGATTTCGCGTAGATATACATGGTATAAAAGAAAGAGGTTGCCTCATTACGGGGCAACCTCCTGTTTTTTTCACTGATAAAGCATCTTTTGCTTTGAGACTTTTTCGAGCCACTTCAACATTGCAAGCATTGTTCCCATTGAGATAAGGCAGGCTGTTACGAATACACACCATGTCGCCCAGATGGGGATGTTTTCATAAAATATAGTGCCGAGTATAAGCAACTGGTTGCCTAAAGCAGTGGCGCCCAGCCAGCATCCCTGCATGATCCCCTGGTATTGCGGAGGAGCTACCTTCGAAACAAAGGATAAGCCAAGCGGACTTATAAATAGTTCGGCGATCGTCAGAATAAAGTAAGTTCCGATCAGTAAGAACGGGGTTACACGCATGGCGTCGGACAGTCCTCCCATCGTTTTCACTTCGCCGGCGCCCGGAAGTCCCATTGAACCCAGCGCCATAACAGCGAAGGCGGTGGCTGCGATTCCCATACCGACGGCAATTTTCCTTGGAGTAGACATTTCTTTGCCGCGGCTCCTGAGCCAGCCGAAGAAACTGATAACAATGGGCGTGAGGAATACTACAAAGAAAGGATTGAAGAACTGGAACACTTCCGCTCCCTCGATGCTTGTAAAGCCCAGATCAAATTTTAACCAGCTCAGATTAGTATAGTCGTTGGCGAAAAAGGTTAGCGTAACACCGTTCTGGTGGAATGAAAACCAAAAGAAGATGACTACCGCAAAAACAGCAAACAAGGCGTACAGGCGTTGACGTACTTCCTGGGTGGATATCTGGGGGGTATCCGCTGTGTTGCTGTCGTTACTTTTGGCGGCCCTCAATGCCGGGTCCGGCAATTTGGCCCTGTTTGACAGGAAAAAAACCAGAGATATGAGCATTGCAACAACGGCGGCGGCAAAAGCATAATGGAATCCGGTATTGAATACGTCGAGGTACTGATTGGCAAAAGCTGTTAAATCGGCAGGCGCCGTCCGGCTCACCTCGGCCGAGAGCGTGGTAAACCGCTGGGTGGCTTCGGGTGAAATAGTGCCTTTCAGGAATTGATGGCAGAGGGCGGGCAGGTCCGAATTATAGGTGAACCCGTGAGCTCCTACCCACCAGTTGCGAATACCTACGGCAATTAGCGGCGCAAACAGGGCTCCGATGTTGATGAACATATAAAAGATCTGAAACCCGGTATCCCTTTTGACCGAATATTTCGGATCATCGTACATCTGCCCGACAACAGCCTGCAGGTTTCCTTTAAACAGACCGTTGCCGAAGGCGATAACAAACAGCCCGATACATGTCAGGGTGAGGAATAAGGGCAGGTCGGGGACAGGCGTCGGCGTGGGTATCGCTATCAGGGCGTAACCGACAGACATGCACAGCAGACCGATCAGAATGGTTCCTTTGTATTTCTTTGTTTTGTCGGCAATCAATCCTCCGGCCAGAGCTAAAAGATAGATAAGGGCGTAGAAGACAGAGTAGATAATGGTCGATTGCGTTTTTTCCAATCCGAATTTCGACATAAGGAATAATGACAGGATTGCCATCATGATGTAAAATCCGAAGCGTTCGCCCATGTTTGACAGGGCGGCTCCAATGAGTCCTTTAGGGTGATTTTTAAACATGCGTTATTAATTTTAAGGTGATTATTGAATGATTTGTCTTATGGCGCCTGTTTCGGGGTAGAAATATACTTTGACCGGCTTTTTTCTGTCTTCAAACATTGCGGGGGCAAGGTTCTCGCGGTAGCCGAACTGTGCAATGAGTATTTCTCCCCTGAACAGTGATCTGCGGCTTATCTGTATTTCAACACTGGCTTTCCCCGGTACGTTGTATATGATACCTTTCATCATTTTTTCTTTCTTTTCGGCCTCTTTCGGGTCCGGTATCCCGGCAACGGGGCGTTGGAGGGCTTTCAGACTGATATAGACAGGGGTGCCGCTAAGGTCGTCGGCATCTACAATACCCAGTAAGTCGGAGAAGCGGAACAGTACTTCCCGGTCGAGGTCTTCACGCGGGGTAAGGGTGATGTCGTAATAACTGGTTTCTTCGTAGCTGCTGCCTGTAAAAAGGGTGGTAAGGGCTTTCTCCTGCCGGTCTAATTCCTGGATTACCACTTTCATGGCTTCTCCGTCGGGGGGGAGGTTGTCGGCCTCGCCGGTCAGGATGTTCAGACGGCTTTCACGTATACGGTATATTTGCTTGGCGGCAACTTCGGCCTGCCTGGCGACGGAACCTGCCATCAGAAGTTCTTCGAAATAGACAGGCATCTCCGGTTCGCCGCCCTGTGACAACCGGGGGGCCTGGCCGGCCTGCGTTTTTTCTTCCGCCGGCTCATACTCGGCATTGATGCTGCACAGTAATCCGTCTTCGGTGAGATAAGCGTACGGCGCTGTCGTTCCCGACTTAAATTCGACGATATATGTATTATCCGTATCGGGGATACCTTTGTCTGCCAGGGTGAGTTTATCCAGCCGGAAGAACGTCCTGTCTTCTTCCACCGGGTTTTTGACGCCCAGGTATTTTTCCGCGTACCTGTAGTAAGGCCCGGCTTTCGCCATTGTCTTTATCACCTCTGCCTGTATGATGAGCGAAGTTTTAGGGAGTGAATAGGTAATGCCGAAGTTGTTACTTTTGACTGCTGTCTTTTTCGTTACTTTAGTTTGCGCTCCAAGGGACAAACATGCAAATAAACAAGCTATGCTGATAAGATGCTTCATAATCGTTTTGTTGTGTTATATCTGGTAAAAGCCCTGACAAAACTAAAAAATATTTTGTCAGAATCAAAACCAGTGAACGCCGCCGCCGGAGTGTCACAAAAAAACCGCCGGCCTGTTGTGGCCGGCGGATCAAAATATATAGAGCAGCGTATTTTACCGTTCGCCGCCGGCCCACCATACAGGTTCGGTGTAGACATATTGTCCGTTGCCGTAAGCCTCCTGTACCGCCGGGTTGGTTGTTGTGTCGCTGTTACCGTAAGGACAGCGGAGGGGGAACCTGTTCGGGTTGATTAATGTAACGTAGCTCACGCCCTGGCCAAGCAGACGACGTATATCATTGTAGCATTCGGGCGATTCCCCGGAAGCTCCGAAGAAGGCGATATACTTCTGTATCATCGTCTCTTTCAGCGGGTCTGCCGTAAAGAGGGGCTTTACGCCGGTATCAAAATACTCTGCGGCCTCATCGGGCGTTACAGCTTCGGTTGTCTCAGCCAGGCCTCCGTAATCCAGGATTGTGGGAGCCGTCATGGCGGCATTCACGTTTACCTCGTTATTGGCTATGGCGGCGATCACAGCTTCTTTCAGAACCTCGCCGGCCTCTTCAATGCGGTTCAGGCGGCAGAGCGCTTCGGCCTTCAGGAAGAGTATCTCGTGATAGCTCAGGAATAAGGTAGGCGCCGTCTGTGAGTAGACAAAGGCGGATGTGTTGTAATAATACTGCACCTGTTCGCTTTCTCCGTTGGGAGCGGGGAACCATGTTTTGTCATCGACGCCGGTAAGCTGCTCCCAGTCGGCGTTGACAAAGGAGCGGCGAATACGCGGGTCGTTGCGTTCGGCCAGTTTATCTGCCATACTCTGGCTCGCGGCCAAAGCGTCGCGACTCCACTGGAAGTCGAAAAGCGGGTTAAGCTGCGACGCGTCGTATACGGCAAAGGCAGCCTGTTCGCCGGCGGAGGCGAAAGATTTGGAAACATAGTCCAGCACCTTTTCCATGTCGGCGCTTATCCCCTGCGAGCGGTTGATGAGCCTCATCGTATAGCGGGCTTTCAGTCCGTACGCCAGCTTCAGCCATTTGGAAGCGTCGCCCCTGTAGACAAAGTCGTAATCCCTTACCGGGTCTTCGGCATCGACGCCCTGAAGGTCGGATATTGCCTGGTCGAGATATTCGAAGATAGCGGCGTATATATCCTGCTGCTTATCAATCTTGGGCGACATGTGGAGCGGGGTGCCGTCTTCTTTGGTTAAGGTTGCTTCGCTAAAGGGCACGTCTCCGAACATGTCGGTCAGCAGGGCGGCGTTGTAGGCGGCCATTATTTCGCCTATACCTTTGGTCACCATATTGTCGGCGGCTTCGGATTTGCTGATAACTAACTTTGCGTTCTTGAGCGCGGTATAGAGGTTTTCCCACACATTATTTAATGTAGTGGCCGAGGAAGGTTCGCCTTCCCTGTGTTCGGCGCGGAATAACTGGTTGTGCACTCCGACTTCGTGTTCCACGTATGCCGCGGTATAAGTGTTCATGTCGCCTCCGGTGTTATAGAAGGCGGTAGCGGTAAGCACGTCGGAGAGGATGAATTTTGCCGGTACGTCCCTCGTATGGTCTGAGTCCTTGTTTATATCATCCATTATATCTTCCGAGCAGGATGGCATGATGAACGACAAAGCGGCAATGCTCAAAATATTGCTTATTATTTTTTTCATCTTTTTGTTCCATTAAAATTTTACATTAACTCCAAATCCGTAGGTAGAGCTTCCCGGAAGGGAGAAGCGTTCGAAGGCTCCGCTCATGTTGTTGTTCCCCTGCGTCGCTTCAGGATCGATACCGTCGAGATTGTTCCACAGGATTATATTCCTTGCAAAGACGCTCAGGCTTACCTTAATCTCATTCTTGTCCCATACGGGATAGCTCAGGGCTATTTCGCGTAATTTGACAAAAGAATTGTCGTATATCATAGATTCCGAGATTCCGTTGAGGCGGTCGAAATAAGCGGCTGCGTTATTTGTGCCGTCGATAATTATATCGTTAGGCGCGTAGGCGGTAGGCTTGCCGTTTTCGTCGGTAGCTGTTACCTTGACTGCGTCTTCTTCAAAGATGAAGCTTTTCTTGCGGAAGTCGGCCGATTTCTGCGTTACGCCGTAGAAGTCTAGCAGGCCTATCGTTGCGCCGTACATTTTCCCTCCCTGTTTCCAGTCGAAAAGTGCCGAGAGGCGGAACTTGTATGCCTCAAGTGTTGTGGTGAACCCAAGGCGGAAGTCGGGCGACACCTCGCCCAGCACCTGTTCTGTGCCGGCCTGCGGCAGGCCATCTTCGTCTACCACTATCTGCCCCGCTTCATTGCGCATATAACCTACGCCGTATAGTACGGGATATTTGTTGCCTATGCCTGCACGCACCTGCGGTTCGAGGAATCCTCCGAGGAAGATGCTTTCGACGCCTGGGGCGAGTTCATCGACGTAGTTGTCTATCTTGGTGTAGTTGAAGGCAAAGTCCCATTTGATATTCTTTGTTTTTATCGGGGATATGCCCAGCGTCAGTTCGTGCGCGTCGGTATGGACGGAGCCTCCGTTGGTAACCAGGCTTCTGGAGCCTGACGATCCCGGCAGGGGGACTTCGAATATCTGGTCTTTAACGTTCTGCCGCGAATAGGTGTAGTTGATCGAGATCAGGTCGTTGAAGAACGACAGGTCTGCACCTGCCTCGTACGACCTGGTATTCTGCGGCTTCAGGTTGGGGTCGTATACGGTCGAATATGGCGTATAGGCTACTATTCCGCTGACGGGGTACATGATAGGGGTTCCCGAAGAGAAGCCCCCTCCGTATGACGGCGTCGTGTAGTACGAAGCGTAGTAGTCGCCCGCCTGCCCTACTTCGGCGTATGAGAGGCGTAGCTTGCCGTATGTGAGGATGTTGTTTTTCAATACTCCCAGTTCGGTGAATATCCAGCTCACGTTGGCCGATGGATAGAAGAAAGTGCGGTTGTTGCGCGGCATGGATGATACTATGTCCTGCCTTCCTGTGAGGTTGATGTACAACATGTTCCTG
The DNA here is from genome assembly GCA_031266215.1 of Tannerellaceae bacterium. Classification (GTDB taxonomy): domain Bacteria; phylum Bacteroidota; class Bacteroidia; order Bacteroidales; family Tannerellaceae; genus DFXE01. The sequence continues at coordinate 39,245 of JAISBL010000028.1, read as the reverse complement.
TATGCCAGCGACAGGCTTCCGAAATTACCTGCGGTGCGCTTCCTGCGGTAAGAGCCTGTTGCGTAGTAAGAGGATGCGTTGCGGATATGGTTCCATCCGGAGAAGTTGAAGTTGTATCCCTGCGCTTCGTTGTACCTGCGTTTGTATTCTACCAGTTCGTTACCATACAGGGCGTCGAAGGTCAACTGGTCGTTGATGATCCAGTTGTAGGTAGCGGTGAAGAGGGAGTTCATTTCGTTTATGGTATAATCATATTCGTATACCTGCCCTCTTCCGTTAGAATGTCCGTACCCCCAGATGTCGGAGTAGTTGGTGACGTAGGCGTCGTCTCCGATCTGGTATTTGAGGCTCAATGTATGGTTGTCGGTATTGAACTTTGTTGAATAGTTGATGAAGGCGTTGCCGAAGAAGCGTTGAGAGCGTTCTATAAACTGATTGTGTTCGACGGCCCAGTAGGCGCCGTCAAAACCTCCCGTTCCCCGGTAGGTGTTCTGCGAATACGGGTTGCCTTCTATATGCGCGGGTATTCCGCCCAGGTCGTAGCTTGGCGGCGCGCCGAAGACTGTGGCGACGACTCCGTTATTGGCCGACGTCTGTTTGGTTATATTCGAGGAAACGAAGTTGCCCGAAAAGCCGGTTGTCCAGTTGTCGTGGAGTCTGGCTTCGGCGGCCATTTTAGCATTATAGCGGTCCATGCCTGTCGAGGGGATTATACCTTCGGAGGTCATGTTGCCGATGGTGAAGGAGTAGCTGCCTTTGTCCAGTCCCTGCATTATGTTTACCGAGTTGCTCCATGTAGAGCCTGTCCGGAAGAACGCTTCACTGTTCTTGTAGGCTTGTGGCGTCGTCCAGGGGTCTAGTCCGGCGGCGGCTCGCTGTGGTACGTAGTATTTGCCTTCCTGCCTCCCGTCGGCCTGGGTGTAGCGGTTGTCGGTGTTACCGCCGTATGTCGGGTCGTTGGGGAGTTCGGTTATGGACGGCCCCCATGTTGTGGATGCATTATGGACGTAGCGCCCTCCTGTTCCCTGTGCGTATTCCATCTGGAAATCGGGAGATGTCGATAATTTGTCGAAGGAGTAGCTCGACGTGAAGGTTATTTCCGGCTTACCTTTTCTTGCCCCTTTGCCGCTTTTGGTGGTTATCACTACAACGCCGTTGGAGGCCCTCATGCCGTAGAGCGCCGAGGCTGCCTGTCCTTTGAGGATATTGATGCTTTCAATATCGTTAGGGTCAAGGTCAACGGCGCGGTTGGCGTAGTCGGATCCTGTAACCGAGTCATATGTGTCTACCTCAGAGTTAGAGGCGATGGGCATCCCGTCGACCACGTATAACGGCGTGTTATCTCCGGTAAATGAGCGGCTTCCCCTGATTGTGATCTTGGCCGAGGCGCCCGGCATCCCTGATGAACTGGCTATTTCCACTCCGGATATTTTGCCCTGCATGGCGCCTGAGAGACTTGTGCTGGCCGCCTGGGTGAGTTCGTCGGATTTAACGTCCTGGACAGAGTATCCGAGGGCTTTCTTTTCTCTTGTGATCCCCATGGCTGTCACTACCACTTCGTCCAGCCGTTGCATATCGGGCTGCATGCGTATCTGCATGTTTGCTCTTGCGGCTGCTTCCTGTGTAATCATACCTACGTATGAGATGATCAGGGTTGGATTATTCCCGGTAACACTAATGGAAAATGTTCCGTCGATGTCTGTTATGGTCCCGTTTGTGGTTCCTTTTATCATAACAGATGCTCCAATGATCGGCTCTCCGTCGTCAGCGGCAATAACAGTTCCTGTTACCTGCGTTGTCTGGGCGTATGCCAATCCGCTGCCTATAAAAAGGCAAAATAATAGAAAGGTTAATTTATACATAGACACACTTCTTAAAGATTAAACAAAAAAAATATTTTACATAACAATCGATTATGTTGGCAAATGTAGATATTAATATTAAATTCCTTATCATTTAATATTAATTTGCTTTAATTATGCAGGATATATGTATTCATGTAAAAAATGCACAACTTTCGCCGGGTTCAGGTTAAGTATGGCAAAAAAGCAGCGGGCGTCTTTCCCCGGATTTGTCCGGTGGAAAAGACGCCCGCCCCGAAAAACGCAGATATTCACATGCTAAGGTTAGGTTCTGGGTATTACTTCAATTATTTATTGATCTTATATATAAGTCTATTGTTGTATGCAACGAACAGGTAAAGCCCACTGCCGGGTAATTGTACTGTTAATATGATTGCCGCTATTGTCTAAATACCAGAAATACGCATTATTACCACTTACATCAGATGCCCATACGACTCCATTGTTACCTGTGAGATCAGGTAAAGTGGTAGAGGTACTCTTAATCCCGAAATATCCTCCTGACACAAAATAAAGGTCTCCGTTACTGCCGGTTGACTTCCACCTTCTGTCCGAAGCGGTGGGGTTCGTCTTTGTACCATAATCTGCTATGAGAGCCTGAAAGTCTGCCCGTGAGGGAACTTTCCACCCATCAGGACAGGGGCCCTGCGCATTTTCGCCTGACCAAAGCAGGTCATTCTTTGCGCTTAACCAGTCGCCGTTGCATAAGATGACTTTTTTGTCCGGATTATCTGCGCTAAGAGGGCCTGCTATAGCGTCGGTTTCGGCATTGTATATCCCATCCGAAAACACACCCCTGTTGAACAGCTTCGCAGTTCTGCAGGTGGGGTGCTGCCTATACCCCGAGCTGCGCCCTGAAGGGCTTGCACGAGGTTACGCATATTGGACGCTTACGGCGTCGGCACGCACCGAAAGCCCTTACCGGGGTAATCAGTGTCACATTACCGGAGGAGCCGCGTTCCCTGAGCGTTATCGACATTCAAGGCCTACGACCTTACCGATACGCTGCCGGCATGGTTGACAACATACACAGGCCTGCGGACTTACAGATGCGCTACCGACGCCGGAAGGCGCCTGAGATGATAACCCTGCGCCTTCAGGGCGCAGCACGGAATACGGCATCACAAATCCGGGAACTGCAGGGCAGTTCAACTTTCGCCCGGAGCAGAGACGGTGCGGTTGAACTACTTCGCAGTCCCCCAATATAGCCAATGCAGCCATATCAAAGTAACAGGAGGGCTGTCGCCTGCAAGAATGCTAAAGCAGCCGGTTGAATTAAGTTACATAAAAGTTCTTAGAAAATTATTCAGGTAGTACTTTCTCTGTTGTTACACCTAATAATATGGAATAGTTTTTATCAGTGTATAGGTAGTGTCAGGGAATAATTTGAAGATTGTAACCGGGTTTGGTCTGTCCGTTGTTCGTGGCATCCTCTTTCATACGCGTAAAAGTAGCAGAAGCCTGCCGTCGAAAAATCAGCGAACAACCGTGCGCCGGGGGCGTTGGTCGAAAACTCCCTGCCCGGCGCGGAACCATTCAGGACGGGGCAGATGTTGTGGCTGATGAACGTTACCCCGAACAGGCGTCCCCCTGAGTGTCGCTTTTTACCGGAACACCGGGAATCATCGCCTGAGTATTTCCCGGCCGTTTTTGTCCACGATACCCTCTGTCTGCGACCAATCATCTTTCAATAAGTTTTTGAGTGATGTATTTTTGAGTTCATACTCAAAAAGAATTATTGGGTGAATGACCGGAAGGAAAAATTCCTTACAGGCGTCTTTATATGGGATACCCCCGGCGGCGGCAGAGCGCTCCGGGTAAGCCATAGCAACAACGGACAGAGGCCTACAATCTGGTCAGTGAAACGGTATAAGCCGGGGTAGAATAGCCGAGCGCAACTTTGAGTTCTGTTACGCTGCTTCCCTGCAGCATGGTACCACCGGCTTTTGTCCTGTTAAAAACAATCCTGATAAGGTCTCCTTCCTGCAATGGCTGAACCGTAATGGGTAAATTTACGGATGTGTATTGACCTGAATACCAATCAATAATAAAAATAGGCCGGATTCCGGTAATCGAATTCCAGGAGTTTCCCCCATCTGTACTTTTTTCCATTCGGGTATTTATATAGACTCTGTTTGCTTCTCCCGGGGTTGCAAAGAAAAAATTTAAAGCCCCTGCGATCTGATAAGTCCCGCTTTCTCCGATTCTGAAGGCATTCTTTCCCGGATTGAATGTAACCTTGATGTTGTTAAGCACTATGTCTTCATTGACAGGGGCTAATACCATATTTTCGCAGTTGTTAAACTTAGACAGAATGCTACTGTTTTTGGGGCATTCAAGTACCGTTCTGTCTGTGGAGGCAAAGAATATAGGCGACACCGCTTGTTCTCCGGCGGGCTGCAGGCCCACCAGGCCGGTGTTGGTGTTTATATAGAGTTGCCTGGCCAGGTTACCGTGTACAAGATTTAATTCTTTGACGTCCCTGACGGTCAATTCCCCGTTTACATCAAGAGGTGTATTCGGATCAGGGGTATTTATACCGATATTTCCGCTGGCGGAAATGCGTAATCCTTCTTTATTATTCGTCTTTAGGATCAAAGGCTGATTATCGGAAGTCCCTAAGTAGTTTACGGCAGCATTCGTACCTGTATTACCCCCGGTCTTCCATGTACCGGCGCCATCAATGATATAAATCCATTCCTTCCCGTTCCATGTATATATGCCTTCCACAAAGGGAGAAGCCGTATTTACATTATACACCGTTAATCCTGCATGGGTCAAATCCGTGGTACCGGCCGTATAGCCCGGAATAGTCGGCGACAGCGAATTCATAGTTTCCAGTCTGACCCTCGGAAACAAAAGACCTTTGGTAGAGTTTACCTGCTGATTGGATGCGTCGGAGACATTCTCGTTCAGGTCGAGCATAGCGCCTTCTTTGGGTGGCACATAACTGCCAATCGTTACCTGGGCGTGAAGCCCGTAACCTGCAAAAAATAAACTGAAAACTACCAGGAATATATTTATATTCCGCATGCAATTTCGGTTTTGAGTTAATTTTTCATTCATAATTTCAGTCATTTTCTTCGTTTTTAGCATTCTGTCAATTAAATATTATATGCATATACAATAAGTTGCAATGCGGTCAAATATTGGGGAAATTTCCCTTTTCTAATAGTTTTCTTACATATTCTCATAGCTATGTGTCGCAAAGATAGTAAAATATGTATGTATCCCCTGCATTTTCATCAAAAAAACATACAAATTTGATGCAATTACTTCTTTTTGAACATTCAGGGCCTGGCGTCTGTTATAGTAGTGAGAGTCTTAAAATCCCATAGCTTCTTTTATTACTGACATTTCTTCTTCTGAGGTCAGCATTTTTAATAATTCAAATGCGACATCCGGAGCTGTCTCCGGACAATAAGACGTAATAATATTACCATCAACTACTATTGGTTCGTTCACAACATTCACTCCAAATTCTTTCAGCTTTTTTTGCCAATAGCCGTTTTTTAAGTGGTAAGTAGTAGCTTTCCGATCCTTAAGAACTCCGCTTTTTCCCAACGGGAATGCACCGGAACAAATTGTCGCAATAATTTTACCTTTTGCATTAAATTCCCTGATTAATTTTAAGAACCTTTCGTCATATGCTTCTTCATAAAAACCAAATTCCCCAAATCCGCCGGGTATTGCCAGGGCGTCATATTCGTCAACGTTTATTTCTCCAATGGTTTTATCTACTATTACAGGTACATTAAAAGTGCTTATGACTTTTTCAGTAAAACCACAGGTATCAACGAACAAATTATGTCCATAATCAACCCTGGCCCAACCAAGGACATCTATAAAAGCACAAAATTCCATAGTCTCGAACGCCTTTGCCAAAAACACTAATACTTTCTTATTTTGCATACTTTTCAAAATTATCAATTTGCTATGTGTCGTACGAATATCTTCGCAATTAATAAAAAATACGCGACACCTATCCGCTAAATTGTGCAAAGGTCCTGTTTTTTCTTTGTTTTACCCGGATGAGGCGCAGGACGGATGCGGATTTAAGCGGTATGTTACGGCAGTTGTCTGTCAGCCTTCGATGCTTCTGTCGTCCGGCACCTGCATATCAGCGCCTGTAGCCGGATGCGATTGTCTGTCGGCAGACCGGCCATGTCTCCGGGTACTGTCCGTTCAGAATGCGATTCATAACGTGTGTAAATAAGATTATCTGTGCAACTTAATTTTTCACCTGTACTTCAGTTCCATTTACCGGAGCCGGATACAATTGTTTCCGAGATACTTATATACCTGTATGTTGATTAATAAGACACTTTAGTGTTGGATGTTTTCACGGACAAATACCAAAAAAACACAAAACAATCCTTTTATATTTCACAATTATTTTATTTTATATCCTACGATATAGACTTTATCTCCTACGATATAGGTTCTATTTCCTACGATATAGACTCTATCTCCTACGAAATAGATTCTATTTCCTACGAGATAGAATATATATCCTACGAGATAGATTCTATTTCCTACGATATAGGTTCTATCTCCTAAGATATAGATTCTATCTCCTACGATATAAACTCTATCTCCTACGATATAGGTTCTATCTCCTACGAGATAAGTTCTATCTCCTACGATATAGCTTTTATTTCCGAAATGATGATTTTTATCACGTATGCGATAGTTTTTATTTCCCCCGTGACAGTTTTCACCACATACGTGATAACTTCCGGCCCATACGTAAAAAATTCCAACTGTATAGTGGTTTATATGTATCCGGCATTAAACATAAGCGCTTCGCACAGGGAAGTAAGCGCCTCTCAATGAAAATTATACACTTCACGATGGAGAAGATCAGTCTGCGCAGGGAATTTATTGCATCCGCCCCGGGCCGGCTAATATCCTCCTCCCATAGCTTTGTAGAGGTCTATTAAAGAGAGGTACTCGTTTAGTATGGCATGATTTAGATTTATCTGTGCGTCCAGGTGGCCGCGTTGAGCGTCGAGCACATCAATATAGTTGGTTATCCCGTTGATATATTGCAGGTATGCCAATTGCGAGTGACTCTGCGCCGACGTTTCAAGACGCGCCAGCGAACGCCTCACTTCCTTCACCTTATTGAGTTTTATTATGGCGCTGCTTACCTCCCTGAAAGCGTTAAGCGCCCCTTTCTGATACGCATACAGGGCCTGTTCGCAGGCGGCGCGCCCCGCCTTCAGCCGGGCGTAATTCTTCCCCATATCAAAAAGCGGAGCAAGCAGGTTGCCTGCAGCAAACCATGCAGGGCTTTTAAGTAAGTTGCCGAGTTCGGAACTTTCGTATCCAAGGTTACCGGTAAGTCTGATCTTAGGGAACATGTCGGTCTGCGCTATACCCACGCGGGCATTGGCTTCACGAAGCCGTTGCCCGGCAAGGCGCACATCAGGACGCCGTTCAAGCAGGGACGAGGGCAGTCCGGCAGGTAACTCGCCAGGCATGTGCAGCGAACCCGGCGGAGCTCCGCGCGGGACATCTCCCGGATATTGCCCAAGCAAAAAAGAGAGGTCGTTTTCCTTGAGCCTGATCTTTTGCTCCAACTCCGGTATCATGGTTTCGGTACGGGCTAATTCTATCTCCGCCTGCCGTAAAGACGTCTCAGACGTAAGTCCGCCTTCAAAACGCAGGCGGGCCAGACGTACTCCTTCGCGACGCGCATCCAGTGTCTGCTGAATGATGAAAAACTCACGGTCAAACGAACAAAGCTCAAAATAAGCGGCGGCAACTTCGGATATAAGTGTCAGCCGCAAAGCCTCCTGCGACTCTATGCTCTGCATATAGGCCGCTATATCCGCTTCGTTTCGCCAGCGCAGATTTCCCCAGAAGTCCAGTTCCCATGAAAAGACGGCTTTTATCCCAACCTCAGGATCGGGAGACGGCTTGTCGCCTCCATAGTTAAGTTCCTCTTTCTGCCCGTACGCCTGCACATCCGCCGAGGGGAACAACCCGGCAAAAGAGATGCGTTTAATGGCCGCCATCTCCTTTATACGGGCGGCTGCCGCCAGCATGTCTTTATTGTTCAGGAGCGCTGTGGAGATAAGGTGTTGCAATACCGTATCGGGATACAGGGTTTGCCACGACACGGCGGCGAGCCGGGCGGAATCTTCGCTTACGTCCCATACATCCTCCGGCAGGGGCATATCCGGGCGTACATATTCCTTACCAATCCTGCAGGAAGCAAGGCCGATAAGCAGTGGCAGGAATATTAGCACAGCAACGGTTTGCTTACCTGGATGTATTTTACGCTTCAGCTTATATATCAGAACGAAGAAAAAAGGCACCATCACAATACCTATCGTAATGGCTACAAGCATGCCGAAGAAAACGCCCGTGCCTATGCTTTGCCGGGATACCGACCCCGGCCCGCCGGCCAGTACCATTGGAAGCATCCCGAGTATAAAAGCCAGCGACGTCATAAGTATGGGACGGAAACGCATACGCGCCGCTTTAATGGCTGCTACCGTAACATCTGTACCTGAGTCTATCTGTACTTTTGCAAACTCTACAATAAGGATAGCATTCTTAGCCGCCAGCCCCATCAGCGTCACTAATCCTATCTGGAAATATATATCATTATGCAATCCCGCGACCCACACCCCGGCGTAAGCTCCGAGCGCCGCCACAGGCAGTGACAGCAAAACCGCCGCCGGCGTCAGCCAGCTTTCGTACAGGGCGGCAAGGAAAAGAAATACAAAGAGGAAGACCAGCGCCATGACGAACCCTGTCTGTCCTTCCGCCTGCTTTTCCTGATAAGAAAGACCGCTCCATTCCAGTCCGATATTGTCGGGCAACCGTTCCCGTACTATGCGCTGTATGGCTGTCATGGCTTCGCCTGAGCTGTATCCGTGAGCGGCTACGGTACTTATTGAAGCTGTAGAAAACATATTGAAGCGTTTGATAGCGCCCGGCCCTGTAACATAACGGGTAGAGCCGAGCGCTGTAAGGGGTATCATCGACCCGTCCTGCGCCCTGACAAAAAACAGGCCTATATCGTCCCTGGTCGCCCGGAAAGGAGCTTCGGCCTGTATGTATACCCTGTATATGCGGTTAAACATATTAAAATCGTTCACGTATACGGAGCCCAGGTAGGCTTTCATGGTAGAAAACACATCGGCTACCGGTATACCGAGAAACTTGGCCTGGTCGCGGTTTACATCAAAGTACAACTGAGGTATTTCGGGTTGCATGGCTGATGAAATGCTCCTTAGTTCAGGCGTTTGCGAGGCATAAAGCAGGAAAGTGTCTGTGGCCGCGCGAAGAGTTTCCCATCCGGCGTCGCCACGGGCTTCCAACTGCATCTCGATGCCGCCGCTCTCTCCAAGCCCCGGTATAACCGGAGGACGGCTGAGGTAGGCTTTTATTTCGGGATAATAGTAAAATTCTCTGCCGGCGACTTCCATTACATTAGCTACACCCATGTCTGAAGATTTCCGCTCCCTCCAGGGTTTAAGTATAACCGTCAGCGTCGCCCGGCTCTGCGACGTACCTGTGCGCAGACTGCTACCCGTAAGGTTCTGCACATACGCCACAGCAGGCAGGCCCTGCAGGAAAGCGATGGCCCGGTCGGCTACTGCGCGTGTACGCTCCAGCGTGGCGCCCTCAGGCATCTCCAGTTCTACGGTAAAGAAACCCTGGTCTTCTTCGGGTATGAAGCTGGATGGGATGACCCTGTTTAATATGAAAATGAAAACAAGTGAAAGTCCGAACCCTGCCAGAATACGCCTGGGATGCCGTATAGCCCGGTGCAGTATATTTATATAGTAATGATTGCTGCCGGAAAGCCAGGTGTTTATCCAGTGGAATACGATATGCTTTTTTTTTGAAGAAGGGCGCAGGATGATAGCGCACATAGCCGGACTTAATGTCAAAGCTACCACGGTAGACAATATTACCGAAACAGCTATGGTGATGGAAAATTGCCTGTACAGCAAGCCGGTTATCCCGCTCAGGAAGCTTACGGGTACAAATACAGCCGCCAATACCAACGAGGTGGCGATCAATGCGCCGGCAAGCTCGTTCATCGCCTTGTGGGTAGCTTCACGCGCCGGCAAATTCTCTTCTTCCATAATACGCTCGACGTTTTCGACAACCACAATTGCATCGTCGACCACAATGCCGATAGACAGTACCAGTCCGAGCAGTGTCAACATATTCAGCGAGAAGCCCATTATGAGCATAAAACCAAATGTCCCGATCAGTGAGATAGGTACGGCTATGGTAGGTATAAGCGCCGCCCGCCAGTTTTGAAGCGAAAAGAATACCACAAGTATAACCAGCAACAGGGCTTCAAAGAGGGTTTTATATACTTCGCGGATAGATTGTGAAATGTATTCGGTGATGTCGAAAGGGAATAGATATTCTAATCCTTCAGGGAAGTTACGGCTGATTTCCTCCATGCTCTTCTTAACATGCTTCGCCACTTCCAGGGCATTAGCGCCGGGGAGCATATAAATACTCAGAATGGCGGCATTGCGCCCATTCAGCCCGCTCTCGGTAGAATAGGAAGATGCTTCCAGCGAAACGCGTGCAACATCGCGCAAACGGACAATGGTGCCGTCATGGTTGGCGCGCACTACAATATCTTCAAACTCTTCCACCGTCGACAGCCTGCCGCGCGCCGTTATTGGTAGTGCGACGTCTACATCCAGTACAGGCTGTTTGCCCAACTCGCCGGCGGCCGATTCGCGGTTCTGGTCCTGCAGAGATTTTTGCAGGTCCTGTACGGTAAGTCCCATATTGGCTAAGCGATCGGGGTATACCCATATCTGCATACCGTAGTAACGGCTACCGACATTTGATACGCGGCCAACTCCGGGGATACGGCGTAACACGTCGAGAACGTTGATAGTTGCAAAGTTGCTCAGGTATATCTCGTCGAAACGGGCATCATCGGAGATAAGGCTCAGCGTCATCAGCTGGCTGGATGATTGCCGGTCTACCGTGATACCGTTCTGCACAACCTCAGCCGGTAAGCGCGATTCGGCCAATTTGACCCTGTTTTGTATTTCTACGGCCGAGAGTTCAGGGTTGGCGCCTACCTCGAAGGTTATCGTCAACGTTAACCCTCCTGAGTTTGAACTGCTGCTTTGCATATAGGCCATACCGGGCGTGCCGTTAAGCTCCTGCTCTATCGGAGTGGCTACCGCCTGCGAAACGGTAAGTGCATTGGCTCCCGGATACGTAGCGCTCACACGTACAACGGGCGGCGTTATCTGCGGATACTGGTCTACCGGTAATAAAAACAACCCGATAATTCCTACGATAACAATTAATACAGACAATACTGTTGAGAATACCGGACGGTCGATAAAGAACACCGGGCTCATATGTCATTCTCCTCTCTCAACGCATCCAGGGCCTTATCATCGCCGGATTCAATGGCGTTGACGCTCATACCGGGTGTCAGTTTATGGTATCCCTCTGTCACGATTTGTTCGTTTTCGCCCAGTCCTCGTTCTATCACTACATTATTCATTATTTCAGGCCCTATTTGTACAAAACGTTTCTCGGCTTTTCCGTCGTGCCTGACTATGTAGATAAATGCCCCCCCTTCTTCTATCGACAGGGCTTTCCGTGGGACGACGATAGCTCGCTCGCGCACATCTAATAACAGCTTTACCCGTGTAAACTGCCCCGGCAATAAACGCTGATCGGGATTGGGTAATTCCGCCCGCACCCCGAATGTGCCGGTCTTAGGGTCAACTATGGGGTCGGCAAAGTCAACATATCCGGTCATTGGATATTCAGTATTATCTGCTAATGTGACGGTAACCGAAGGTTGCCACGAGCGGGTCGTGTCGCGTTCGCCAAAGCGCACGTTCCGTCGTTCGGCCCGCAGGTAGTCTAATGCCGTCATCTTAAAATCGACTAATATCGTATCACTCTTTACTACAGCGGCCAGTTTTGAGTTTACTCCCGGCCCGACCAGAGTGCCTACATCTACGAAGCGTTCGCTTATGTAACCGGAAATGGGAGAGGTTACTATCGTATAATTCAATTCCAGTAGCGCCTGGTCCAGCTCTGCTTTGCTTATTGCGATATTAGCTTCGGCGTCGTCAAGGGCTGCTATCGCATTATCTAAGTCTAATCGACTGGCAGCGTGCTGCTCATACAGGGGCGTCAGGCGTTCAACGTCGCGTTTTGACTTTGCAGCCTGCGCTTCCGATTTTTTCAGTTGCGCTTTTGCTTTTTCCAATCGTGCTTTGTATAATGTTGAATTAATTGCAAACAGAGGTTCATTTTGCACCACGTATTTACCTTCTTTAAAAAGCATATTTTCCAGATAGCCTTCTACCCGGGCATGTATCTCTACATAACTTGCCGCACGTATACGTCCTACATATTCACCGAATATATTTACGTCTTGTTTTGTTGGTTTTTCTATAATGACAATCGGAAGATGCGGTTTTTCTTTATTACGACACCCGGCAACCAGTAAAACAAAGATCATTATTAAGTATTTTTTGTCTAAGTATTTCATTATGTGTTAAATATCAAATAAACATAACCTCGTATATAAAAACAAGTAAAACCGGCATATTGTTTAATAATATGTCGGTTTTATATATCCTGACCTGTGAGGGTTTATTTTTCAATACAGAACGGACAGTGCGGCTTTATTAATATAAAAAGGAAACCTCGTTGACAAGATTTCCTTTTTATATTAATAAAGCCGCACTGTTTAGATATGAACAAACTCCGTATGACAGGATTTGAGTGCTTTGACGTCTTTGTAATCCGCTGTGCTAAGCATTCCCGAAGGGTGCGGCCCGCCATCAACGACAAGAGCTATGTCTCGGAATTATTTTTAACTGATGAGTTTCCCAATCGATCAGTGCGGCTTATCTCTTTAAGCGTTACTTACATCCAATCGCAAATATATAAATAAGGTTATTAATATCCAAACACCCGACAGGAGAAGTTTAATTTATACAACCTTACTTTACTTTATCTATAATAGCCTTGAATGCTTTCGGATGATTCATAGCTAAATCGGCTAAGGCTTTCCGATTGATTTCTATGCCTTTAGCATGCAATGCACCCATAAGGCGCGAATAAGACAATCCTTCTAAGCGTGCAGCAGCATTAATACGCTGTATCCATAAGGCGCGGAAATTACGCTTTTTGGTGCGACGGTCACGAAAAGCATATGTCAACCCCTTTTCCCAAGTGTTCTTTGCTACTGTCCATACGTTCTTGCGAGCGCCATAATAGCCTCGCGTAAGTTTTAATATCCGCTTTCTTTTTGCTCTCGAAGCAACATGATTAACTGATCTCGGCATAACTATAGTCTCCTTTTTAATGTTATTACTTTAGACATAACATTTTTTTCACACTGTTCACATTCTCACGGGCTACCAGGCCTACGTGAGTGAGGTTTCTCTTCTGCTTTTTTGTTTTTTTAGTCAGGATATGACTCTTAAAAGCATGCTTTCTTTTGATTTTACCTGTTCCGGTAAGGGCAAACCTCTTTTTGGCACCGGAATTAGTCTTCATCTTGGGCATTTTACAATCTTATTTTTAATTATTAATATATTTATATCCCACTCTACAGGTGGTTTATTTTTCACTGTTCGCATCATTTTCATCCGGTTTTCCCTGAGGCTTTGGAGGGATAATAACTTTTTTTACCTGCGGCCTGGAAGTAGCAGCTTGCACCGTACTGCCGCCACCTTTCTTGGGAGTCAGCATTATAATCATTCGCTTACCTTCCAAAAGAGGCATTTGTTCTACTCTCCCATAATCTTCCAGATCATTGGCAAAACGAAGTAACAACACTTCACCCTGCTCTTTGAACAGAATAGAACGTCCTCTGAAAAAAACGTAGGCTTTCACTTTAGAACCTTCTTCCAAAAAGCCTTTGGCGTGTTTTAACTTGAAGTTATAATCATGGTCATCGGTTTGCGGACCGAAACGTATTTCTTTTACTACGACTTTAACAGACTTGGCTTTTTGTTCTTTTTGGCGCTTTTTTTGTTGATAGAGAAATTTCTGAAAGTCGCTTACTCTACAAACAGGAGGCTCAGCATTGGGCGATATCTCAACCAAGTCTAATTCTTGACCTTCCGCTATTTTTAGCGCTTCAGAAATCGGGTACACACCTTGCTCTACATTTTCACCTACCAAACGAACTTCCCGAGCGCGAATACGCTCATTAATCCGGTACTGGTCTTTCAGATTATCATTCTTCATTCATTATAATTAAAAGTTATCTCCTTTCTATTTAAAGTAATTACTTGTCTTTGTTTTTCTGCCAGCGATTCATCATTTCTTCCACTTCATCACGCAAAAGCGCTGCAAATGTAGTAATATTCATGAAACCCTTATCACCCTCACCATGTTTTCTTACAGAAACTTCATTATTTCCAGCTTCTTTTTCTCCAACTATAAGCATGTATGGGATACGCTTCAACTCATTATCGCGTATTTTGCGACCTACTTTTTCGTTACGACTGTCCACTATTACTCGTATGTCGTCATCTTCCAGAATACGTGCTACCTCTGTGGCATAATCGTTATATTTTTCGCTCACAGGCAATACGACAACCTGATCAGGTGTAAGCCACAATGGGAATTTGCCTCCGGTATGCTCTATCAACACAGCAACAAAACGTTCCATCGAGCCAAATGGCGCGCGATGAATCATCACCGGGCGGTGCTTTCTGTTGTCTTCACCCGTATATTCCAGCTCGAAACGCTCCGGCAGGTTGTAGTCCACCTGTATAGTACCTAACTGCCAGCGTCGCCCGATGGCGTCCTTAACCATAAAATCAAGCTTTGGGCCATAAAAAGCGGCTTCGCCTAATTTTACTCTGGCTGGCAAACCGGCTTCGCGACAGGCTTCAACAATAGCTGTTTCTGCTTTATCCCAGTTTTCGTCCGAACCGATATATTTTTGTTTGTTTTCCGGGTCACGCAATGATATTTGCGCTTCAAAATTTTCAAAATCAAGTGCTTTAAAGATGATGAAAATTATATCCATTACCTTCAGAAACTCATCTTTTAGCTGATCCGACCGACAGAATAAATGGGCGTCGTCTTGCGTAAATCCACGTACACGGGTCAATCCATGCAATTCGCCGCTTTGTTCGTAGCGATATACAGTACCGAACTCGGCAAAACGAATAGGCAGGTCTTTATACGAGCGGGGTGTTATCTTGTAAATTTCGCAGTGATGCGGACAGTTCATAGGTTTCAGCAAAAACTCCTCCCCTTCCTGTGGCGTATGTATTGGCTGGAATGAGTCCTTGCCATATTTTTCGTAATGTCCTGATGTGACATACAATTGTTTGGCACCTATATGCGGCGTCATTACCTGCTGGTATCCGTACTTCTTCTGGATACGCTTAAGGAAGTCTTCCAGGCGCAAACGCAGTTGTGTTCCACGCGGCAGCCATAAGGGAAGCCCTGCTCCGACAGCCTGCGAAAAGGCGAACAGTTCCAATTCTTTCCCCACCTTTCTGTGGTCACGCTTCCTGGCTTCTTCCAAAAGCACAAGATAGTCGTCCAGCATTTTCTTTTTCGGGAAAGTGATACCATAAAGGCGCACCAGTTGTTTGCGTTTCTCGTCGCCACGCCAATATGCCCCGGCCACACTCAATATCTTAACAGCTTTTATATATGACGTGTTCGGTAAGTGAGGTCCACGGCATAAGTCTGTAAAATCGCCTTGTGTATATGTAGTGATTGTTCCGTCTGCCAATTCATTTATCAACTCGGTTTTATATAGCTCGCCTCTGTCCCCAAACATTTTCAAGGCGTCTGCCTTGGTGATATTTCGGCGCACTATATCTTCCTTACGAGCGATTAATTCTGCCATTTTCAATTCGATAGCAGGAAAGTCACTTTCTTTTATAGTCTGCCCTTCACCCGGATCTATGTCATAATAAAAGCCGTTTTCAATGGCCGGACCTATACCAAACGTAATACCCGGATACAACGCCTGCAATGCTTCGGCCATCAGGTGGGCGCTGGAATGCCAATAAGCATGTTTGCCCTCGTCATCATCCCATTTCAGCAACTTAATTGTTGAATCCTGAGTTATAGGACGTCCCAAATCCCATGTTTCTCCATTCACATCCGCCGCCAGCGCATCCTGTGCCAAACGCGAACTTATGCTTTCTGCAATCTGCAAAGCGGTTGTCCCCTCCACATATTCTCTCACTGACTGATCCAGGAATGTAATCTTTATCATATATTTTTAAAACTCTATATTAAATAATTGCGCAAATTTACGATTCTTTCTCAGATTCTTATAACACTTTTAAATCATTATAGTTACGCTACGGGAGTATTCTTCAAATCCATAGCTAAGCTTTTATAACAAAATGCAGGAATGTGCAAATTACACACCCCTGCATTGTTTGCATGATAGTACGGTGAGATTAATATTGAATATTCATCTTAGCTTCAATAGCATTAAATTCATCGTTCATATTGAGGTTGTAATAAATGCCACGCAATGCTGTCATATATTCTCTTTCTTCCGGCTTCTGGTTGAGCGCTTTTTCGAAATAAGGAAGCGCTTTTTTAAATAAATCTTTTGCTTTTGCAGATTCTTCCTGATATTGCTTAGTGTCATTTATCATATTGGCTTCACCCAGCCTGTTTACACCCTGATTATAATAAATACGTCCGAGGTTGGATAAAGCTTCCACATAATCCGGGTCTATTTCCAATGCTTTTGCAAAGAAGGTTTCTGCATTAGCATAATCTTTTAACCCTGACTCATATACTCTGCCCATAACGTCATAAAGCTGTGCATTTGTCGGTTCTTGCGCAATTGCGGTATTCAGGTATTCAATAGCTTTTTCGTTTCTGTTGGAATAAATATATGTATGGATCAAATTAAGGAGATAGAACTTTTCTTCGGGGAATTTTTTCAATCCTTCTTCCAGTATTCTTTCTACATTCAGGCTATCATTTACCTGTTGATATTCGTAAATAAGATACTGATATACATCGTTAGCCCTGAAGTCCGTATCTTTAGCACGTGTCAGAGCTGCAATGGCTAATTCGGAGTTATTCAACTGGGTGGCTGCAACAGCAGCATAAAACTGAACAGTCATAAAATTGGAGTCTCTCTCGGCAACCTTTTCTCCCTTGAAAATAGGCATATCTGATATCTTAATATATTGCTGAAACACGTCATAAGCCTTTTGAAAATCTTTTGCTTCAAAATAATAAGCTCCGGCATTGATGTAATAAACATGGTTAGCGCCTAATATACCTTTGATGTCTTTTGTGTATTTAGGTTTTACTTTCCCTTTTGCATCCGGTACCTGGTCTAACTCGTATGTCTTTTCAAAAAACGGAAGAACGTTCATAAGGGCTGCATACATAACATCTTCGTTGGGTTGCTGTCCGAGCAATTGTTTCATCCTTTCAGCGCTAAATTGTTGATCTTCAATAAAACCTGCAACATACCAAGTCTTCGGGTCGTTTTTGGTATCATTGTTTTCCAATGCATTTTTAATTAACCCTCTGGCTTCATTAAAATTTGCATTGTTCCCTTTAGCTATACTCTGTGCTTCGCTTACCGCCTTTTTCTGAGCAAAAGAAGCAGATACTGCAACGCATAATGCAATTGTTAATAACACTCGTTTCATTGTAATTGTCTTTTGAGATTAATATTCTTTTTAATTTATTCTTCTGATTGCGAATCTATCACGTCGTTTTCTGTGGTATTCATCTTATTTGACATAGCCTCATCCTGTGCTTTCTTTTCTACATCTTCCTCGTCGGCTTCTGATAATACTTTGCAGACTGAGGCTATTTCATCGCGCCGTTTTTCCAGGTTTATCAGGCGTACCCCCTGTGTCGCACGGCCTATTATATTCAAATTCCGTACTGCCATACGAATAGCGATACCTGATTTATTGATGATCATGATATCGTTTTGCCCGGTTACATTCTTGACAGAGACCAGTTTTCCTGTCTTGTCTGTAATATTGATCGTCTTAACACCTTTGCCTCCTCTGTTTGTAATACGATAATCGTCTACATGTGAGCGTTTACCATATCCCTGTTCGGATACGACCAGGACAGTTTCGGATGTTTTATCCTTTATGCATATCATGCCTATTACCTCATCTGCCGGGTCGTCATCCAACGTCATTCCTTTTACTCCTGATGCAGTACGCCCCATAACACGGACGGCGCTTTCATGGAAACGTATGGCGCGACCGTTGCGGTTGGCTATGATCACTTCATTATCCCCATTTGTCATCCTTACGTCTATAAGGCCGTCATCTTCGCGCAGGGTGATGGCGTTTACTCCGTTCTGACGGGGACGTGAATAGGCTTCAAGCAAAGTTTTCTTTATTACACCCTTACGAGTACAGAACAGAAGATAATGAGAGCTGATAAATTCAACATCGGATTTAAGACGTTTGATGCGTATAAAGGCATTTACCTTGTCATCCGGCTCTATGTTTAAAATATTCTGGATAGCTCTTCCTTTGGCATTCTTTGCTCCTTCCGGTATTTCGTATACCTTCAGCCAGTAGCATTTCCCCTTTGCCGTAAATATTAATAATGTGGCATGCATAGATGCCGGGTAGATATATTCTACGAAGTCTTCATCGCGGGTTTCGGAACCTTTTGCTCCCACTCCGCCACGTCCCTGCGCACGGAACTCGCTCAGTGGAGTACGTTTGATATACCCCATGTGCGATATTGTTATAATCATCTCATCATCCGCATAGAAGTCTTCAGGATTCAGTTCTTCCGAAGCATATACGATCTCTGTTTTACGTTCGTCGCCATATTTGCTTTTTATTTCCTGAAGCTCGTCTTTAATCACCTGCATACGCAGGTCTTCACTTTCTAATATGTCCGTCAGATGGGCTATCAGTTTAGCTATTTCGTCATATTCGGCGCGCAGTTTTTCCTGTTCCAGACCGGTTAACTGCCGGAGACGCATTTCCACGATGGCACGCGACTGTACTTCCGAGAGAGAGAAGCGCTCTATCAGTCCATTCATCGCTTCCTGCGGGCTCTTTGATGCACGGATGATAGCGATTACTTCGTCTATGTTATCGGATGCTATAATCAGACCTTCCAGAATATGCGCTCTTTCCTGGGCCTTTTTAAGTTCAAACTGAGTGCGCCTGACAACTACCTCATGCCGGTGGTCTACAAATGCTTTTATCAGGTCTTTAAGGTTTAACTGTTTTGGACGGCCGTGCACCAGGGCAATATTATTGACGCTAAAAGATGACTGCAATGCGGTCATCTTATAGAGTTTATTTAATACAACACTTGAATTGGCATCACGTTTAACATCTACTACTATACGCATACCGTTCCTGTCGGACTCGTCATTCACGTAGGATATACCTTCCAGTCTTTTGTCATTCACCAGGTCGGCTATGAATTTTATCAATTCAGCCTTGTTTACCAGGTATGGGATTTCTGTAATAACAATACGTTCGTGATTGCTCTCTACCTCAATTTCTGCTTTACCCCGCAGGATGATGCGCCCTCTGCCTGTTTCGAATGCTTCTTTTACGCCGGCGTACCCGTAGATTGCAGCTCCGGTTGGGAAATCGGGCGCTTTTACGTATTGCATCAACTCTGTTATGCTTATCTCACCGCGGTTGTCTATATAAGCAATGCAACCATCCAGTACTTCGCTCATATTGTGGGGCGGCATATTGGTCGCCATACCTACGGCTATACCCGAAGCTCCGTTTATCAGCAGATTGGGGATGCGTGTCGGCAGAACGCTCGGTTCTTTTAATGTGTCGTCAAAGTTCAACTGAAAGTCAACCGTATCTTTATCTATGTCGCGGAGCATTTCTTCCGCCAGCCTGCTTAAACGGGCTTCGGTATAACGCATTGCAGCCGGCATATCGCCATCCACCGAGCCAAAGTTGCCCTGCCCGTCAATCAAAGGGTAACGCAATGACCAGACCTGCGCCATGCGAACCATAGAGAAATAAACAGCCGTATCTCCGTGTGGATGGTACTTACCTAAAACATCTCCTACTATTCTCGCAGATTTCTTATAAGGTTTATCGGAGGTGTTTCCTAATTCGTTCATACCGTACAGCACACGGCGGTGAACTGGTTTGAAACCATCTCTTACGTCAGGAAGAGCGCGTGAAACAATGACAGACATTGAATAATCAATGTATGCGGATTTCATTTCTTCCTCGATGTTGATCTTTATAATTCTGTCTCGGTCAACCATTTAATCTTTTTATTTATTACACTCATATTTGCATACGCTGAAAAAGCGCACTAAGGTAAGATTTTTCCACATACGACGGAAAGTTTTTTAAATTGTTATTTCGTGGATGTTCCGGAGAGACTGACCCGGTGAGTTCTCCTCTTTTCAGTAGTTATCGTAGAACGTGAAATGAAGGTAAGGAACCCGGTATATACTGGTACTTTCCATGGCGACTTTCCCAACTCCATGAGGTACAAGTAAATCGTGCAAACGATCCAAATCAGGAGTCAATGTGCCAAATACTTCTTCTGTTTTTTTCTCCTTTCTCTGTAAGGATGCACATCAGGACCACAAACTCTGCCCATATGCTTTATTTTTATTCGACGCAATTATAAATCTCCATTTTTATGTAAGTTTGTGGAAAAATAAGCGATGACACTAACAGATGGTTTATCAAACGTTTGGATGAGCATGAAAGTATTTTTGAGTAAATGTATGCTCCGCATTGCGGGGTGGAGGAAGGGGCCGATGGGCGAATATGTGCCGAAATGTGTGATATGTGTAGCCCCGCATACGAGTAACTGGGACCTTGTTATAGGAAAGCTGCTGTATATATCGCTTGGACGCAAGGCGCATTTCCTGATAAAGAAAGAATGGTTCTTTTTCCCGCTGAACTTATTTTTTAAATGGATAGGAGGAATACCGATCGACCGGAGCGTTAACGCCTCGGTGACCGACCAGATGGCCAAAGAACTGGGCCGGCGCACCTCGTTTCACTTAGCCGTTACGCCCGAAGGGACGCGGAAAATGGCGGAAGAATGGAAACGGGGCTTTTACTATATAGCCCTCAAAGCCAACGTACCCATCCTGCTGGCTTATATTGACTACTTCAAAAAAGAAGTGGGCGTGAAAACGCTCTTTTACCCAACAGGAAACGCCGAGGCGGACATAAACGCCATCAGAGCCTATTACGCAGGAGTGACGGCGCGCCATCCGCGTAACTTCTCCGGTAACATATGAACCTTATGACAGAGAACCTGCGCATCAGCCTGGTTCAGGCGCCTATTGTATGGGAAGACAGGGAGGCTAACCTGAGCCTTTACGAGGGATTGCTCAGCAGTATAAGCGGAAGCACAGACCTGGCCGTGCTGCCGGAAACCTTCACTACGGGCTTCTCCATGAACGCAGAATCCCTTGGAGAGACGGCCGACGGCGTAACGGTAGCGACGCTCAGGGCCTGGGCGGAGAGGTTCGGAATGGCTGTCGCCGGCAGTTTCATCGCCAGAGACCGGGATATGCGGCGGTGCTACAACCGCGGCTTCCTCGTCACTCCCGGAGGCGAAGCATCATATTACGACAAACGCCACCTGTTCCGCATGGCCGGCGAAACGGAACATTTCACGCCGGGAGCGAAACAAATGATAGCCGGCTACCGCGGATGGAATATCTGCCTTGAGGTGTGCTACGACCTGCGTTTCCCTGTATGGAGCCGCAATGTGAACAACGCCTACGACCTGATGATATATGTAGCCAACTGGCCCGAATCACGGATAAAGGCGTGGACGTCTCTTCTGCCGGCGCGGGCCATCGAAAACCTTGCCTACGTATGCGGGGTGAACCGCACCGGCAGCGACGGCGAGGGGATAGTATACAACGGGCACTCGGCCCTCTATTCGCCTAAGGGAGACACACTGGCGGACGCCGGCGCTGAAGAGCGGGTTATCCGCTCCTGCACCCTGCATAAAAGCGAATTGGAAAGGCTGCGCGCCAGATTCCCCGTATGGAAAGACGCCGACGCTTTTACGATCGGCAAATAAACCCGTTATCCTGCAATAGTTATGAAACCACGCACGCCCTGGGCCTGGATCCCCACGCTCTACTTCGCGGAAGGACTGCCTTATGTGGCCGTTATGTCGATCTCGGTCATCATGTATAAGAAATTAGACGTCTCCAACGCCGACATAGCGCTGTACACAAGCTGGCTGTATCTGCCCTGGGTGATCAAGCCCTTCTGGAGCCCGTTTGTAGACCTGATGAAGACCAGACGATGGTGGATATACTCCACGCAACTGCTCATAGGCGCAGGTATGGCCGGTATCGCCTTTACGATTCCTGCGCAATTTTTCTGGCAGGCCTCGCTTGCCTTTTTCTGGCTCGTGTCATTTAGCTCGGCCACGCACGATATTGCCGCCGATGGGTTTTATATGCTGGGACTGCCGGTAAAGGAGCAGGCTTTTTTCATCGGCATACGTACCACCTTCTACCGCATAGCTATGGTTACAGGGCAGGGATTGCTCGTGATGCTCGCCGGGTTCCTTGAAACAGGTTTCGGACAGGCGTCTTATTCCTGGAGCATTGTTTTCCTCGTGCTGGCCGGCATCTTCACGGCCGCCTTCGCCTGGCACCGGTTCATACTGCCACTCCCGGAGGAAGACCGGCAGCGGAGCGGGGTTACTCCACGGACTATCATGCTCGACTTCGGCAGGGCCTTTGCCGACTTCTTCCGCAAGAAAGGTATTGCGCCGGCGCTTCTGTTCATGCTTACTTTCAGGCTGGGCGAGTCGCAGTTGCTCAAGCTCGTGTCTCCTTTCCTTCTGGATGCGAGGGAGAAGGGAGGCCTGGCGCTTTCTACGGCGGAGGTGGGACTTGCATACGGTACCGTCGGGGTCTTGTCTCTTGTGCTGGGCGGCATACTTGGCGGTATCGTCATCTCCCGTGCGGGCGGACTGAAGCGCTGGCTCTGGCCTATGACGCTGTCTCTGTTTGTCCCTAACCTGGTTTATTTGTACATGGCTTACGCCCTGCCCGAAAACCTGTTTCTAATTAACGCCTGCGTCGGGATAGAACAATTCGGATACGGCTTCGGCTTTACGGCCTACACGATGTACCTGATGCTCTTCTCCGACGGCGCCTACAAAACCTCGCACTATGCTATATGTACGGGTTTCATGGCCCTGGGCATGATGCTACCCGGGATGGTTTCGGGCACAATACAGGAAATTATAGGCTACCGGTCGTTTTTTATCTGGGTGATACTCTCCGGCATACCCGTCTTCTTCGTCATCCCGTTTTTAAGGATAAAAGAGAAACATATCTGATAATGAATTATTACGAATACACTTTCACGCATACATCCGCCATTGAACCGGGTGTTGTAAACGACGTGCTGACCGCCGTACTGGGCGAAGCCGGTTTTGAGAGCTTCGCAGAAACGCCACAGGGCCTGGTGCTGGCATACATTCAGGAGAAAGAAGATGATGCAGGGCGGTTAGACCGCGCCCTGGGCTCCTTCCCGCTGGAAGGCGTAAGCATACGCTACACAAAAACCCTCATAGAGGCGAGGGACTGGAATGAGGAATGGGAAAAGAATTACTTCCACCCGGTAAGCATCGGGCGCAGTTGCCTTATCCATGCCTCTTTCCACACGGTGGACAACGCCGTCGAATATGACTACAGGATAGTGATCGACCCCAGAATGGCTTTCGGAACAGGCAACCACGAAACGACGCACCTTATGCTCGTCGAGGCGCTGAAGCTCGACGTTGCCGGCAGGGCCGTGCTCGATATGGGCTGCGGGACGGCCGTCCTGGCTATACTTGCCGCCATGAAGGGGGCTTCGCCCGTGGTCGCCGTAGACATTGACGAATGGGCCTGTAACAACGCCCTCGAAAACATACGCCTTAACAGGGTAGGGGGGATAGATGTGATACCGGGCGGGGCCGACCGGATTCCGCCCGCACTCATGTTCGACGTTGTCTTTGCCAATATAAACCGCAACATACTGCTTCGCGACATGCCCCGCTACGTCCGTTGCATGAAGCCCGGCGCCACCCTTCTCATGAGTGGGTTCTACGTCCGGGACCTCCCTTTTATAGAAGAAGAATGCAGTAGAAATGCACTGACTGTCACAGCCTCGTCGGATATGAACGACTGGATGGTCGTAAAAGCCGCAAAGCTCCCCATTTACAAATAGACCATGCTATTAAAAAGCTGACTAAAGAGGGGGAGGCCGGACTTAGTCGGACTGGATGATACTGTGCACCATCGTGGCGTAACTCTTGCCGAAGATAACCATGTTCGCACCGGTGAAATGCCACGAGTCTGTACCCGTTGCACCGTCAGACTGTACTACGTAAACATTTGGTATATCTTCGGCGGCGGCGTTCAGAACAACGTTAAATGCAATGAGATCGGCATCCGTCTCCAGCATTTCGCCTGCAATGAATGGAAGCGTCGGAATGCCAAGGTCTGTACGCAGGGAGTTCACCAGCTCTGTTAGTTTACCTTTATATAATGGTCGCAGGTTTGCGAAGCGGTCCCATTCGCCCTGGTGCCACAGCACGCCGCGTATCGTCCCGCCGTTCATCTCCGCTACCGCCTTTACGGCCGTTATGGCTTTTGAATAGTAACCATACCCGTTCCCGGGCAGGAAGGCGGCGATCTCCCTGCCGCCAACCGCGGCCAGTACAATAGCTATTTTACGGTTGGGGTAGTAGTTTACCATGTCGAGCAGAAAGCCGTAGTGCGGGCCAATCCCTGAAGTACGCCTGTCATCCAGCACGTTGTAAGCGGAGATAGGATGCGGTGGAGTGGCTAGTTGATTTGTGAATGGATTGTAGACATAAGCCCCACTTATTGATGAATAGTCGGCGCTATATTCTGAGATCCCTACCATGTTCGACTGCCCCATACATAGATATATGTCTATTTGCGGGGCCGGCTGAGATACGGTAGCAAACTCCTCGTCGGCATCAGTCCAGTCTGCTATCGTGATGTCGAACGCCTGCATGTTCCGGCTGACGGTGAGGCTGTAAAGCCTGTTGGCCTCTATCGCAATATCCACGCCCGTCATTAAGGTGAACGTCTTCTCGACGCTGCTGCCGTTATGCCTGGCGCGTATCTTTATACCCGTACCCGCGCCGTCGGCCTTCACCACCGTGGGGTAGAGGTAGAAGCTGCGGTTGTTGTTGGTAAGGTCTTCCGGGGCCAGATTATAACTCACCCCGCTTGAAGGGGCTGCCGGAGCGGAGGAACTGTCAAACATACGGCCTGTGGGAGCGGCGTTGGATATATCCACGCCGAGAATTGTATACTCCGCTGAGTTGTTCTCTATATCAAGCCTCGCCACGCGACGCTTCATGCTCACCTGCGTGGGTGCAGCCTGACCTGCTATATCCTCCACAGTTATGTAAGGGTTCCCGCCTGTGAGGGCGTTTGACGTTACAAAGGGAGGCGACAGTTTGCCGTTTCCGGTCTGCTGCGTCCATACAGCCGTCAGGGTTTCCAGACTGTTACCGGCCGACAACTGCGGCAGGGGATAACCCGCCGGCGCCTGTAAGAAGACAAAGTTACGCTCGCCCGTCCCGTCCATAGTGAGCGAGTACTGCCGTCCACCGCCGGCAACATCCTCCCCGTTGGTGTAAGAGATGTTATAACTCCTCTCAAAGGCGAGTGAGGAGTTGAACACATAGACAGCCACAACGTCGGAAGTCGAGCCGCCCTCTTCCATAGAGGCTCCGGTATAAGTGACGACCCTGTCCACCTGCGGCAGTACGAAGGCAAGCTTTCCGTTGCCTGTTGGATTGTTAGCATCTGCGTCGCCTGTTTCGGCGACATTGCCTATCTTTGTGCAGGCAGAAGTGGCGATCATAGCCGCCAGGAAGAAATAAGACAAATGTTTCATAAGTAAGTTCAATTAAATTCTGCACAAAGGTGCTAAGTCTTTTCGGAATACCCTCTATCCAAACCTTCCCGATAGTTCACTTTTTCTATCTCTGTTTCAACCAAATAGTTCATCTTTTCGATCCTCTATGGCCGCTGCGCCGGCCTGCTCCCCGCTATACCCCAATCAGAGAGCAACATAGCGTCCCGGTTACACATGACACCCGTCACAGGAGAAAGAGTGTAGCAAACGCCTGCTCCACACTATGCTCAACGTTAAGCATACATTGGAGCAAGCGCTTGCACCACACCGGTGCCAGCGTTAGCACCACACCGGTGCAAGCATTAGCACCACACCGGTGCAAGCGTTAGCACCACACCGGTGCAAGCGCTTGCACCACACTGTTGCAAGCGCTTGCACCATATCGTTGCCAGCACTGGCACCACATCGTTGCCAGCACTGGCACCACACCGTTGCCAGCGTTGGCACCACATCGTTGCCAGCATTGGCACCATGCTGTAGCAAGCACTTGCTACACATCAGCGCAAGCACTTGCTACACATCGGCGCAAGCACTTGCTACACATCGGCGCAAGCGCTTGCTACACACCGGAGCCAGCGTTAGCTCCACACCGGAGCCAGCGTTAGCTCCACACCGGAACAGGCATTTGTTCTCATATAGAACCTTAGCAATAAAGATATTAGCCTGAACAAGATACTTAGAGGCGAATACACGCAATTGCAGTCGTTGGAAAGGATTGAAACCGCATTAAACATCCCGGTAACCGAACTCTTTGAGCCCCCGCAGACAGATGTAATCAATTGTCTTAACTTTTATGTAACTTACTTCAACCGGCTGCTTTAGCATTCTTGCAGGCGATAGCCTTCCTGTTACTTTGATATGACTGTATTGGCTATATTGGGGGACTGCGAAGTAGTTCAGCCGCACCGTCTTTGCTCCGGGCGAAAGTTGAACTGCCCTGCAGTTCCGGGATTGGTGATGCCGTACCCCGTGCTGCGCCCTGAAGGGCTTGCGCGGAGTTACCCATTTCAGACGCCTTCCGGCGTCAGCAGCGTGTCGGTAAGGCCGCAGTCCGGTGGATGTTTCTGACCGCCCTGCCTCCATACCGGTAAGTCCGCAGGCCTGTGAATGTTGTCAACCATGCCGGCAGCGTATCGGTAAGGCCGCAGGCCTTAAATTTGGCTAACCACAGCCATTACTCTCGCCGGCCTTCACGCTTTTGCCGGGCTGGTATTCTTACATTGAAGTCAGGTTAAAATAATGAGGGAACCCAGGTAGAAGGACAGTTCGCATAGAAGGAACAAAGCTCCGCAGCAATCACCCGTGTATCCGCCAATACGGCGCTTCATCAGCAGCAGCAGGGCGGGACAGACGGCCAGGGGAAAGAACGCCGCCATCAGCCATACGGCATGAGGGACCAACGCCAGTGGCAGAAGTCCGAAAAAGGCGGAAAGGGCGAAAGACCCGGCAGACATGCGGTCGTAAACCACACCGGACTTGCTCGTCCCGGCCGTCCGGGCATAAGGCAGGAACAGGGTAACCTGCGAAGCGACGAACTTGCAGAAAGGGTCGGCTATGAGAATGACGAGACAAACCTCCGGCAGTTGCAGTCCTGAGAGGGAGAGGAACAACAGGAGGAAGTAAAAGATCAGGCCGGCTACGCCATACACACCCGTGTGCGAATCTTTCATTATCTCAAGCGTCCGCTCCCTGTCGCCGCCACCCCCGCCGAAGCCATCCATGAAGTCAGCCAGCCCGTCTTCATGCAGGGCGCCCGTCACGAGCACGCGGCCCAGCATGGCAAAGACAATGGCCACCTGTAGCGGGAACAACTGGGCAGACAGCCACACGACGCCGCTCATTACACCCCCCGTTAACCATCCCACCAGCGCCCAGTAAGTGATCACGCGTCTGAAGGCGCTACCGGACGTACGCAGGGCCCTCAGACGCCAGAGAGGCAACCGTGTGAAAAAGACAAAGGCGGCAACTACGCTTTCCATGACTGTCAGAAATACCTGGTAACCCT
Organism: Tannerellaceae bacterium; assembly: GCA_031266215.1. GTDB lineage: Bacteria > Bacteroidota > Bacteroidia > Bacteroidales > Tannerellaceae > DFXE01. The sequence goes on along the minus strand of JAISBL010000028.1, from coordinate 11,454 downwards.
GACATCCCCGAAGGCGCTCATCTCATTTAGCATCCTGACGGCCGAGTCCACCACCGGGTAAGCGCACAAAGCCCCCGTCCCCTCGCCCAGCCTCAGTCCGAGGTTCAGCAACGGCCTGGCCCCGAGGAAATGCAGCAACCGCTTATGCCCCGACTCATCACTCTGATGGCCGAATATACAATAGTCGGCCACCAGCGGATAAAGCCTCGAAGCAGCCAGCAGGCAACAGGTCATTATAAAGCCGTCGATAAGGATAATCATCCCCAGTTCGGCAGCCCTCAGCATGGCTCCTACGGTCATAACCATCTCATATCCCCCGAACTGCCTCATGACGCCGGCGGCGCTGCCGTGTTCCGCATCCCCGGCGCCGGCAGCCGCATAATTGGCCATAGCCCGGCGCAGCACGTCCAGCTTATGGCCGATAATACCCCCCGTATGGTCGCATCCGGCGCCGGTACATTCCTCCAGGGGGATGCCGGTCAGGTACGTCATCCAGAGGGCCGAGGCCGAAGTATTGGTTATCCCCATCTCGCCGAAGCCGATGATATTACACCCCCGGTCAAAGCAATCCTGCACGCATCCGGCCCCACGGAGGACGGCAAGATCAGCCTCTTCGGCGGTCATGGCCGGCCGGCAGAGGTAGTTACGCGTAGACTTGCGTATTTTCCTGTTGATGACAGGGACGTCAGGCCCGAAATCGAAGTTGACGCCCGCATCTACCACCATCAGGTCAAACCCATGCTGCCGCGCAAGGAAGTTAACACCCGCCCCGCCGGCAAGGAAGTTGGCAATCATCTGGTAAGTCACCTCCTGTGGAGAAATGCTCACGCCCTCGGCCGCAATCCCATGATCACCGGCGAAGACAATATGACATGGCATCCGCAGTTCCGGCGTCAGCGTCTGCTGTATCCAGCCGGCCTGCATGGCAATATCCTCAAGCATGCCAAGCGAGCCTTTGGGCTTCGTCAGGTTATCTGTTTTCTCCTTAAGGCGGACGCGTATGCCGTCGTCGGGCCTTTTGATATTAAACTGTATCATAATAGTGCTAAATAGTTATGGGAGGCAAAAGTACGGTATTTTACCAAGCTCCGGGCCTGTCGCAGGCCAATTGCACATGTTACGGTTTATTTGTATCATTGTATCGTGTAATTCTAAAGTAATATCTAAGTTATGAAAACACTATTATTAACAAGTATTATGATGACGGCATGCTTTATTTCCTGTCAGTCGGAAGACAATTCGAATGACGATACCGGTTCTCCCATCGAAGGCAAAATACGGGAGGATATTAAACTGACCAGCGCCGAAGAAGCGATGGCGGAGGGTAATAATACATTCGCCTTTGCTTTGCTGAAGAACATCGCCGGGGCGGAGAAAGCAGGCGACCATGTCTTTGTCTCTCCCCTGAGCGCCGGACTGGCCTTTGGAATGCTGGGCAATGGCGCCGCCGGGGCCACGTTCGACGAGATCAGGCAGGCGTTTGGCTTTGCCGACGAAATCTCCAACGAAGACATTAACGACTATTACTGCAAAATGCTGACTGAGATGAAGGCCGCAGACCCGTACGTTACCCTTGAGAGCGCCAACTCTGTCTGGATACGTAACGGTTTCCCGGTGTTGGACGCTTTTGTGGAAGTCAACCGGACGAAGTATGACGCTGAGGTGAGGAATGAAAACTTCTCTGATCCGGCAACGCTCGGTCTGATCAACGCATGGTGCGCCGATAAGACCCACGGTAAGATAGACCGGATACTGGATGGTATCTCCGACGATGCGATAATGTATCTTCTGAACGCACTGTACTTTAAAGGGATATGGAGCCGGACATTTGATAAAGGGCAGACCAGTGACGCCGGGTTCACGAACGAAGACGGCACCGTATCATCCGTACCGATGATGCACCAGACCCTGCCACTTAACTACCTGAAGAGGCCCCTGTTTGAAATGGCGGAGGCACCGTACGGGAACGGGGCCTTCAGTATGGTCTTCCTCCTGCCGGCCAAAGGCGCCACGGCCGCCTCGGTGGTTGAAGGCCTCGACGCTTCGGTATGGAACGACTGCCTGTCACAGCTCCGGCAACACGAGTTAAACCTGTCCCTTCCCCGCATGAGCCTGAAGTATGATATTAAGCTGAATGACGTTTTGCAGGCTATGGGAGTGAAGTCGATGTTCGACCCGGCAAAGGCTGATTTCTCACGTATCAACCCGGAACACCCGTTATATGTTTCTCTGGTAAAGCAAAAAACGACCCTTGATATAAACGAAGAAGGATCGGAAGCAAGCGCCGTAACTGTCGTCGGTATGATGTACGCTTCATCTGTGGGCGCTCCGGCGACAATGGTCTTAAACCGCCCGTTCCTCTTTTTCATAAAGGAGAAGAGCACCGGCGTTATCCTGTTCGCGGGCTACGTTAAAAAGCTGTGACGCACGGCTGATAAAACAACTATCTGCAAATAAACGGCGGGGTAACAGTGCAATCTGTCGCCCCGCTTTCTTTTTATTGCGGCAACCGCATACTTTAAGAACACTTCTTAAGCGTACTTAAGAGCGCCTCTTAAGCATACTTAAGAACATCTCTTAAGCGTACTTAAGAACACCTCTTAAGCATATTTAAGAACATCTCTTAAGCGTACTTAAGAGCGTCTCTTAAGCATACTTAAGAACATCTCTTAAGCGTACTTAAGAGCGTCTCTTAAGCATACTTAAGAACACCTCTTAAGCGTACTTAAGAACGTCTCATGGTTACAAGGCGCTCCGGTACGGTATTTAACGAAAACGTAATTCCGCCGTAATGCCTGTGTTACTGCGTGGGGATACATTTGGCCAGACTTTAATTAAATACATAAAAGAAGATGAAAAAGAGAGAATTTATCAGGTCAGGCCTGCTGGCTACCGGAGGTCTGGGGCTGTTGGGCGCCAATCCGCTGCTGTCTGCCGCTGCCGCCGGCTCAAAAGGCTCCGCACTGTCGCAGGCCGCACCGGTGCAGGAGGATTACACCGTTCCTTCGTGGACGCTCTACAAGCGGGCCCTTGCCGGGGGGCGGACTGAGGCAGAGGCGGTCGCACTGCTTTTCCCCAGACAACGTCCGTACAATATCGTAGCCAGCGTCAACGGCGATCCCACCACGCGCATGGGCGTCACATGGTACACCAACGCCGGAGTGCACGGCCAATACCTGGAGTATGTAAGGGGCGATGCCGCCGGCGGCTTTGCCAACGCCATAAGGGTGAATGCCGATGAGACAGACGTGAACGATATGTGCTACAATAACAGTGAAAACATAGAGCTGACCGGCATTTTCGACCTCTACGAAAAGCGCAGTTACGTCACCCACAAGGCGCTGCTCACCGGCCTGGCCCCCGGCTCGCTCTATTCATACCGCGTAGGCAGGGAAGGGCACTTCCGCAGCGGCTCCTTCCGCACAGCCCAGGGCGGGACAGGCGAGTTTGAGTTTATCTACATCGCCGACACACAGGCCATGAAGGAAGAATATTTCGACGTTTCCACACGCACCGTCAACGCCGCCCACGCCCTGACGCCCAACGCAGCCTTCCTGCTCTGCTCGGGAGACCTGGTGGAGTCCAACAAAGGCGTCTACCCTGGCGAAAGCACCTATTACACCGATAACTCGGAGTGGGAATGGGAGCAATGGTTCGAACGCATGCAGGACACCTGGCTGCAACTGCCCGTAGTACCCGTTCAGGGCAACCACGACACGGCGACGTACTGCAACATGTTTCACCACTTCAACACCGACCGCACCTTCAACGCCACCTTCGGAGTCAACGGCGGCGCCACCGCTATGGACGGCACTGTGTACTCCTTCGTCTGCGGCAACGCCCTCTTCATGGTCATCAACTTTGAAGACTACCGCAAGGGCGAGCCCTACTTCTCGGCCCTGGAAGCATGGATGGAAGAGCAGGTACGCGTGCACGCTGATGTGAAATGGCGTATAGTGACCTACCACAAGACCGTTTTCACCGGCAGCAGTTCGCATCAGGACGACGCCGACGGCAAGACCGTCCGCCTGCGCATGGCCTCCGTCTTCCAGCGTCTTGGCATAGACCTGGCAATGCAGGGGCACGACCACATTTACGAAACGATAGGCGTCATCACCACCCGCCAGACCGAATACAGCCTGGCAGACGGGGCCGTGAGCCGCCGCACCTACACCACCCCCGTGCCCCGCGACAGCCGCAACAACACGCCCAACATGACCGGCTGGGAAGGCGGCGACTTTGACGTCACCAGCGGTATGCTCTACTTCCTGAACAACTCCGCCGGCCTGAAGAAGTACACCCCCCGCTCACGAGAAGAAATGGACGAGAGCATTCCCAAACACAGCATTACAGGCTACTTCGACATGTTCAGCCGCTTCGGCCAGACGGGCGAACCCACCTTCAGCCACGTCCGCATCTCTGCCGAAGCCATCACCATCGCCACCTACACCGTCAACGCATCAGGCGAAGCCTCACACTTCGACACCATCCGCGTCGTCAGGTCGGGCGACAAGACCAATGCGGAAGAAATCCGCCAGGACAACGAGCTTAAGCTCTATCACGAAGGACACCGCCTCCTGCGCATCGAGACGCCCGGCGTACCGTTAGACGTCAGCCTGTACGCCTTCTCAGGCGTCAGGGTACTCTCTCAGCGCGGCAGCCTGTTGAACCTGCACGGCATCCCCTCCGGCATCTACCTGCTCAACGTCCGCACCGCCACCACAGCATACACCGAGCGCCTCGTCATCAGGCCCTGAACCTCCTCACCCGGCGCCGCCCCTGCCGCCCTCTCCCGAGTCAGTAATGACTGCGTGAGGGGGCGGCTGCATGTAAAACGGGCCCGTGTCCCCTACGCCTGTTCGCCTTTTTCCGGCGGATAAGTGCGGCGGGGTATTCTACTTGCTTATCTTTGTGCCTGTTTATGATGAAAAGAAGTAAGCATAAGAAAAAAAAGAGCCTGTTAAGGCGGATATGGGTATGGTGCGCAAGGATACTCGCCCTGCTGGTCTTGTCCGCCGTCTTGTCCGTGGCAGCCCTGCGGTTCATACCGGTATATTATACGCCGTTGATGTTCATACGGCTGTATGAACAGAAGAAGGAAGGTAAGCCGCTGAGGCTTAAACATACCTGGACGCCTATAGGGGAAATAGCGCAGCCGCTGGCGCTGGCTGTTATTGCGTCGGAAGACAACCTTTTTATGACCCACCGGGGGTTTGACCTCGAACAGATAAAGAAGGCCCACGCCGAGGCCAGGGCCGGCAAACGTGTACGCGGCGCCAGTACGATCTCCCAGCAGACGGCCAAGAACGTGTTCCTGTGGCCGGGCAAAAGCTATTTGCGCAAAGGCCTGGAGGTCTGCTTCACCGTCCTGATAGAATGGATATGGGGTAAGGAGCGGATAATGGAGGTTTACCTGAACTCGATAGAGACCGGCGACGGTATCTACGGCGCCCAGGCGGTGGCGGAGGCCCATTTCGGGAAGAAAGCCGGCGAACTGTCGCGTGCCGAGGCGGCCCTGATTGCCGCCACTTTGCCTAATCCGAGAAGGTTCGACTCTTCACGCCCATCTCCTTATATGCTGAGCAGGCAGAAGCAGATAATGTCACTTATGAATAAGGTCGGAACCGTTGATATGGGCTACATTAAATGAGTGTTGTTTATACAGACCTGGGCAGGATAGCGTACGCCGATGCGCTGGAGCGGCAGACGGCCGCCTTCGAGGCCCTGCTGCGCGCCAAGGCGGCAGGCGGGGGGAGCGGGGGCCGGCTCTTTTTCTGTGAACACCTGCCTGTGATAACTATAGGCAGGAGCGGAAAGGAGGGTAACCTTCTGGTTTCCGAGGCTTTGTTGTCTGAACGGGGAATCTCTCTTTACCGTGTCAGCAGGGGAGGGGATATAACTTATCACGGCCCCGGACAGATAACCGGTTACCCGGTTTTAGACCTCGACTGCTGGCGGATGGGACTGAAACAGTATGTGCATACGCTGGAAGAGACAGTCATCCGCTTCCTTACTATCTACGGCATAAGGGCCGGCCGGCTCGACGGGGCTGCCGGCGTGTGGCTCGACGCGCACCGTACAGACGGCAGGGCGCGGAAGATATGTGCTATCGGGGTCAGAAGCAGCCGCTACGTTACAATGCATGGCTTCGCCCTTAATATCAACACTGATATAAGTTGTTTCTCCCTGATAAACCCATGCGGCTTTACCGACAGGGGCGTCACCTCGCTGGCAAATGAACTGGGCGCTCCGCAGGATTTCGAACTGGCTAAGGAGCAGATGCGCGACCTGTTAATGGAGGCCTTCCCGCCGGTGCACCGTCTGTAAAGATGACAGGGCAGGGGGACTGCCTGCGGGCCACTGGCGCTATTGCCGGATAGTAGATATTGTTGTAGTTTTGCGACTTGATTTAAATGGAGGAGAGAAGATTAAAGGATTAAAATACATATTGTTGTCGCTCTTTGCCCTGTTCTGCCTGTTATACGTGGCGCCGGTGGTGTTGCTGAATATTCCTTTTGTTCAACATAAGATAAAGGAGAAGGTCGTGGCATTGCTGACTGACCGTTTGCATACGACCGTGAGTATAGAACGTATCCGGGTGGGCTGGCTCAATTCCCTTACTGTGGAAAACCTGTCGGTGGATGATGAGAGCGGACGGGTGGCGCTGGAGGCTGATTATATGACGGCCGGCTTTAAGCTTTTGCCCCTGATAGACGGCAGGTTTGTGTTTACAGGTATACGCCTGTTCGGCTTCTCCCTGCATATGTCGAAGGATACACCGGCCGACAGGCTTAATATACAGTTCATGATAGACGCCCTGAGCGCTGATACGGCGAAACATTCTTCCCCTGAGATAGATTTGAGGATAAACTCGGCGTTGCTGCGGAGGGGGCGTATTGTTTATGATGTGGCGAACGAAGAAGTGACGCCGGGTAAATTTAACCCCTCACACGTGGATGTAAGGGACATAAGCGCCAACATATCGCTTACTGTATTCAATGCCGACAGTCTGAACGCCCGCATACGCAAGATGAGCTTCAGCGAAGTATCCGGCTTCACGCTGGACTACCTGTCGCTGCGCGTCGCCGGTAATGGCGAGGGACTGAGTGTGCGTGACTTTGAGATCAACCTCCCGCAGAGCACCCTCAATATTACGCGGGCCGGGATCAGCTATGCCGGAGCTTCGGGCCTTGAAGATGTACTGGCGAACGCGCCGGTGAGCCTCACGATAGCTCCTTCGGAACTATACCCCGGGGAGTTCGCCCCCTTTGTGCCGGCGTTCGGCAACTTCGTAGACCCGGTGGAGTTCTCGGCCGAGGCTTCGGGGTTTATTAATGACATCAGCCTGAAACAACTCACGCTGAAGTATAGCGATAAGATGCTTTTCGCAGGAAAGATGTCTCTTAAAGGTATCACCCGCCCCGACGAGACTTACCTGTTGGGCGAGGTGAACAAGATGTATATAACGACGGAAGGTATAAGCGGACTGCTGAATAACTTCAACGCCCGGCAGGTGGTATTGCCTGAGCCTGTCAGGCGGCTGGGGACGATTTACTTCAGCGGAGAAATATCGGGGTTCTTTGATCACCTGGTGGCTTACGGCAGGCTGTCGTCGGTCATCGGCTCGATAGAAACCGACCTTATGTTCGGGAGCGACAGGGAGAATGGGCTGGCGGCTTACATACAGGGGACGACCTCTTCGTCGGAGCTGCTGATAAGCGAGCTTTTCGACGTTGACAACCCCTACGGCGTCGCCAGGTTCGACGTATCCCTGAACGCAAAATGCCCGCTGGGCGGTTACTTCTCAGGCGACATACGGGCCAGGGTGAGCGAGTTTGACTACCGGAACTATCGTTATGAGAACCTTCAGTTGTCGGGGCGTTTCCGCCCTGGCGGCTTTGACGGCGCCCTCAGTATAGACGACCCTAACGGTGCCCTGTACGCCGAAGGTATGTTCAGCAACGACAGGCGTAAAACGGTGTTTAACTTCACCGCCGGCCTCCGCCACTTCCGTCCCGACAACCTCAACCTGTACGACAGGCTGGAGTCGCCCGAAATATCCGTCTCCCTCAGCGCCGATTTCACCGGCAACAGCATAGATAACCTTGAAGGAGGCATATCGGTGGACAGCCTCACGATACACACCGCCTCGGAGGATTTCTTTATGAAGCAACTGAGGATAGACGCTTCGGGCGGCGCAGGAGAGAAGCGGCTGGCCATATCGTCGGACATAGTCAACGGCGAGGTAAGCGGCGTCTATTCGTTCACCACGCTGCTCCCCGGCTTCCTCAACACCCTGCGCCACTACGTTCCGGCGCTTATAAACACTACCACAGAAGACCGTACGGCGGAGGAGAACAACTTCTCCCTCCTGTTCACGATAGAGAATACCCGCGCGCTTTCACAGACGCTTGGCCTGCCCTTTACGCTCACCAACCAGGCGCGCATAATGGGGTTTTACAACAACCGCTTCGATAAGTTCAGGGCAGAGGTATTCATGCCCAGCTTCATGATCGGGCAGACGGCGTTTGAGTCGTGCTACTTCACATGTGAGAACCCTCTGGATATGATAGACCTGAGACTGCGCGTCACGCAGTACAACGACAAGGGTGTGCGCAACTACATCGACTGGAGGGCCGGGGCGGGGGATAACCGCATAGAGAGCCTCCTGGACTGGGCCAATAACAAAGACCAGCGCTACGAGACGAAGCTTGGCGCCTCGGCTTTATTCGTCGAAGAAGAAGGCCGGGGTACGCAAAAGCCGGCGCTGCGCACGGATATCAGGATAGCCGAGAGCCCGCTGGTCATAAACGACAGTATCTGGAAGGTAAGCGAGGCAGTCATAGTAATCCACGACGGCAGGGTAGAGGTGAACGATTTCCTCGTCTCCCTCGGCTCGCAATACCTGTATATGGACGGCTCGGTGTCTCAGGCGCCGGAAGACACCCTGCTCGTTGATCTGAACGGGGTGGAGCTGAGCTATATCTTCGACATCCTTAATATACCGGTGCTACGGTTCGGGGGGAAGGCTACCGGGCTGTTCCGGCTGAGCGACCTGTACAGGAACCGCATCCTCAACGGTAACCTGTTTGTAGAGGATTTCTCGTTCAATCGCGTCACGCTTGGCGACCTTAGCCTCTTCAGCCTTTGGGACGAGTCGCGGCAGGGCATACTGATGTCGGGCAGCATACATGAGAATGACTCTGCGGAAACGGGCGTCAACGGTTACATCTATCCCGTCGGGATTAGCGAAGGGCTCGACCTGACCTTCGGCGCCGGGAACCTGAACGTCGCCTTCCTCAACCCTTTTATCGACGGGATAGTATCGGGGCTTAACGGCAGGGCGACGGGTAACGTACGTCTCTTCGGATCGTTTGACGACATTGACCTGGAGGGTAGCGTGCTTGTGCGCGAAGGCGCTCTGGGAATAGACTTCCTCAACACGCATTACACTTTCTCAGACTCCATCTACCTGTCTCCCGGATACATCAGGGCCCAGAACCTGACACTGCGCGACAGGTCGGGTAATACCGGGGTTTTAAACGCCGAAGTAAGACACGACTACTTCCGCGACTTTAGGTTCGACGTGGATGTGCAGGCCGCCAGTATGCTGGTCTACGACGCTCACGAACAGCAGATCATATCGGGCGCGATATACAGCAGCGGGACGTCGCATATAAGCGGCAATGACAATATGATAGACTTCGACGTCAACATGCGCACGGAGCCGGGGACGGCCGTGTCGTTCAACTTCATGGGAAGTTCCACCGCCAACGCCTATGACTTCATCACGTTCAGCGACAGGCGGGAGCCGGAGGCCGCGGTGAAGGAGACGGCTGCGCAGGCGCAGGACGAAGGCACGGAGCTGCGCGTCAACTTTACGCTGGACGTTACGCCCGATGCAGGTCTGGAACTTATAATGGATCCGTACTCCGGAGACAAAATAAAAGGATACGGCAGCGGAAGTATGCAGATAGAATACGGCACAAAGACAGACCTTCGCATGTACGGCATTTTCAATATCCTGAGCGGGAGCTATAACTTCAGCCTCCAGCAGCTTATCCACAAAGACTTCAAGATACGCGAAGGGAGCTCCGTATCTTTCCGCGGCGACCCCAACGACGCCAACCTGAGCATCAACGCCATTTACAGCGCCACGGCCAACATAGGCGACCTTGACCCCGACCTGCTGGAAGAGAGCGCACGCACGAATGTACCGGTTAACTGTGTCCTGCTGCTGGAAGGCATGTTGCGCAACCCGTCGATATCCTTTGACCTGGAACTGCCCGGGGCCAACAATGAGCTTGAGCGCAAGGTGAAGAGCTACGTCAATACGGATGATATGATGACCCGCCAGATTGTCTATCTGCTGGTATTGAACAAGTTTCACCCCTCCGATTTCTCCCAGGCGGGGCGCAATAACGAGTTCAGCGCCGTCACCTCGGCCGCCATCTCTTCGCAGATATCAAGCATCCTGAGCGCCATAACAGACAAGGTCCAGATAGGAACCAACATACGCACCAGTCAGGATGGCGTAAGCGATACCGAAGTAGAGATGCTCCTGTCGGGCCAGTTGTGGGACAACAGGTTGTTGTTTAACGGCAACTTCGGATACAAGAACAATCCGAACGTAAAGAACGTATTCGTAGGCGAGTTCGATCTTGAATACCTGCTCACGCCCAGCGGCGAGTTCAGGCTGAAAGCCTATAACCATGCCAATGACATGTACCGTTATCTCAAGCAGAGTCTCACGACACAGGGCTTCGGCATTATGTACAAGAAAGACTTCTCCTCCTTCCCCGAACTATTCATGCGAAGGCGCAGGACGCCGTTACCCTCTCCGCCCGCCTACACCCTCCCGTAGTCGGTGGGTGGCTGTGACGCCGCGCGAGCTTTCCGTATCCGGAACCGGTGATGTTCCAGTCTGCGAACACGGCCGGTTCTAACCCACGAACATGGCCGGTTCGCACAATAACCCCCGGCATGCTGTCTGCTCAATGCCCTGTATAGTATCTGCCTGATGACGCCTCCCGCGCCTTATCATGACTTTGCAGTTAAAAAAACAAATTACAGGGGTTCTCGTCCTATATGTTTATATTTTTGCCTGCAATACAAACAAATACATACATCCCATGAAAAAGCCTCTCCTGACTTCGTCATTGCGTACCCCAGAAATTTTCATCGAACAATCGTTCAATAGTTTTGTGTCTTTTCATGATGAGCGTCTTAGAGATACTGGTTTTGTTTAAGGGCAGTGAAATTTGTATCGTTGTTATGGTTTTTGCCATTGCAAGCACCTTGTCAACGCTCAATCCAATAGTAGCGACCTTTAGTATCCGCTCTAACTCCTTATATACCTTTAAGGCAACAAAGCAAATACAAACGTGCGCTTCGATTCGTCGTTTGGTAAAGTGGAACATAGGGCGTATTTCAATCTTGGACTTGGCTATGCGA
>JAISBL010000107.1 GCA_031266215.1 Tannerellaceae bacterium | reverse complement strand
TCATGTACGTGATAGAAATTGTTACGTACGTAATAGTAATTATCATGCACGTAATAAAAGCTATCACGTACGTGATAAAATAAAATAATTGTGAAAAATAAGAGAATTAATTTGTGTTTTTTTTATGTTTGTGCGTGAAAACATCAGACAATAAAGTGTCTTATTAATTAATATACAGGCATATGAGCATTTCGGGAGCAATCGTGTACGGCGCAGGAAAACGGTATGGGAGTACAGATGAAAAATTAAATTACACAGATAATTTTATTTACACACATTGTGAATTGCAATCTGAAACGGCAGTACACCTGCCTGACCGGCCGACAGACAATCGCAGCCGGCTACAAACGCTGATATACAGGCGCCGTACGGCAGAAGTATCGAATGCTGGCAGGCAGCGGCGCAATACACTGCGTAAATATACATCAGGCCAGCGCCTCATCGGAGCAAACCGCATTGCCCTGAACCCGCTTAAAAATTAGAAAACAACAAAAGACGGAGTGAGAGGTAAACGATCAAAAGCAGGATGGGATAATAAATATCCGTGCAAACTCCTGATAAATCAGATGCGTCAGCCCTGGCTGAGCGTCCACCCTTATAATCTGAGTCAGACACAAGAAGAACATCGCACGCCCGTATGAGTGGGCAATAGTCGCGTTTCAGATATTGGTTGAAAAGGTGAACTTTTTGGTTGGTTTCGAGGCGAAACAGATGAACTTTTGGGAGTGTATTTATTTCGGAAATTGTGAATAATGCACGAACTTCGCAACGGAAACAATAAACGTATCTACCAATGCAAAACTTTAAATTATTTGCGGCCACGGCTATCACAGGAATGGCGGCGACAGGATGTGGCAAAGATAACACATCTGATGGCTATGGAAGAATTCAGCCCGTAGTTCTTAGCGCCGAAAACATGCGGTATCTTACCATGCACGTACTACGCCTGACGACACGCAGGGCGGCGAAGACCCCGGCAAAGCCCGCGCGACGCTGACAACCATCAGGCCACAACAGCCTGCATCCAGCGCCGTCATTACAGCTTCCGCATAGAACGCGCCCGTGGCGCCGCCGGCATATCCAGACCTTTCTGAAAATACCTTAATAATTAATTTAAAACAAACAACAGTATGGAAACAATCCCTAAACTGAAAGACGTGATACACAGCGTCACTGTGTGGCTCGCGGAGAACACACTTCCCAATCATAAGAAAAAGTATATCGCACTGCCACAGGCCCTCCCCTACCTCAGCGTGCGCGAAGTGGCTGCAAAGGCTTCGCTATACGACGAATACACAGACCCCGAAGATATGGTGCTAAACGTGAACCAGTACTTCAACCTCTGCGCATACCTCGCGGCGGACGGCTATGGTATAGAAAATTTGCTCTTCCGCACCCGCATCGGCGTACCGGGCGAGTACGACGGTTACGAGACCAGTCTGCCCGAAGGCGTTCGCCCGGAGCCCCGGATACAGGTAACGAGGATATTCCGGCAATACTTAAAAGATAATGTAAAGGTGGATATTAAGGGGGTCGATGAGGCTAACGGTCACATATTCACCGTCGCAGACGACGTCACGGGCAAAGAGAATGAGGTTATAACCATCGGCAGGCCCATTCATATCAATGGAACCGGACTTAAGATAGAGCATGATGACAGTCAGGAACATATTGATGAGGTCGGACTGTGGTTTATACCAACCGACGGCATGCGGTCTGCCTACAGGTCAGCTTCCGTGATAATAAACGAGCCTCACACCCTTGCGGCCATTGTACCGGAGGACCTCGTTCCGGAAACTGATTACTACATCGAAGCAGTTACCCGGTCAGGCGTCAAAAACGGCAGTGCGGCGCTCACAGAAGTACGCCGCGTACGCGCCGAGCAGTTATTTATCGCCAAATCCTGAACACTTTCCATTTTAAGCTTTTATAATACAGGCTCTTCCGGCGCAATACCGGGACAGCCTGTTCCAACAGGTTACCCTGATTACCTTTCATGGCAGTGATATAATCCGCTTCTTTTGGGGCTGAAAAATATGCTTTTACTTACATAAATGAAAAGTACATTCAGAATGCGTCAGCTCTGGCAATAAACAAGATAATAATATAAACTTTAAATTATTTTCATATCTTTGCGACTTGAACAGTCAAGTTTATATTGTATCTTTTTTCTTCGCAATGTTTAGCTTCGTTGCTTATCAACGAGACTTCCAATTGTCAAAATTGACATCAAAAATCAACTTACTTGTTTATAGTATTAATCCGTCGCGAAGGTGTGAAACGCAATATCGTGACACATTTTTGCAAATAGAATGAAATCATTTTTTATAGGTAATCTGGAAGTAAAACTTCCGGTTATACAAGGTGGAATGGGGATAGGCGTTTCCCTGTCAGGGCTGGCGTCAGCCGTTGCTAACGAAGGAGGTATCGGGGTTATATCATGTGCCGGTCTGGGTTTAATTTACCATAAATCTCCGGGGGATTATTTAGCCAAGTGTATTTCGGGATTGAAAGAGGAAATCAATAAGGCTAAAGAAAAGAGTAAAGGTATAATCGGAGTAAATATCATGGTAGCCCTGACTAATTATGCCGATATGGTAAAAACATCGATAGCCGAAAAAGTTGACGTTATCTTCGCCGGAGCAGGATTACCGCTCGATTTACCTTCCTATCTGACCGCTGAAAGTAAAACGAAGCTGGTCCCTATCTTATCCTCTTCACGGGCAGTCAAAATTATATGCGACAAGTGGAAAAATAATTATAACTATTTGCCCGACGCTATTGTAGTCGAAGGTCCTAAGGCCGGTGGTCATTTAGGGTTCAAAATAAATCAACTTGAAGATGAGAAATATTCTCTGGAACAGCTTATCCCGGAAATTGTGGCTATAGCCGGTTCGTATAAAGAAGAAAAACATATACCTGTGATTGCGGCAGGAGGAATATCATCGGGTAAAGATATATACCGTTTTCTTGAGATGGGCGCCTCGGGCATTCAAATGGGTACAATATTTGTCACTACCACCGAATGCGATGCATCCGATACGTTTAAGAATGTTTTTGTGAATGCAAAACAGGAAGATATAAAGATTATACAAAGCCCCGTCGGGATGCCGGGCAGGGCCATTGACGGTGAATTTATACAAAGTGTAGAAAAAGGGCTGGAGAAGCCTAAAACCTGTCCTTTTCACTGTATAAAGACCTGCGATTATACTAAAAGTCCTTACTGTATTGCCCAATGCCTTTATCAGGCAGCAAAAGGTAATATGAAAAAAGGTTACGCATTTACAGGAATAAATGTTCACCTCTCTCAGAAAATATCAACTGTGAAAGAAGTTATCTCCAATCTAAAAGCTGAATTTCTGAATGCAAAACTTGCAGGAGTAAAGTAAATGCAGAAAAGGCCGTGGTTGAGGCTATCAGATAAGAGGTGTAATAATTAAAAATAAAAAAACACTGTTACGCAGAATCTGTAACAGATCAATATTAAAATATGACATTTAAAGAATTAAACATTATTGAGCCGGTATTGAGAGCTCTAAACGAAAAAGGACACACAAATCCTACTCCGGTACAACAGCAGGCTATAGCTCCGGCTCTTAGTAATTGCGACATCCTGGGATTGGCGCAAACAGGAACAGGTAAAACCGCTGCCTTCTCTCTTCCAATCATACAACAATTGTATTTGAATAAAGTCAAAGGGAAGAAAAGTGAAATTAAGGCATTGATCTTAACTCCAACCCGTGAACTGGCAATTCAGATCAATGACAGCCTGAATGATTACACTCCATATACAGGTATCCGTCATTGTGTAATTTACGGAGGGGTGAAGCAAAGCGCTCAGGTAAACGAATTGAAAACCGGCATAGATATTTTGGTCGCCACCCCTGGTCGTTTGCTTGACTTAATGAATCAGGGAATCGTCAGTTTGAATTCTATCCGCCATTTTGTGCTTGACGAAGCCGACCGGATGTTGGATATGGGATTTATCCATGATATTAAACGCCTGTTACCTAAGCTTCCAAAAGAAAAACAAACTCTTTTCTTTTCGGCAACAATGCCTTCATCTATCGCAACCCTTTCGCGTTCAATTTTACGTAATCCTGTAAAGGTGGAAGTTACCCCGGTGTCATCGGTTGTAGATACTATAAAACAATATATCTATTTTGTAGAAAAACAGGAAAAGAAGGACTTACTCATAAATTTGCTGAAAAAAGACAAAAGCAAATCAGTACTGATATTCTCCCGTACCAAGCATGGAGCAGATAAGATAGCACGGATACTCAGCAAATCCGGAATAGGTAGTGCAGCTATTCATGGAAATAAATCTCAGAATGCCAGGCAACGCGCCCTGACCGATTTTAAGTTGCACAAGATACAAACTCTTATTGCAACAGATATCGCTGCCAGGGGAATTGATATAGATCAACTGGATTTAGTCATAAATTATGACTTACCTGATGTTGCCGAAACGTATGTACACCGTATCGGGCGGACAGGAAGAGCAGGAAACAAAGGTACTGCGCTGACATTTTGTGCCGATGATGAGAGGGCGATGCTTAAAGATATCCAAAAACTGACAGGGAAAAATCTTATGGTATCAAACTAATTGCAGGTATCTGTTTTAAACGAATCGAATATGGCAGCAAGACAAAAACCGCCCGTAAACAAAAAAGAAAGGGAAATAACCCATTCCGAAAGAGCATCGGCAACTCAGCAAGCCGGATATGTATTGAAAAGTGCGAAAGAGAAATCCGGAGATGTGATCCATATCGCTATTAGCGCCAGGACTACAATCGAGCTTCCGGCTCATTTATCGCAGGAAGAAATTGATGCCAGGGTGAAAAAATATATCAGTCTGCATAAATCGAAGGTATAAAAACCGTTCTAAAATATAACTTAGTAATAATTAAACACAAATACTTCAAATATAGATATGGCGAAATCAAATTCATTTAATAAAAGGGAAATAGAAAAAAATAAACAACAAAAGAGGAAAGAAAAGCAACAGAGAAGAGAGGAACGAAAAAATAATCCGACAGATTCGTTTGACAATATGATTGCATATGTGGATGAGAATGGGGTTATAACAGATACCCCTCCCGATCTGGCGAAAAAACAGAAAACAAAAATAGAAAATATCGTTATCTCTACTCCTAAAAAAGAAGATATGGAAGATATTGTATTAAATGGCAGGGTAGAATATTTTAATCAGGATAAAGGATATGGCTTCATCAAGCATACAGGAAGTACAGACAAGTATTTTTTTCATGTCAGTAGCGCCCCGGCATCCATTACAGAAGGAAATATGGTAACATTCGAGTTGGAACGCGGTCAGAAAGGTATGAATGCCGTCAGGATCGCCCTTGCCAATAAGAGTGACCAATAATCAATAATAATAATAAAATAAAAAACAAATGAACATTTATGTATCAAATCTGAACTTTAGCACAACAAGCGAAAGTTTACAGGAATTATTTGCAGCGTACGGAGAAGTAACTTCTGCTAAAATTATTACAGACCGTGAAACAGGCAGATCGCGCGGCTTTGGCTTTGTAGAAATGTCTGATGACACAGAAGGCCAAAATGCCATTTCAGAATTGAATGAAACAGATTTTGAGGGAAAAACAATTATTGTAAACGTCGCCCGTCCTAAAACAGAGAGAAGTGGCGGTGGTTACAACAATCGTGGCGGAAACGGTGGCGGATACAACAGAAATCGTTATTAAGCCGAAACTATTTTATACAGGGTGGGATATCATATTCAAAAACTGTCCATTCGGATAGCTTCATATTTGTTTATATCCTTCCCTGGGCTGACGTATCTGATTTATCAGGAGCCTGCCGGGTATTTATATCCCATCCGGCTGTTATCTTCATCAAAGGCTACGTCAGGCGTCCAATGCAGGGAGTTTTCTGCCGTCCGGTGAAATTCGGAGGGCATCGTTGATCAATGATGCGTCAGCACTGGAAAAAATATCGGCATTCTTTGCAGATATGAATTATTATTCTACATTTGCGGCGCCTATAGAAAAGAATAGTAATTTATGAAGGACAATCTCTTACATATCGTTATCCTGGTGGCAGTGGTGCTTCTAAGTATTGACTACCAGACGGAGAAAGGCGTGTAATGGATAATGAATGTTCGTAATGTGTTATTAAAAAATTGCTCAGAGCCTTTCTCCTTAGAGAGAAGGGCTTTTTTTATGTATAACTGATATTTATGGATAAGAATTTGATAACCGGTTCGGAGGCATTACTCCGGACATTGATCGCCGAAGGTGCAGATACTATCTTCGGCTACCCCGGCGGACAGGTCATACCCCTTTACGACTGCCTGTATGGTTACAGCGACCGGCTGAAACACATACTCGTCAGGCATGAGCAGGGCGCTACACATGCCGCGCAGGGTTATGCAAGGGTATCGGGCAAAACGGGGGTCGTCCTTGTCACCTCCGGGCCCGGGGCTACCAATACCATCACGGGAATAGCCGACGCCATGATGGACTCGACGCCCATAGTAGTAATATCCGGGCAGGTACCCTCACCGCTGCTCGGCAGCGACGCTTTTCAGGAGATAGACGTCATAGGCATCACCCAGGCCATTACCAAATGGGCTTATCAGGTGCGCAGGCCCGAAGAGGTTGCCTGGGCTGTGTCGCGGGCTTTCTACATCGCCTCTTCCGGACGGCCCGGCCCGGTGGTGATAGACTTCGCCAAAGATGCACAACTGGGACTGACGGATTATGCCTACAATAAGGTGACCTCTATACGCAGTTACCAGCCTGTACCGGTAATCGACCCCGAAAGCATCGCCCGTGCGGCCGCACTGATAAACGGGGCAAAGAAACCGCTTGCGCTCGTAGGGCAGGGCGTGATACTCGGCCGGGCGGAAAACGAATTGCGCGACTTCCTTGAAAAGGCCGATATACCGGCCGCAACTACTGTGCTGGGACTGTCGGCCATGCCCTCCGGCTACCGCCTGAACAAAGGATTGCTGGGAATGCACGGTAACGTGGGGCCAAACCGCAAAACCAACGACTGCGACGTGCTTATAGGCATCGGGATGCGCTTTGACGACCGCGTGACAGGCAACTTACAGTCTTACGCCCGGCAGGCGAAGATCATACACTTTGACATCGACCTTTCAGAGATAGGCAAGAACGTCCCGACAGACGCGCCCGTACCGGGCGACGCCAGGGAGACGCTACCCGCCGTTGCGCGACTGCTGAACCCGGCCGTACACAAGGACTGGATAGACAGCTTTGAGGCCGATGAGCGCGAGGAGTACGAGAAGGTTGTCGTGAAGGAGATCAGCCCCGCGGCAGGTAGTCGGCTGAAGATGGGCGAGGTGGTGCGCAAGGTGTCTGATGCGGCCGGGTCCGACGCCGTGCTCGTGACCGACGTAGGGCAGAACCAGATGATGGGCGTACGCTACTTTCGCTACAGCCGTACACGCAGCGTAGTCACTTCGGGCGGACTGGGGACGATGGGCTTCGGACTGCCGGCTGCTATCGGAGCCAAAGAGGGAGCCCCCGGACGCACCGTATGCCTCTTCACCGGCGACGGAGGATTGCAGATGACCATCCAGGAACTTGGCACTATAATGCAGGAGAGGCTGAACGTTAAGATCATCGTGCTCAACAATAACTACCTCGGCATGGTGCGGCAGTGGCAGGAACTGTTCTTCGACAAACGCTACTCGGCCACCACAATGATCAACCCCGACTTTGCAGCCATAGCCCGCGCCTACGGCATACGCAGCCGCCGGGTGAGCGAACGTGAAGAACTTGACGAGGCCATCCGCGAGATGCTTGGTTGCGACGAAGCCTACATGCTGGTGGCCGAAGTAGAGACCCGGGGCATGGTCTATCCCATGGTGCCCGCCGGGGCTTCCATTACCAGTATTATCATGGGAGAGTAACCCTCTCCCGTCACCGTCACCATTTTATCAAAGTATGAACACAAAACAATTATACACCGTAATTATATTTTCGGAGAACACGGTAGGCCTGCTTAATCAGATAACCATCATCTTCACGCGCCGCCAGTTGAACATCGAGACGCTCTCCGTCTCGCCCTCGGCCATTGAAGGGGTGCATAAGTTTACCATCACCACCTTTGCCGAAAAGGACATGATAGAAAAGGTGGTTAAACAGATAGACAAACGTGTGGATATACTGAAGGCTTACTACAACACAGACGAATATCTGGTACACCAGGAGATAGCCCTCTACAAGGTAAGCGCCGGGCTTTTCATGAAGCTGGACGGCGTGGAGGAGCTTATCCGTAAATACAATGCAAGGATGCTGGACGTTAACGAAGACTACATAGTGCTTGAAAAAAGCGGGCATTACGCAGAGACGCAGGCCCTTTTTGAAGAGCTGAGCCGCTCCATAGGCGTACTACAGTTCATCCGCTCCGGGCGTATAGCTATCACAAAGAGCAAGGTCGAGCGACTGAGCGACATGCTCTCATCAATGAAAAAGAAAATAAACGTAACGTAGATATGGACAAGGTTGGCGCATTCAGTTTCAATGTAGACTCAGACCTGGTGGACTTCCGCCGTCGCATTACGATCCCCGTCGTCGGGGCGCAGCTTCTCCATGCGGCAACTATTCACGCAGCCTCGCGCGGCTTCGGGTATAACGACATGCAGCGCCGGGGCGCCGCGTGGGTGCTCTCGCGCCTGGCTGTAGAGATGAGCGCAACCCCGGAGCTGTCGGAAGATATTACGATATACACATGGATAGAAAGTGCGGCAGGGATGTTCACCCACCGCTGTTTCGAACTGACTTCCGCCACAAGGGGAGTGTTTGGCTACGCCCGCTCCATATGGGCGGCCATCAGTCTGGAAACGCGCCGACCGACACCTCTCGACACAGAAGGCCTCGGGGTCTACTACCTCGACCGCCCATGCCCGATAGCTAAGCCGGGCAAGATACCTCCGGTAGAAAATCTCGTAGCCGGCGAGCCTTACCGCGTGCGCTACAGCGACCTCGACATAAACGGGCACCTGAACAGCATCAGGTACATGGAACACCTGCTCGACAGGTTCGACCTCGACCTCTTCGCCCAAAAAGACATCTCCCGCTTTGAGATCGCCTACATGGCCGAAGGCAGATACGGAATGGACCTCACCATCCACTGCCGCGAGCCGCTCGAAGACGCCTGGCACATGGCCGTCTGCCATGAGGGAAAAGCCATCTGCCGCGCCGCCGTCACATGGCAATGACATACACACAACAAAAACAATAATCACTCTAAAACATTAAACAATGGCAGTATTAAACTTTGGCGGGGTAGACGAGAACGTAGTCACCCGCGACGAATTTCCCCTCGAAAGGGCTAAGGAAGTATTGAAGGACGAAACCATAGCCGTCATCGGCTACGGCGTTCAGGGGCCGGGACAGAGCCTCAACCTGCGCGACAATGGCTTCAACGTTATCGTCGGGCAGCGCAGCGGCGGTAAAACGTGGGATAAGGCCCTGGCCGACGGATGGAAGCCGGGCGAGACGCTCTTTGAGATAGAAGAGGCCTGCCGGAGGGCGACCATAGTACAGTACCTCCTCTCAGACGCGGCGCAGATAGAGGTATGGCCCCGCATCAAAGGGTTACTCACGCCGGGCAAGGCGCTTTACTTCTCGCACGGCTTCGGCATCACGTACAAGGAGCGCACCAGCATCATACCGCCCGAAGGCGTAGACGTCATCCTGGTAGCTCCCAAAGGATCGGGCACCAGTCTGAGGCGGATGTTCCTTCAGGGGCGGGGACTAAACTCCAGCTTCGCCATCTACCGCGACGCTACCGGCAAAGCCTGGGAGCGCGTCGTAGCGCTGGGCATCGGCGTAGGCTCCGGCTACCTGTTTGAGACCACCTTCAGGAAAGAGGTATACTCAGACCTCACCGGAGAGCGCGGCACGCTCATGGGCGCCATCCAGGGATTGCTGCTGGCACAGTACGAGACCCTGCGCCGGCACGGGCATGATCCTTCGGAGGCTTTCAACGAGACGGTAGAAGAGCTTACCCAGTCGCTCATGCCCCTGTTCGCCGAGAACGGTATGGACTGGATGTATGCCAACTGCTCTACCACCGCCCAGCGCGGGGCGCTGGACTGGATGGGGACTTTCCACGACGTCACCCTGCCAGTCTTCGAAAAGCTTTATGAAGAAGTAGCCTCCGGACGTGAGGCGCAGCGTTCCATCGACACCAACGGCAGGCCCGACTACCGTGAAGGTCTGGAAAAAGAACTTGCCGCCCTCCGCAACAGCGAGATGTGGCAGGCCGGGGCCACCGTACGCCGGTTGCGTCCGGAAAACAACTGATACCTGCGCGCCACAGTCCCGGCATAACGGGCCTGTGGCGCTATATTCAGTACCTTCGCACTATAAGTCCGGATATCAAAATGACAAATGAAGCTGACATATGGCTCTCCATCGAGCAGGAGCAGAAGCGGTACTGCGATCTGGCGCTGAGTGAGATGAAAGACTATGATAAGTTCTATCTCTATTCCATCATCGCCCACTCGACAGCCCTGGAAGGTTCTACGCTTTCGGAACAAGACGCAAGCCTCCTGTTCGACGAGGGAATAACCGGGAAAGGGAATATCGTAGAATACCTTATGAATATAGACCTCAGGGCGGCTTACGAATATGCGGTAGCAGAAGCGCACAGGAAAACCACTATTACCCCCGCCCTGCTGAAAGACCTGAATGCTCTGGTAATGAAAAACACCGGCGGCATCAACAATATGCCAGCCGGGACGTTTGACTCAGGCAGGGGAGAATATCGTTTATGCGGGGTAAGCGCAGGTATAGGCGGTAAGTCTTATATGGACTATAAGAAAGTTCCCGGTAATGTTAACAGGCTGTGCGAAGAACTCGATAAAAGGATGGATGCAGAGAGCCTCAGAGATAAATACAACCTTTCATTTGACGCCCACTTCAATCTGGTAACCATACATCCGTGGTTAGACGGCAACGGTCGTACAAGCCGGCTATTGATGAATTACATACAATTCTATCATGAATTAACGCCCACCCGGATACGCAAGGAAGACAAGGGCGGGTATATAAAAGCTTTGGAAGAAAGCAGGGGAAGAAACTCCAACGCCCCATTCAGGACCTTTATGGCCCGGCAGCACTTAAAGACGCTGCGGGAAGAAATCAGCAACCACACGCGACGCCGGAACGAAAGCGATAACTTCACAGCGCTCTTTTAACCCCCTGCCCTTTCATCATCCCCCCGGCGCATAATTGTCTCCCCTGATGCAGAGGAGACAATTATGTATTGGAGGGTCAGGCGATGCGGACGCTGTAGAGAGACCGGCGGGTGGTGATGAAAAGGGTCTTACCGTCCGCTCCGCCAAACCTGATGGTGGTGGGGCGTTCAGGGACTTCAATCATTCCTTTCTCGTTGCCGTCTTTGTCGAAAACGTATATCTGACCGTCGGCGATGTAGACGTTGCCCTCATCGTCTACGGCGGCATTGTATTCGCTCCATTCGACAAAGTAGCGGAGGTTGGAGAGCTTACCGTCCTGAGCGACGTCCATCCGTACGGTGCGCTTGCGGTATTCGTCGGAAGCGTAGACGGGCCTTCCGGGCCAGGCTTCCTGAAGTGCGGCGCAACGGGCGAGGTCGAAGTGTTGCGGGATGATGGTCTTACCGTCAGGCGCTATAAAGCATTTCTGTGGTACGTAGAGGGCCGCGGTGTTGAAGTCGTGGCGGTCTCTGCGACGGTTGGAGGGGTACAATGCCTTGTGTACGCCGGCGACCGTCCCCATAGGAGCCAGTTGCAGCGGCCTGATCGTCTCTTCGGGATTATCAGGGTCGATGGAGTAGAAGAGCATCGGCGAGGTGTCATTGCCGTAACCGGCATAGGACGTACCTGAGCCGTCGGGCAGCGGGGCGAAGGCTTCCTGCCTGCCGTCGATCATATACCCCGGCTGGGGGTCGTAGCGGAATGATACCAGAAGGTTATCCTCAGAGTCAACCGCCAGCGTTGAGGGCTTCCAGGGGAAATCGGCTACCAGTGAGAGCGTGTTGCTATCAGCCGACCATTTGTAGATGCGGCGCATACGGCTTTCGCAGAAGTAGATGTTCCCTTTGCTGTCGCCCGTAATGCCCTGTGCGTATTCGAAGCCGGTCGCCAGTCGTTCCATCCTGCCTGCGGCGTTGACGACCGGCTGGCGGCGCGGCTCCTGCCCGGTGATTAGCAGCCGCTGGAAGTCCCACGGGCGTATGTCAATATCACGGTTTATATCATACAGGGGGTTAACGGCCGGGTAAAGCGTCTGGGCGTAGTTGTGGACGTTGATAAACTCAAGGTTGCGGCAGTTCCATGTCCTGATTGAGTGGGGGTACGGGGTGTTTACCCGTATTACCTGGAACATGTACAGGTTGGCTACCATAACGTCTGAGCAATCCTCCATCTCCAGCGGCTGGCAGTCCCGGCTCTCGCGGCTTTCTTCTTCGAACTGGAAGGCGTATATCTTCCAGTTGGATACGTTCTTAAGCCGGGCCTCGTTGCGCACGTGGTGTTCGAGCGACATGGCGTATATGCGCCCCGGCGTGGAGGTGTTATTAATGTACAGCCCGGAGGCGGCATAGGTGGAAGCGCTCCATACGTCTTTGATGGTCCCTCCGCCGCCGTTGGTTATCCAGAAGCTCCAGTACTGGTTATCCCATGCCATATCCATACCCTGAGCGGCTACCGGGTTATAGGGCGAACTGATACGGGCGGCGGCCGGCTGACGGTAGGCCTGCGGTGCGGACGGGCCGGGCTTTGACATTCCGCCGTGGCCGCCTACAAACTTCACGTCGTTGAGGTACGAACCGGCACTGGCCATCCATTTGACGCCTACCGCACGGTAGTTGTAGGCGCCGGTGTTGATGCCGATGCCGTTAAATATATTTTCGCCGCCGATGGAGGATTCAAGCATTGCCTTCGGCGCACCGAAGCCGCTGAAGGCCGGCGTGCTCTCGGCAAGGCGGAACTGGGTGGCGAAAGGGTGCAGACCGATCAGGTGGGTCCCGGGCTTCATCCTCAGGGTCTCGGTGATACGGTACCAGCCCTGCGGGACGTAGATATTATCGTACCTGTCGATCGCATCCTGTATCGCTCTGGTATCGTCGGCCACGTCGTCCCCTGCCGCTCCCAGGTCGCGAAGGTTGACCCACGTCTCCATACCGGGCAGCGGGGGAATGTCGCGAGGCAGCGCCGGGGGCATCTTCGCGATGGGGACAATGTCGGTAACAGTACGGTATACGGCGCGGGCGGCGAGGTTGTCGATCTGAAGACCGTGGGCGAAGTCGCGTATATGATACATCCTGTGGCCGACGGCCGTCTCTTCTCCGCTCCTGCGATACCGGGCCAGCAGCGGCACGTTGCGGCAGTACACGTTGCGGAGGGTTATCTGGTTGTTGCTGTTGTCGGCATTACTGATGATGAAGGCGGGGCCGCTGACGTTCTCGAAGCTGCTGTTCTCGATATAGAGACGCTCGGCATGTTCGGGGTCTATGTCGAAGACCGAAGGGACATTCTTCACCTGCATGTTAACCATCGCCAGACCTGTCTCCTGACAGCGGACGGCAGCCAGGCGCTGGCCTTCGAAATAAGAATCGACCATCATCACGGGCCATCCGGGCGAGGCTTTGGTGGAGTAAATGCCATAGTCGCCGCCGAAGAAAGCGACGTTCTCCATCTCGTTGCCCACGTCGAACAGTCCGGCCTTCCCCTTACCTGCATAGACGGCGACGTGGCTCACGAAACTGTGCTGGGCGTAATGCGTGCGAAGGGCCACGGCATGCGGGTTACCGTCTTCTATCCTCAGATTGATGTTTGACATGGCGCTGTAGAACGTCCCGGCGTTGGCATCCCTCACGGGGCCTCCGGGTTCTACAATTCCCCCGGTAAACCAGAACATATATGAGGCCCGCCCCTTGTCATCCGCCACTTCTTCCTGATAGCCCGGCGAGTTGCGTGTGAGGATGAACTCCGGCCGCTTCGCCCCGTAGCCTATCAGGCGGATGGCGCCGGGGATGTAGATGGTTTTACTTATCAGGTACTTCCCTTCGGGGATAAAGAGGATGCCGAAGTTCCTCTCGCGCTTCACCTGATTGATGGCGTCCTGAAGGGCGTCGGATACGTCGGTCCTGCCGTCTCCACGGGCCGTGAAGCAGAAGGCTTCGCGGTCTTCCGGCCTTTGCGTGTAGACTGATTCCAGTTGAACCGCCATGCTCTGCGCGAGCGGGGCAGAGCACAGGAGGAGGGTCAGAAGTGATCTCAACAGATTATTCATAATACGTATGTTTTTAGTTGGTTATTAAATCTCATGATAATTTGCCGCAGGGCGAAATTACGCTTTTTCTCATATGCCTGCGATAATATCAGCGCAGACCTCTGTTATAACATCAGCCTGAGTTCGACATAAGAGAAACCCTCACACGAGCGGCGTCACGGGCGCGTTTTACAGAGGCGCCCTCATATCCCGGACTCCGGTTTTTACCCGGCGTTTTAGAAGCACCTTCACAGGGGCTTATGAAGCACCTTCATAAGGGCTATGAAGCATCTTCATAAGGGGCTATGAAGGTCCTTCATAAGGGCTATGAAGGTCCTTCAAAAATGCTGATGAAGCGCCTTATTAAGCGTTAGTGAAGTATCTTCTTAAGTGTCAGCGAAATACCCTGCCTGACTGCTCCCTATCGTCGTCATCGGTAGTGACAACGAGAGGGAGCGGTTGGTTTTCTCATAAACTCAGGTTATCAGCGCATGCCTCTGCGATGCATTGGCCCGTGCGTGTGGGCCAATGCAGTTCGCACTAAGCCGTCACATCGGGATGATGACCGTCGGAGAGTAGTTGTGCCGCACTGTCCCAACGCCCTGTACGCTCGCCAGTGCACCGATACGGAAGTAGTAGTTGCGGCTGTACCTGAAGGACTCTGCATTCTCGGCCAGGTCGATGCTCAGGGTGTAGGTGGCTGAGGCGTCTATGTCGGCGGCCGGACTGAAAGTCTGACTGAAGTCCGCCCCGCGTGTGGCGAACTTCACCTGCTCGCCCACATACATGTCCGTAAAGGCGTACAGACGCAGGGCGGCAAGCTTCACCTCAGGCTTCCCGACCTCCAGGCTGAAGGTGGCGACAATGCGCCCGGCCCCCTCATCGCGGGTGATGGCTGCGTTGCGGATACGGATATAGGGGGTCACTTCAAAGTCGTGGGTGTTACTGCCTTTCCTGATCTCGAAGTCTTTCACCGTGAAAGGATAGAAGTTGGCATTGATAAACTCAAAGTCATAATGGGCGGCAAAGACCATGTCGTTGCGGAACTCGCCGTTCTGCTTTATGACCCAGTTCTGCGCGGTAGGCGTTTCCCATCCCAGCTCGATGGCGCGGATAACGGAGCCGTTCTGTATGTCGGTCCCTACCAGTTCGCCTGTCGCAGCGTCCCTTACCGAGCCTGAGAAAGAAGCGTCGGGCCCGTCGTAGTTGTCTATCTCACAGGACAGGGACGTGAGAAGGAGGCAGGAGGCCAGGAGTAATCGTATATAGGTTATTCTCTTCATATGACAGATATTTTTAAGATTAATACTGCGGGTTCTGCACCAGATTGTTTGTATTCCTGCCGGGGATCGACTTATAGTAACGGTATGGCTGGAAGGTACGCCCGCCGGCATATTCGTCGTAGTAGAAATTGGAACGCACAAAGATGTACTTAGGCTGCTCCCCGCGCAGGTCGAGAAGCGGCACAAGGGCTTTGCGTCGTCCGCTGCTGAAGATGGTATGATATTCGCGGCGGCGCACCAGATCCCAGTACCTGAAACCCTCGAAGGCCAGTTCGACCTGCCTTTCTTTCAGTATGTTCTCCAGCGTCGCCGGGATGTCATCCTTATGCCCGGCGCGGTGGCGCAGGGCGTTGATGAGGCCGGCGGCCAGGGCCATGTCTCCGCTGCCGCTCTCTGCGGCTGCTTCGGCATAGTTGAGGTAAACTTCGGCCAGGCGCATATCTATCCAACTGGTGGTGGAAGAGTTCTCGCGTCCTACGAGCGTTTTGCCCTCCTGGAGGTATTTCCTTACGCTGAAGCCGGTAGACGTGAAGTTGGCGTCGTCTTTACGCCCCATGCCGAAGAACCCGGAGAATCCGGCCGTACCCTCGGCGCCGAAGGCATAGTAGCGCACGCCGTCTTTACCCACGTCGCTGCCGTCGGCATATACCAGCGGCGTGCCGTCTGTCCTGATCATCCCTCCCTGTATAACTATCGTGTTGTTCTTAAACTGTGCGCCGGGTACGATAACGCTTGCCAGCATCCGGGCGTCTTTGTCTTTGAACGGCTCGTAAGGATCGTCGTACTTAACGAACGGGATGGAGAGGTCAAGGTCGCGGGGGTCGGCGACGGTAATCTCTTCCCGCCCGTCCGTACGTGTGACGATGCGGGCGCTCCTGCCTGTTCCGTCGTCAGTATAATCTTCGAAAAGGTCTACAATGTCAAGCGTGGGATTGAACCGCCCGAACTTATTGAACCCCGGATTGCCCTGCGACGGACTGTAGTAGACGTCGTAGCTGTGCCCCTGGTAATTGACCACAAGTCCGTCAAGATAGGCTTTGCTGAAGATGATCTCATCATGCCTGCTGAGGAACAGGTCCTGAAAGTTCTTCGCCGCCTCTTCCCTGCCTGCCGGATTGGGCATATAGAGTGATTTGCCCGAATTGTCGATAATGGCCCTCGATGCGCTCAGGCACTCGTTGTAAAAGAATGCTGCATCAGACGGCTCCATCCCTACCAGCTTCTGGTTTACGGCATCACCGGCAAGCGGGGCGCGGTTCCAGTACCGTGCCAGCGAAGCGGCATGGAGGGCGACGCGTGACTTGAGTCCGTAAGCCGCCCATTTGGATGCGCGGTAGCCGTCGGGGGTTTCGGGAAGGCCGGCAATAGCCAGGTCGCATTCTTTAAGGATAAACTCCCAGGTTTGCTTCTCAGTGCTGCGGGGGATATACAGCGCTTCGTTGTCTGTACCCGGCAGGTAGTCGCCGTCGAGCACACGGTCGATCAGCGGCACGCCGCCGAAGCGTTTGGCCATGCCGAAATAGATATAAGCGCGTATGAAATGGGTCTCGCTCTTAAGGTGATTATACTCTGCTTCGGTGATAGTGGCGGCGTTCCTGGCCGACTCGATGTTCTCAAGGAACTTGTTGACTTCGCGTATATGGTCGTATGGCCAGTAGTCAAAGTCCCAGGGCCCGATGCCCTGGTCGCCGTCGCTGCGCGAACTCTCATCGGTGTAGAACGAAGACATTATCATACGGTCGACACCCATAGACGAGTGCAGGTTGAACCCCTGATTGGGGCGGTAGGCGAAGTCTTCGACCGGCATTGCATTGTACATACTCGCCAGCAATGTTTTCAGTCCGCCGTCAGTGCCCAGCAACTGGTCGGGGCCTACCTTCTCGAGAGACTCCAGTTCAAGGAACTTATTACACCCGGAAAAAGCAGACAGCAGGCCGCAGGTTAATATCGATATTATATACTTCTTCATGTTCATGTCTCTTTAAAAGTTAATATTAAACCCGACGTTGAACGTCTTCATCAACGGATAGGCGGCATTGGCGTTCCAGTCGCGCTCTTCGCGTTCGGGGTCGGCCTGCCTCAGTTCCTTCCTGCAAAATGTAAGCAGGTTGAAGCCGTTAAGGAATACCCTTAAGCCGGCTATGCCGGTCTTCCGGAGAACGGCGCGCGGAATGGTGTAACCTATCTCAAGGCTCTTCAGCCGCAGATAAGCGGCATTGGGTATCCAGATGTCAATACTATGCTGGTCTGTCGTATTACTGAAGTTACTGCGCAATGCCGGGTAAAACCCCGGTATCCAGCTTGTAGCCGGGTTGTACGGGTCGTCGGTGGTACCGGTCGTATGCCAGCGGTCCATGAACTTCTCATGCAGTGTAGGGTAACGCCCATATCCCCAGATGTCGCCGTTACTGTAGTTGATGGAATAACCTGCGGCGCCCTGGAAAAGCGCATTGAGGTCGAATGACCTGTAAGAGGCGCTCAGGTTGAAGCCGAACTGCATGGGAGGGTTCAGATTACCCTGCGCCCAGTTGTCCAGTTGCCTGTCGTTTCCATCAATCACCCCGTCTCCATTCAGGTCTGTTATCTTATAGCTGCCGGGCAGCATCTTGGAATTACCCTGGGTGCCTCCGAGCAGCGGAGCGGTCTCATATTCCTCCAGCGAGGTATATTGCCCTTCATATTCATACAGCCACATCCTCCCGGTATAACGGTCTTCACGTCCGTTTACCCAGCGGTCCCATGAACTGGTGTGGGGCGCCCTCTCGTAATGCAGTTCTTTGGTGCGGGCGTAAGTGAAATTGGCGCTCACAGAGTAATTAAAATCCTTCCCGACCTGCCCCCGGTGGGTCACTGATATTTCAAAACCCCTGTTCACCGTCGAGTTGATGTTTTCCTGCGGGAAGGTCGAGCCGAAGGTATTAGGCACCGACTGGATACGGCTGGCCAGCAGTCCGGTATTCTCCCGCTGGAACAGATCGAGGACAAAGCCCAGTTTGCCATGCCAGAGGTCGAGATCGACCCCGATGTTTGACGTTGCGGAGGTAACCCAGCTCAGGTTGTCATTGACAACGCCCGGAGGAACCATGCCGGTGGTAGCCTGTCCGTCTTCAAAGACATAACTTCTGTCGGTCATGTAATTGGAGTTGCTGTTGGACTGGGCCGTATAACCTGCCACATATTCAAACTCATTGCCGGCATCGTACCCGCTCTTGCCGTAGGACACCCTCAGCTTCAGGTTGCTTATGAACGCAAGATTATCCTTGATAAAAGATTCCTCCGACAGGCGCCACCCTGCGCTTACCGACGGGAAGAAAGCCCATCGTTTTGAGGGAGCGTAACGGTAAGAACCGTCGTAACGCACAACCCCTTCGAGCAGGTATTTGCCGGCATAATCATAATTGATACGCCCCAGGTAGGCGGCAAGACGCCCGTAGCGGCGGAACCCCGAATTGGAAGCCGTTGTGGCTGTTCCCTGGTTGATGATGTCATGGGTGTAAAATTCGGCATAGCGCCGCATACCCTGTAATTCGTCCATCCGGGTGGCTGTCAGTTCGGCAACTCCCATAACGTTGAAGTTATGATTGCCGAGCGAGCGTGTATAGTTGACCTGCCCGCGGGCATGCACTTTCTGGAACAGCCTGATGGTATTGCTGTACGTCCCGGCCCCGTTGGTCACTACATACTCATCGGTATAGTAATCGTACAGGTCGTACATCTTGTGTAGTTTTGATTCGTTCCTCTCGTACCCGTCATATGCGCCGAGCACTCCGAGCGTTAATCCGTCTACAAAGGGAACCTTGTAGGTCATCTCCA
Organism: Tannerellaceae bacterium; assembly: GCA_031266215.1. GTDB lineage: Bacteria > Bacteroidota > Bacteroidia > Bacteroidales > Tannerellaceae > DFXE01. The sequence continues at coordinate 15,555 of JAISBL010000107.1, read as the reverse complement.
GATTAGCCGAATAGTTGAAGTTCTTATACCTGCGGTAGCCGTCGATATCCGGGTCGGCCAGCGCGTAGGCGTTTTTCCTTTCCGGCTCAATGGAGGTCAGGTGGTTTTCATTGTCAATGGTATGCCAGTTTTTACCCCGGTCGTTAATCATTAATATCTTATACAGCCACTGAAACTCATCGCGGGGAGCCTCGCTGTTGTCCAGCCGGCCCGACACATTGACGTTCAACTGCAGGCCTTTTGCGATCTCCGCCGTGGTGTTAGAGCGGAAGTTGAAGCGATTATACTTCTGGTTGCCGCCTTTGAGCAGTCCGTTATCTTCGGCATAGGCGAAGCTGTTGAAATATTTCACCTTGTCCGTTCCGCCTCTTACCGAGATATTATGCTGTTGCTGGAAAGCCCAGTCGTTCAGGAACATCTTCAGCCAGTTATGATCATTATATCCCGGCTCGTTATTCCTGTATTTCTCAAGTATCTCGTCGCTGTAAGTAGGAGTGGCGCCAATATTGCGCTGCATCTCGTTAGCCATTAAACGATAAGTATAGGCATCGACGGTCATCTCCATGCCGGTAGCGCCTTTCATACCGAATAAGTTGGAATATGAGACCCTGGCCTTTCCGTCCTGTCCTTTCTTGGTCGTAACAATAATCACCCCGTTTGCCGCATTCATCCCGTAGATAGCGGCGGAGGCGTCTTTCAGGATGGAGATATTTTCAATATCATCGGTATTCAACTGGGCCAGTTCGCTGGCCCCATCCTCCATCGGACGGGTTACGCCGTCGATAACCACCAACGGGTTCCCGTATCCGCGGATACTGATAAGATTATCAAAGACGCCGGGTTCCCCTGTGCGCTGGCGTATCAGTAATCCCGGCATTTTCCCCTGGATATTACTGATTACGTTCTCTGTCTTGGTAGAAGATATATCTTCAGCCCCTATGGAAGTGACAGACCCTGACAGGGTTTGTTTCTTCTGTACGCCATAGCCTACTACAACCACTTCGTCGAGGCTCTGTGTATCTTCCCTCAGAACAATGAGATAAAACGATTGGCTGCCTACGAGGATTTCCTGTGTTATGTGCCCGACGTAGCTGATCATTAATGTAGAGCCTTCAGACACCTGCTGTAAGGTAAAATTGCCGTTGACATCGGTTACCGAGCCGTTGGTCGTCCCTTTGACGGCCACATTGACTCCGATCAGAGGTTCTCCGAATTCGTCTGTTACCGTTCCTGAGATTATCCTGGCCTGCTGGTCCGCTCCCAATACTCCGGGCGTGTCTGAATCTTTGGCGGAGCCTGACCGTGCGGCCACCTCTTTATACAATACGACATGACGGTCGTGTATGATATATTTTACATCTCCTTCGGGGAATAAAATATTCAGGATTTCGGTAATATCCTTGTTTGCCACCCGTACAGAAGTTTTCTTATTAACATTGATCTGATTCAGGTTGTACGTAAAGTAAAACTCACTCTCATTTTCAATCGTGGAGAGTATTTCCTGAATTGTGGTATTTTCTTTTTCTAATGTTAACAGCGCTGACTGTGAATAACTCACTGTAGCCAGGGATTGTAATGTGCCCAGAATGATAAACAAAAAGATACATCTCATTATAAATAGAGCTTTGCTTAGGAATGGATGCCTTTTCGCGTGAAAAAATCCATTTATCTGACTATAATTCATATCTTTGCAATGGTTAGTTGGTAATAATTTCAGGTTTATAAATCAAATTTGCTTTCTAATCCCGAACCGGAAAATGCTGCAACATTTTCCGGTTTTTGTTTTATCTGTTTATCCCATAGGCATCACTTTTTTGTAATTAATACTTTGTTGTTTTCAAACCTGTAGTTCATCCGCCTGGTATCCTTTAACAGGTCCAGCACTTCGGGCAGCGTCTTTTCCGAAGACGTCCGGCAGTGGAAAAGCTCGTCGGACAGATCACGGTCTACCAGGACAATGGGAGTATTGAACTTCCGCTCCAGTGTTTTAATAATAACCGATAAAGGCTCGTCTTTAAACGCAATCTCGCCGTTAGTCCAACTGTTGACTGTTGACATATCTATTTGCTGGAGCCTGGTCTTCCCGTTTGTTGAAACCTGAATCTGGTCATTGGGACTAAGGATCATCGGATCATCTCTGCCTGGCGTGCCGACTTTGATCTTACCCTCTTTCAGGGAAATCTCCGCGGGCTCATTCTTATGGGCCTTCACATTGAACTCTGTTCCTAAAACGCTTATATCAAACAGGTCGCCTTTTACGACGAAAGGCCGTTTTTCATCTTTAGCCACTTCAAAATAGCCTTCACCATCGATCATTACTTCCCTGCCACCTCTCTTTTTTGACATAAACCGTGAAGGGTAATAGAATCTGGTATCGGCATTGAGCCACACTTTGGTGCCGTCGCTTAACGTCAACGACGCGCGTTCGCCCATAGGGACTTCGACAATGTTCATTGATAAAGGAACTTCCTCCTCCTCCAGCATCCTGTACAGGTTTACCGACAGAAGAAGGATAATTACTGCGGCGGCCGCATACTTCATGACAGAGATAAACACCCGTTTCCCCGGTTTCATGGCAGGCTTGGCTTCCATTCCCGAAACGAACCTGTTATAGGCCCGGCTGATCTTCTGTTCGTCCGAAAAGCGCAGTTCATCCTTTAAGCTCCATATCTGCTCCATCTCAAACAGCCAGTCGGCGTTGGATTTGTCCGTTGCAATCCATCGGCTTATCTGCCGGAGTTCTTCCTCCCGGCACCGGTGCGTTAGAAACCTTATAAGTAATTGATCATCCATTTTCGGCTATGTGTATAAAGAAGACAGTTGAGAGAGGTAAAACTACGTGGCGGGGATACAGAAAAAAACAACCGCCGGATAAAACCCGCCTCATGAAAAATGAAATCCGCCGCACATGAGATAAAATCTATCCCACTTGAGATGAAATCCATAACACGTTAAATGAAACCTATCCCATGTGGGATAAAACCTGTCCCACGTGAGATGAAATTCATAACACTTCAAATGAAACCTGTCCCGCATGAGATAAAATCTATCCCACATGAGATGAAATCCATAACACGTCAAATGAAATCTATCCCATGCGGGATAAAACCTGTCCCACGTGCGGCGGGAACAAATTTCCGGGTAAATAAAAGAGTCCCCTGCGTGTTTTTATCCGGCTCACACGAGTGTAATAGATTACTAACCTTTTAATTATCCGCTCCTTATAAAAACATTCCGGTCACAACAAAACGTCACCGCCTGTTTCACCATTCGGTAAAATACACCTGCACAAAGCCTTTCTTAACGCAATTTATCTGTATTCCTGCGCTTTTTCTATGATCAATTACGGAATATCAGCCCTTAATTATAAGGACAATTATGTTTTTAGCGGACAGTAATAAAAAAATCAAACCGTGCCGTAAAACACGAAGAACAGCATGAAAAGATCACGCAGGTCGTCACGTAAAAAAAGGGTCGCCTGGCGTATATGTCCTTCTACCGTGCGTGGAGAAATGTCCATAGCATCAGCAATTTCCTTATGCGACATATCATGATAATAGCATAACCTGAAAGCCTGTGCACATTTGGGAGGGAGCTTCCTGACTGAGATTTCTATCACTTCGCGGATGTTTTGGTTTACCACCTGTTTAAATACATCGTTCACGTCGGAAGATTCATTTAAAAAAGCGATCCGCGCCTCGGCAATCTTTACGCGGGCTTCGTATTCATCGGCTACCATCTGGTGTTTAAGGTGGTTAAGGCATCTGTTTTGCAGCCATTTATAAAGGAAAGACCGGATATTATCCGCCTGTATCTCCTTTCTTTGTTCCCAATAAGAGGCAAATACCTCCTGAACCAGGTCTTCAGCCGTTTGTTCGTCTACAAAACGGCAGGCTAATGCCATCATTTTAGGATAGAACAAGACAAAGAAATCACGGAATACATCCTGATTTCCTTGTCTAAGTTTATCAATGTCAATCGCCAAGCGCATCCTGATCCTTTATGTAATCAGTCGCAAGATACGAATTTCATAATTTCCTGACATCATCGCCGGCGGCGCGCCCGGCAGGAATGCGCGAGCCGGGAGTAAGCCTCCGCAACGTGCGCATGTCTAAGCTATTGCTGAGAATTGAAGGTTTCGGTAAGGCAAAGAAATATCCGCCGTTACAGCGGATATTCTTCAAAAGCATAAAGAACAGTAGACAAATATCTCTCTCCCGTATCGGGTAACAGGGCGACGATTATTTTTCCTTCGTTTTCCGGAAGTTGGGCAAGCCCGGTAGCGGCAAATGCGGCGGCCCCCGACGATATTCCTACCAGAAGCCCTTCCTGCCGGGCCAGTTCGCGACTTGTACGGATAGCGTCGTCATTAGCCACCCTGACAATGCGGTCTACCACCTTCCCGTCGTATATTTTAGGAACAAAGCCGGCCCCTATCCCCTGTATCTTGTGCGCACCGGGTTTACCTCCCGACAGCACCGGAGAATCGGCCGGCTCTACGGCGACGATCTCTATCTTCGGGTTGAGCGATTTCAGCACCTCGCCTACGCCGCTGACGGTTCCTCCCGTGCCTACGCCGCTGACAAAGATGTCAACCTTCCCGTCAGTATCCTCCCATATCTCCCGCGCCGTTGTCTGGCGGTGTATGGCCGGATTGGCCGGGTTTTCGAATTGCTGGAGGACTATGGAGCCAGGCGTCTCTTTCTGTAACGCTTCGGCCCTGGCCACTGCGCCCTTCATGCCTTCGCTGCCCGGCGTAAGCACCAGATTTGCCCCCAGGGCTTTCAGGAGGTTGCGGCGTTCCAGGCTCATCGTTTCCGGCATCGTAAGGATGAGCTTATAGCCTTTGGAGGCTGAGACGAAAGCAAGCCCTACGCCGGTATTCCCGCTTGTCGGTTCAATGATCGTAGACCCCGGTCTGAGCAAACCTTTTTCTTCGGCATCCGTAACCATCGACAAGGCGATTCTGTCTTTTACGCTACCGGCCGGATTAAAATATTCCAGCTTGCCGATTACGCGTGCTTTCAGACCCTTGTCTGCATTGTAATTTGACAACTCCAGCAGAGGGGTATTACCTATGAGGTCTGTCAGTTGCTTTGCAATTTTTCCCATGATATTTCTTTTAAAATTTAGTAATCAAACGCGACAAAGATAAAACCGCAAAACCGGGCGTTAAATACCTTGCATATGGTATATTAGCCCGGGCGCCGTACGGGAAGCCCTGCCGGCGCCCGGTCGGAGACGGGTCGAAGGCGCCTGTTTGCCGGATTTAAGTAATTCATTTACATTTGCCATGCTCTTAAAGGATCATTATTAAACGAGACCAAATGAATTATTTATCGCTGTTCTCCCTCCTGTCCGTTGTGATATTTGCAAACACGGCTCATGCCCAGAGCGACAGCCTACACTTCAGGTACGACGCGCCTGCGCAGGTGAGCGCCGGGTCGTATGGCAGGCTGATACTCCCCGCCGCGTTTGTTGCTTACGGTGCGGCGACGCAGGCTATACCCGCGTTTAAAAGGCTGGACAGGTTTGTAAACAATGAGATCGCCCACGGCCATACATGGATAGATGATTATGTGCAATATGCGCCCGCCGTGGCGGTGTACGGACTGGATTTCGCCGGAGTGAAGGCCAGGAACAGTCTGCGGGACCGCACGTTTGTGATGGTTTCTTCGCACCTTATCATGACGGCGTCTGTACATGCGGTCAAAAACAGCCTGAGCGTGAGGCGGCCCGACAACTCGGCCGATAATTCATTCCCAAGCGGGCATACCGCCACCGCCTTTACCGGAGCGCATATACTGTTCAGGGAATATGGCGGGCATTCGCCCTGGATAAGCGTCGCCGGTTACGCTACGGCGGGCGCTACGGGTATTATGCGTATGATGAACCGGAAGCACTGGCTGAGTGACGTGGTGGCGGGGGCCGGGATTGGCATACTGAGCGTCGAGGCGGCTTACCTGCTGCTGCCGGCCTTCAGGCGGATTATGGGCGACGACGGACGAGACATCAGCATCGTCCCGCTGGCAGGGAACGATATGTACGGACTGGGGTTTGCCTGCCGGTTTTAACCGTCTGGTAACTTTTCCGTAACCGTTCTGTTACAACTCTCACTTATCCTTGCAACACATAAAGAATTCAGTAATGGAAATGAAGAACGAAAACATACGTATCCTGGTGGTTGACGACGAGGCCGACATCCGGGAGATACTCCAGTTTAACCTTGAGAACGAGGGATACCTTATTGACGTGGCCGAGTCCGCCGAAGAGGCGTTACGCATACTCACGCCGGGGCATCACCTGATATTGCTGGATGTTATGATGGGCGGCATGTCGGGATTCAAAATGGCCGACCAGTTGCGTAAGGATGGTAACCGGACGCCGGTGATATTCCTTACCGCCCGTAATACGGAGAATGATATGCTGACGGGCTTTTCCATCGGCGGGGATGATTATATATCAAAGCCTTTCTCCATAAAGGAGGTTGTGGCAAGGGTAAGAAGCGTGCTGCGGCGAATTGGTTCGCCGGTAAAAACGGAGCCGGATGTTTTGCAGACCGACGACATGGCGATAGACCGCCGCACGAAGACGCTTTTCATCGGCGGGAAGGTTGTGGAGCTGACAAAAACCGAATACAATATATTGCTGCTGCTGGTACAGAACGAGGGGGAGATATTCTCGCGCAATGATATCCTTGACAAAGCATGGGGCAACGAAGGTATTGTACTTGAGAGAACCGTAGACGTGCATATCACCCGGCTGAGGAAAAAGATAGGGCCTTATGCCGATTGCATCGTTAACCGCACCGGGTACGGGTATTTGTTTAACCCTGCAAAACGCCGGCATTCATGAGACTTAATTACCGGGGGCGCATATTCGGCTATTTCCTGATCATCTTCTTTTTGTTTGCAGCGGGCGTTATCCTGATCGAGCGGAAGCATGAGAAGTCTTTCCGCCAGGCTGACCTTGAAGCCCGTCTGGACGGATACACAGAGATCATACACGAGTTTATCCGCCGGCAGGGGCAGGAGAGGGACGATGCCATTGGGAGGCTGGGCGAACTCAGCCGGCTTATGCCCGATCATATACGCATATCGGTCATTAACGACAGCGGAGAGGTATTGTTCGACAATGAGGTGGCCGACCTCAACCGCATGGATAACCACCTCGGCCGGCCGGAGATAATGAACGCCCTTCGTTCGGCGTACGGCACAAACATCCGGACGTCGGCCTCCACCAGTCAGGAATACCTGTATTACGCCCGGCATTTCAGCCCCTACTACGTCCGCGTAGCCCTGCCTTACAATACCGGGACGCGCAATATGCTGAAAGCCGAAAACCTGTTTGCCTACATGATAGTCGCCCTCTTTGTTGTCGTCCTGATATTCATCAACTACGTAGCCGGGCGTTTCAGCAAATCAATACTTCAGTTGAAGCGACTCTCGCAAAGGGTTCGTAAAGGGCAATCCATCCCGGAGAATATGCACTTCCAGGCCGACGAGCTCGGCGAGATAGGCAATGAGCTGACAGACATCTTCAAGCAAATGGAGAACAGCAGGAAGAATACCGAGATAGAGCGCGAGAAGCTGATACGTCATTTCCGGTTCTCCGGCGAGGGGCTTTGCATCTTCAACCGCGATATGAAGAAGATATACGCCAACACAGGCTTTATACGCTACATCAACCTGATAACCGATTATCCCGCCTTTGACGCAGAAGATATACTGGAAGACCAGATGTTCAGGCCCGTAACCGATTTCCTTCACGATGAAGACAGGGAGACCAACCATATGGTCTTCCAGATAAGTAAAAACGGCAGGACTTTCTCGTTGCAATCCATCATATTCGGAGACGGCAGTTTCGAGATAATCATAAAAGACATCAGCAAGGCCGAAAAAACCCGCCTCATGAAGCAGGAGATGACAAGCAACATCGCCCATGAGCTGCGCACTCCCGTAACGAGCCTGCGCGGGTATCTGGAAACGCTGAACACCCACGAGCTTGACGAAAGCAGGCAGAAGCAGTTTATCGAGCGCGCCTTCGTGCAGGCAATACGCCTGTCGAACCTGATCGAAGACGTAAGTATAATAAGCAAGATCGAAGACGCTCCATCGCAGTTCAGCGTAGAGAAGGTGAACCTGCCGGTACTGGTCGGCGAAGTGCGCACCGACCTCAGCGACAGGCTTGCCGAAAAGCGCATCAGGTTTACATCGTCCATTCCGGAGGGCCTCACGGTGACGGGCAACTATACGCTGCTCTACTCCATCTTCCGCAACCTTGCCGACAATTCCATCAGCTACGCGGGGCATGACATAGATATACATATCAGTCAGTATGCCGGGGATGAGCGCTATTTCTACTTCTCTTATTACGATACCGGGGTCGGTGTCGGCGAGCAGCACCTGGGCCGCATATTCGAGCGCTTCTACCGTATAAACGAAGGCCGCACGCGCGATACCGGAGGCTCAGGCCTGGGCCTGTCGATAGTGAAGAATGCCATCCTTTTCCACAAAGGCGATATTCAGGTGAAAAACCGTATCAACGGCGGGCTGGAGTTCCTCTTCACCCTTAAGAAGCTTTAGTTTTAACGGAAATACATCTCGCCGAAAAATTCGGGGCGGTGGAAGTCAGGCGCAGGGGTATCCACCGGATTCCAGCTCACGTAATGCGGCGAGTCTGTCTCGTCGGCGCATTTATAGAAATTGCCGAGGATCTTTTCAGGCAGAGCGCCCGGGTCCAGTCCCATCAGTCTGAGGGGGATCGCTACGGCCAGCTCCCACGCATGAACGCCTTTGCGCTCAGGCAGCGCTTTGCGTTCCAGACTGGAGTAGCGTCGTATCAGGCTATAGTCCCTGCCTGTGAATGGCGTTTTACTGTCGCGCGACGTACGGCGTGACGCATCGCACGCGCCGATGCAGTTGAACTCAAAGTTCAGGTACGAGTCTTCATCTGCTTTTTTCATGAAAAACTCCACACAACTGTCTTTGTGTACCGGCGAGCCGTCGTCCGGGTATACGGCTTTCATGGAGTTGCCCTTTACAAAAAAGCGTATATACAGGCTGGTGTCGCTTCGCGCAACGTCGGCAACTACAACAGGCAGGTACGGATATTTGTCCCAGTTGATAACATTCACGTATATACGTCGTGATTTGTTCTCCATCAGGAAACCGACAGATGACAGGTCAAGCACATCAAGAGCAGGCAGGTAAGGAATGTCGAGATTTTTCATACTAAGTTGACTTATAAATTTCAGTTTTAAAAAATTAAAGATACAATTCCGATTATTGCAAGCAGGATTATGACAGCGCCCACTATTCTGTTCAGTATCCGGATATGCCGGATATTAAACCACTTTTTCATTCTTGAGATAACATATGTAACTCCCAGCCACCATATGGCCGCTCCCGCTCCTATGCATATTATCCCGGCCAGCAGCATCCATGCTGAGTACTCTGTAGCTACAAAGCCGAACCGGGCGAAAAGCCCGATATATAAAACAACTACCAAAACGTTGCTAAAGGTAAGTAAGAAACCTGTAAAGCAGCCATATGTGTATGATATTTTTCCGGCCACACGTTTTCTCAGGTCTTTCACCGGGTTGCTGCAGCAGGTGTAGTAGCCGAACAGTCCGAGTACTATGCTGCCGATAATCTCGAGCAGCAATTCGTTCGCTTCTATAAAGCCGACCATAAAACCCATTCCCAGGCAGGTCAGGGCGGCATATATAACGTCTGAGAACATGACGCCTATCCCTGTGAAAAAACCATACCACCTGCCTCTGTTGAGCGTTCTCTGTATGCATAGCATCCCGGCAGGCCCAAGCGGGGCCGAAACCAGAATTCCTATAACGAGCCCTTTACCTATTAGTCCCAGCATTCAATCTGTTTATTGCTATTCCCTTTCATCTGGCAAATATACTGCCAATAAAGTTAACGATGCGTGCCGGAGGCGCAAGAAAACCGTTAGAATTTCATACAAACGTGCGCACGGAAGCGACAAACGTGCGCACGGAAGCGATAAACGTGCGCACGAATGCGATAAACGTGCGCACGAATGCGACAAACGTGCGCACGAATGCGACAAACGTGCGCACGAATGCGATAAACATGCGCACGAATGCGACAAACGTGCGCACGAATGCGACAAACGTGCGCACGAATGCGACAAACGTGCGCACGGAAGCGATAAACGTGCGCACGAATGCGATAAACGTGCGCACGAATACGGCAAACGTGCGCACGAATACGGCAAACGTGCGCACGAATACGGCAAACGTGCGCACGAAAACGATAAACGTGCGCACGAAAGTGGCAAACGTGCGTACGAAAGCAGCAACACAGGCACGTTTGCAGATAATGTATTTAGCCCAGAGGATAAACAGTATCGATAACGCCCCAGCCTTTAATGGTTATGGTGGCGCCGGCGCTGGTAAAATCCAATGTCAGTTCTATTTCGAAATAATCTTCTATGTCAAGGTCTTTGGTTTTCGACAGAGAGAGCAGCAACTCCGTCAGGCTGACGTTTTTTATCTCCACATCCGGCCCTCCGTGGGGGTTATGGTAGGTAAATATCAGCCTCGACCGGGTGGAAGCATCGTTAAGGTCTCGCATTATTACAAAGTCAGATATCATACGGCCCTGTTCGTCAACCGACGAAGCGGGTATATACAGCAATGTGTCGGAGGACCCGACGGAGTTGTCGAATTTGTAGTCGCCGTTTACCGAGGTGATACGGCACGAAAAGCCTTTGGCGGCAAGTTCTTCCCGCGACAGCCCTTTAGCTGTGATACGTATCTTTTTTGTGTCTTTCATCATGTCCATCGCAATGACCTGGTTTTTCCACAGGCCGGGCATGATTTCTACCTCCGACAATGAGCCGAAGAAAAGATGCCCCGGCTGGCTGGTCACTGTATTTGCGGTGCGCCTGAGCGAAAGCACCGCCTCAGTCATCATGGTTTTTCCTTTCTCAAAGACAGGTAACTCGTAATCGGCGTACAGGTTGCCCCAGGTCACAAGGTTGTATTTCCCCGGAGGGAGGTTGAGCTTTACCGTATTGTTGCTGCCGTGCAATTGCCTTTCGTCCGCCTGGTATTCGTCAAGGAATACGCCGTCGGAGTCAAAAATATAGAGGTTGACCTTCTTTACCTCCGGCGTAAACTTATCAACCCCGTCTACGTTACGGGTATACAGGTAATGAAGGCTCACGCCGCATTCCGACAGATCATCATTTATGCATCCCGTCATAAACATGCAAAGAAGGAAAAAAGCGACAGCCGGCGTCTTTAATAAATTCATTCGTCTCATACGGGCGTTTTTATAGTTTTATCAGAAAAGAAAAAGGGAAGAGGCAGGCAATACCAGAGGGGCGCTGTTGTGGCGCGCCGCCCTGCAGACCTCCTCTTCCCGGCATTTAAAAATCAGAGTTCTAAATCAGAGATCTAAATTAAAATTCTGTATCTGAGGCTACGACAGTCCACGGAGCAATGGTAATGGTTGCCGTGACATGCGTTTTCTGACCGATTGGCTTGTCGGGGTCGTTGTTGAGGTCATCCAGGTTCGGAGCTCCGATACCTGAAAAAGATGTTATCCTGGCATTGTAGAGATTGTTGCGTCTGAGGCCCGGATCGAAGCTTGTTCCGCTGCCCTCGCCAAGATTGAGGCGGTGGTACGACATACCGCCGGTATATTCTGTTATGTAACCGGTGCCCTTGGCGCCGTCCCACTTCAGTTCGTCTGTTTTATTGACGTCAAAACCCGTTTCCGAATTGTTCTTGATGCAATATGCAGTCTTGTAGGCCAGTGTTTTGTCGGTGAAGAAGACATTGGCGGTGATACCCGTTGAAGAGCCTATGTTGACAAGGCGGTACAACGTAGCGGCTGATTTGGCGTCAGCGGTGTTGGTCGTGATGCTGTGGAAGGCGTTTATCAGCGGATTGTATTTGACCTGCTCAACTATCATCCCTTTCTTGGGAAGGAACACGCTCTGGATAGCCGCGTATGTGGTAGTAGCATTACGGGGCGTTTCACTGGTGTTTTCGGTAGCATATACATACTTGCCGGTCTTGGAGGTGCCCACCGGGATGAACTTATAATCACGGTAATAGGTAGTGTCATAAGTAGCCACGGGAGTGCCTGTGGGAAGCAGGTAGTATGGCGAACGGGGAATGCTGACGGACGGGTCTACCATGTCGGTGGCGAACTTCTGGAACATGTAGAGCGAACGGTTTACGTTCTGCAGCATATATTTCAGGTCTGAAACCGCTCCCGTCTTGTCCTTTGTTTCCAGTACGGATGCGTTTTCGTAGTATACGAAAGTTTTGGCTACCGTCCTTTGGATTTCGATCGTAAAATTATTTTCGGTCGCGCCGCCTTTTCTCGATTCATCCAGTCCGATACCTCCGACAAGGACGAATGCTGATTTTGCGCTCATGGTGTTGCTCATCACATAGCCGTTTGACTTATCGACCAGTTCTTTCAGCTTGTCAATATTTGCGAGCTTGGGAGCTCCCAGGTCGTACACCATATTGTAGAACTGCGAAAGCGTGGTAGACCCTACGACGATAGATGTACCGTCAAGGAATTTACTGAGTGCGCTTTGTTTTTCTGCATTGGTAATTACAAATATCCTTTTTGATCCTGACGTCAGTTGAACTGTTTTTGATTTATTATTCACCCAGTCGGTGTCGGATGATGTATAGACCTCGTTTACTTCGCATGAAGTACTGGCGCCGGTCTTAAAAATTATCAGGCGGATGTCTTTTACATCGTCAATCTCACCGCTGTCATCAATCATGTCCGCAGCCCTTGTATCAACTCCACTCATTCTAAAATTGAAGGTGGCATACGTCGAAACCCCTTCGCTTTTATTGCCTCCTTTACTTCCTTCGCCCCCGTCGTCAATGATCTCGCGGGTGCAACCGGTAAGCGCTACTGCCAAAACAGCGCCACACATAAAAAAATAATTAAACGTTTTTTTCATTTTAAATTGATTTTTAATGATATATAAAAAACACTACACCGTTAATTGTGGTGTCATAGCTGTCGTTATAAGTTTTAGTCCTGATATGTTACAGAAAGCGAATATGTTTTCGCTTATCTCTAAAAGCATATCTTTCGGTTGAGTTTTAAAAAAGATGCGAGTTTTATACATATCATACAAGTCCATCTCTTTGTTTTGCGTTAAATGTTTCATATTATCTACATATATTGCATTAAATACCTTTCACGCCGCAAATATATGCATATTATTTATCAAAAATCACACTCATGTTTCTTTTATGGTGTTTTTTATTATATTTTAACGACCAATAATCTAATTTCGTCTGTAATCCTTTATATTTTATCACAAAATAGCAACAAATCAGGAAGGTGAAGCAAACCGTTTAATATCGCAAAAGCCGCGCCACATCAACGGTTTACGCATTTTGTATGGTAGCAGATTGCATTCCCGGAAAATCCTTTTAACTTTGCGCAAAGTACAATACACACCTTTATTGCAACATTTTTACAATCATGAAACGAACATGTAAAAACTATTTACGCCAAAGGCGATAAATAAAACGTACTGCGAGTTCCATACCTGCATTAGAATTAAACATTTTATTCGTATGAAAGTCAACTTAATTTTTTCCATCTTATTTCTTATGGCTTACGTAGCGCCCCATCAGAGCATGGCCCAGTCGGGCAATGCAGCCCTTCAGGGCGTCTGGACTATCAACAGGGTAGAAATCAAAAAAACAATAGACAATGGCCTCCCGACAAGCAAAGTCTTTTACCACGGCGATGATATGTCTTTCGGATTCATCCAGGCGCCGGTGAAAATAACGTTCGCCGACGACCGGGTTACCTTTGAATATGCCGGTTACCAAAGCGTCGGAACTTATAGCCTGCAGGGCAATACGCTGCATATAGAATTTGCTTCGCACTCGACCGACTATAACTGTACCTTCCCGCAGGGAGGTATCCGCCTGGGTCAGACCGTCAATTACGTAATTAATGATGAAGATGCGGTTCATCAGGCCAAAGAAGAATATACATTTAATGGACAAAAGTAAAAATCCAACAACTCAATCGTGATGAAAAAATACACCTTACTCTTTGCTTTCTTTTTGTCCTTAATATATTACAGTGCATTTGCTCAGATCACAACCCAGGGCACAGACTTTTATGTGTCGTTCGGGCAAAATGCAGGCAATGCAGTCAGTGCAGTTACCATGCAGATAAGGATTGCCGCAACTCAGGATGCGACAGTTACGTTCACTTTTAAGGCAGATGCAAGTACGGTCACTTTGAATGTTCAGGCGGGACAGGTTTATACCTACAATTTGGATGCCACCCAAAAAACCAACGTTTACTCAATTGCGGAAGGCACTTCAGACAAATCCCTACGCATACAATCTACAGCCCCGGTTTCCGTTTACGCCCTGAATCAGAGCAGTGCAACCACAGACGCCACAAATGTGTTACCGGTAAATAATCTGGGAATGGACTATTATCAGGTTTCATATCAACCGCTAAGTACGTATGCGGATGGTTACACGGTTATTGCCACAGTAAACGGCACAACAGTTTACGAGAATGGCAGCTCGAAGGCCACCTTAAACGCCGGGCAGGTTTATTCCGCTTATTATCTGAGTACAGATGCCACAGGCAGGCATATAACATCCGACCATCCAATCGCTTATTTTGCAACCAATTCATGCGTTAATGTCCCGGTAGGAACAACTTATTGCGACTGTCTTTATCAGCAAATGGTGCCGGTAAACTCGTGGGGAAACAATTTCCTTGTGCCCGTCACACACCGCGGGAAAGAACGTGTCAGGGTAGTGGCTTCTCAAAACAACACAACAGTGGCTCAAACCGGAGGCGTTAAAAAAACAGATGGCGGAGGCGGGGCGCAGAACCCGGCCAATGAAAACTCTTTCACCCTCAACGCCGGACAGTTTGCAGAATTTGAAATAGCATTGACAACCGGAGGCGCATATATCTCAGCCGATAAACCTGTCGCCGTAGCTTCTTACCTGTTGGGTACAGGTTATTCGGGATTAAGCGATGCCATCGGCGACCCGGCCCTGGCCTGGGTGCCGGCAGTTGAGCAGGCTGCCGATATGGCTGTCATAGCGCCTTTCGCCCCAAGCGGTGGAACTAATCTGGCAAAGCATTACGCCCTGGTTGTCACTCCTACGGCTACACGCGATAACACAACGATAGCCATAGGTTCAGAAGCGCCTGCCGCACTGAGCGGAGGTTCATGGACAACCGGCAACGGTTCAGGCTCCGGCATGTCATTCTACTCCCTCCAACTGACCAATACGGCGGCTTCATATTACTTCAACAATCTTGCCGGACTGACCGTTATGGGGTATGGAACCGGAAGCGCAGAATCGTATTATTACCTTTCGGGTTCTGCCGGGCGTAGCCTTAACCCGGCTTTCTATATCAACGATGTACATTATCAGGATATAGACGGTAACGTGTTCTGCGGACAAACATCCTTCCATATCGAGGGGGTCGCCCAGTTCCAGGTGAGCTCCGCCCCCGGACATCTCAAATG
>JAISBL010000012.1 GCA_031266215.1 Tannerellaceae bacterium | reverse complement strand
CTCGACGCACGGCTCAGCTATACCGTTTACTATTCTCGCTCGAACAGCGTCAATACGGCTCTGGCGCAGAACATACTTGCTACGGGTTTAGGTGATACGGAGATTTATCTTTCGATCGACACAGACCGTGAACTGGAGTTGTCTTTCCGCGTCTCGGCCTCAAACCGCTATCACATTGAGAGCCGCCCTTCGCGAGAGGTGTATTACTACTTCTCGGAATACGAAAAATAGCCGCGTTCATTGCCCACTGCCAAATGCAGGCGTATTAAACGTGAAGGAGCGTAATCCCTTCCTCACTCTCTCATTTTGCTATCTCTGTGTTGCAATTGATGTAATTTTATTACTTTTGTTGTCACAACAGCTTGTTAAAGCATAATCACTGAAGTGGAATCATTTTATCGTACACATAACTATTTACTCGAACATACGTATTCGTCCGTCCGGAGAATACTGATGGACGAAATCGACTGGAGCGATCGCCTGATCGGTATAAAAGGATCCAGGGGAGTGGGTAAAACTTCTTTCCTGCTTGATTATGCACGCGAACGCTTCGGAAAGGGGAACCGCGAATGTCTTTACATTAATCTTAATCATTTCTATTTTACCGAGCGGACTATTACTGACTTCGCCGGGGAGTTTTGCCGCATGGGCGGAAAGGTGCTGTTGATTGACCAGGTGTTTAAGTACCCTGACTGGTCAAGGGAGTTGCGTTATTGCTACGATAATTACCCTGAGTTGAAGATCGTTTTTTCCGGCTCATCGGTGATGCGCCTGAAAGAGGAGAACCCTGATCTGTCGGGGAAGGTGGTTTCGTATAACCTTCGGGGATTTTCTTTCCGAGAATACCTCAACCTGACCGTAGGAACGTCTTTCCCGGTCTGCACGCTTGACGAACTTTTCGCCGATCATGCCCGCATAGCCGGGGATATTTGCCGACAGGTGAAGCCGGCAGACTTTTTCAGGGATTACCTGCATCATGGCTATTACCCGTTTTACCTTGAAAAGCGTAATTTCTCAGAGAACCTGCTCAAGACCATGAACATGATGCTCGAGGTAGATGTTTTATACATCAAGCAGATAGAACAGAGCTACCTGCCAAAGCTGAGGAAATTGCTCTACCTCCTGGCCATATCCGCCCCTTCGGCGCCGAATGTCAGCCAGTTGAGCAAAGACATAGAAACCAGCCGGGCTACGGTTATGAACTATATCAAATACCTGACAGACGCCCGTCTGACCAATATGCTTTATAACGAAGGCGAGACATTCCCCAAGAAGCCGGCCAGGGTGTATATGCATAATACCAACCTGATGTTCCCCATCCGTCCATCGGAGGTAAATGCCCAGGCCGTTCGCGAAACATTCTTCTATAACATGCTTCACAAAGATCACAAACTGAACATCGGCGTACGTCATGCGCATTTTATGATTGACGGAACGCATCAGTTCAGGATAGAAGAATCACTCAGAGGAAAGAATAACCCTAATCTGTATTATGCCATAGACCAGATGCAGCCGGGAGGCGAAAACCTTATACCTCTCTGGCTGTTCGGCTTTTTGTACTGACTGAAAAACTAGTGTTACATAAAATTAAATTCAAATGACAAAGAAGAAGAAATTTTTAACCTGTGACGGTAACCAGGCGGCTGCGCATATCTCGTATATGTTTAGCGAAGTAGCTGCCATTTACCCGATCACACCCTCGTCTACTATGGCAGAATACGTAGACGAATGGGCGGCTGCCGGCCGTAAAAACATTTTCGGCGAAACGGTTATGGTGCAGGAAATGCAGTCTGAAGGCGGGGCCGCCGGAGCTCTTCACGGCTCGTTGCAGGCCGGCGCTCTGACAACAACCTACACGGCTTCGCAAGGCTTGTTGCTGATGATTCCTAATATGTATAAGATCGCAGGCGAGTTGCTCCCCTGCGTATTTCATGTGTCTGCCCGTACGATAGCCTCTCATGCGTTGTCAATCTTTGGCGACCACCAGGACGTGATGTCGTGCCGGCAAACGGGCTTCGCCATGCTGGCGGAAGGTTCCGTTCAGGAAGTTATGGATCTGGCGGCCGTGGCTCATTTGTCCACCATCAGGTCTCGCGTACCATTCGTGAACTTCTTTGACGGATTCCGCACCTCTCATGAAATTCAGAAGATAGAATCACTGGAAGGTGAAGACCTTGCGCACCTGATCGACAGTGATGCGCTGGCTGCCTTCCGGGCGCGCTCACTGAACCCTGAAAATCCCGTCGCACGGGGCATGGCCGAAAATCCTGACGCATTCTTCCAGCACAGGGAAGCATCTAATAAATACTACGAAGCCGTTCCGGCCGTAGTGGAAGAGTATATGAAGGAGCTTTCCGCTATCACGGGACGCAAATACGGCTTATTCGACTATTACGGCTCCGAAGACGCCGAACATATTATAATAGCGATGGGTTCGGTCACCGAAGCTATCCGCGAGGCCATTGACCATCTGACCGCCAAAGGCGAAAAGGTCGGACTGGTAGCCGTGCACCTGTACCGACCATTCTCGGTCAGGCATTTCCTTGCCGCCATACCAAAGAGCGTAAAGCGCATCGCCGTATTAGACCGCACCAAAGAGCCCGGCTCTAACGGGGAACCTCTGTATATGGACGTTAAAGACTGCTTCTACGGACGTGAAAACGCCCCGCTTATCGTAGGCGGACGCTATGGATTGTCGTCTAAGGATACAACCCCGGCGCAGATAATCGCCGTATACGAAAACCTGTCGCTGGCCTTGCCCAGGAACGGGTTTACTATCGGCATAGCAGACGATGTCACGTTTACCTCCCTGCCTCAGCAGGAAGAAATAGCCCTGGGAGGCGAAGGTATGTTTGAAGCCAAGTTCTACGGGCTGGGAGCCGATGGTACGGTAGGGGCCAATAAGAACTCGGTAAAGATCATCGGCGACAATACCGATAAATACTGCCAGGCTTACTTCTCTTACGATTCGAAAAAATCCGGAGGGTTCACCTGCTCGCACCTGCGTTTCGGCGATACGCCCATACGCTCTACCTACCTTGTTAATACGCCTAATTTCGTGGCTTGCCACGTACAGGCATATCTTAGGATGTATGACGTGACGCGCGGACTTCGTCAAAACGGTACCTTCCTGCTAAATACCATTTGGGATGATGAAGAGTTGGAGAAGAATCTGCCGAATAAAATCAAGCGTTACTTCGCTAAGAAAAACATCACTGTCTACTATATTAATGCCACGAAAATAGCCCAGGAGATAGGGCTTGGCAATCGCACCAACACCATTCTCCAGTCGGCCTTCTTCCGCATCACCAAAGTCATTCCCGTGGAGCTGGCAATCGAACAGATGAAGAAATTCATCGTCAAATCATACGGCAAGAAAGGCGAAGACGTCATTAATAAGAACTATGCCGCAGTTGATCAGGGAGGCGCTTACAGGCAACTGACGGTAAAATCCGAATGGGCGAATCTCGCCGACGAAGCGAGTGACGAAAAGAAAGGTCCGGATTTCATCAAAAACGTAGTACACGTAATCAACGCACAGGATGGTGACTTGCTGCCCGTCTCCACTTTCGCAGGACGGGAAGACGGAACCTGGCAACAGGGGACCGCCAGGTACGAAAAGCGCGGCGTTGCGTCTCATGTCCCTGTCTGGGAACCGGCTAACTGCATCCAATGTAACAAATGCGCTTACGTATGTCCTCACGCTTCCATCCGTCCCTTTGTGCTCGATGAGGCTGAGCAGGCAAAGGCCCCTTTCAACAATATGCTGAAAGCGACGGGAAAGCAGTTCGACGGAATGAAATTCCACATTCAGGTATCAGTCTTAGACTGCCTGGGTTGCGGCAACTGCGCCGACGTATGCCCCGGTAACAAGCAGGGCAAGTCATTAAAGATGGTTGAACTGGAAACTCAGACCACGGAAGCGCCTAATTGGGAATATTGCGTAAACGAGGTTAAGAGCAAGCAGAGCCTGGTAAATGTCAGTCTGAACGTGAAAAACTCGCAGTTTGCCACTCCTTTGTTCGAGTTCTCCGGCGCTTGTTCGGGTTGCGGAGAGACGCCTTACGTGAAACTGCTTACACAGTTGTTTGGCGACCGTCAGATGGTTTCCAATGCCACAGGCTGTTCTTCCATATACTCAGGTTCCGTACCTTCTACCCCTTACACTGCCGGAGAGAACGGACATGGGCCTGCATGGGCGAACTCTCTGTTTGAAGACTTCGCCGAATATGGTCTTGGAATGAGCCTGGCTGTAGAGAAAATGCGCGACCGTGTTGTTGAAAAAACAAAGGCGTTGATGGCGATCGAATGGACACAACAAAGGGTGAAAGATGCAGCACAGGCATGGCTTGATAATATGAACGACGGCAGCGTGGCAGGCAGGAAAGCTGCTGATGACTACGTTGCCGCTCTCGAATGGGGCGTTGCTTCGATTGATGAAACGATTGCATATTTTGAAAGTGCGGGGGCAGAATACGCCGGACAGCTCGCAGAGATGAAAGCCCTGAAAGCGGCCGGTGTAACTTCTTGCCAATGTCCCGCCTGCATTCTCTGCAAGGAACTTTTGGATTTGAAACATTACCTCATGAAACGTTCCCAGTGGATCATCGGAGGCGACGGCGCATCGTACGACATCGGCTTCGGCGGTCTGGATCATGTACTGGCATCGGGACGCAATGTCAATGTCCTGGTGCTGGATACGGAAGTTTATTCCAATACCGGCGGACAGTCGTCTAAAGCCACTCCGGTAGGAGCAATAGCCAAGTTTGCCGCCGCCGGCAAGCGCATACGAAAGAAAGACCTTGGGCTGATAGCTTCTACTTATGGATATGTCTATTGCGCGCAAATAGCAATGGGAGCCGACCAGGCGCAGACCCTGAAAGCCATTCGCGAAGCCGAGGCCTACGACGGCCCTTCCATTATCATAGCCTACGCTCCATGTATCAGTCACGGTCTGAGAGCTGGCATGGGAAAGAGCCAGCAGGAAGAAGCCGATGCCGTAGCATGTGGATATTGGCATCTTTGGCGTTATAATCCTTCTCTCGAAGCCGAAGGGCAAAACCCCTTCACTCTGGATAGCAAAGAGCCGGACTGGAGTAAATTCCAGGACTTCCTAAAAGGCGAGGTACGTTATTCATCAGTGCTGAAACAATATCCGGACGAAGCCGCCGAGCTGTTCAATGCAGCTGAAGGAAATGCAAAATGGAGATACAACAACTACAAGCGCCTGGCCAAACAGCAATGGGGCGTTGAACAGGAATAATCTCCAGGCAAACCTGTAATCAATGAAGGTGTCTCAAAAGTGAGATGCCTTCTTTTTTATGCTGTAACTTTTACACTATACTTTTCAGTCTTTTTCCTGACTTCGTCATTGCGTACCCCAGAAATTTTCATCGAACAATCGTTCAATAGTTTTGTGTCTTTTCATGATGAGCGTCTTTGAGATACTGGTTTTGTTTAAGGGCAGTGAAA
>JAISBL010000005.1 GCA_031266215.1 Tannerellaceae bacterium | reverse complement strand
GTGAAAATAATCGAAGCGATAAAATGTTTTTCTGAGCTTCCGTATGGCGATCAATGTCTGTTGAATACTGTTTTATCTCACAAAACGAAGATTACTCATCCAAAATATAACTGTTTGCCGTACCTGTGGGAGGTATCTTATCCTGTGTTATTGAAACTGCGCAGGCCGGGTTTTTATTATACTCAGACAGAGTTCAGCGAAGCCGCCATATCACCTGTAATTGTGCATTTTGCTACATTTTTCCTTTCTCCGCGTCCATGGACGAGCGAGTGTATTCCAAACAGCTTTCATGAAAAATGGAAATATTACATGAATATTTCTCCGTGGGAATCACATCCATTATTGCCGGAAAGTCGAAAACTAGGGAAGATATTCACTAAAATTTATCACCTGCTGCCTGCGCCTTTGTCCGTTTTAATCACAGGGATATTACACGCATATATTATGCCGTTAACAGGGATATTGAAAAGACGGAAATTTACCAGGGAAGTAATCTCTACGACCAATACTGAGCGCAATCTCTTTGTCAGAGAAAAAACAGTACTGAACAAAGATTGCACACCTTTAAGTAAAACCGCCAATACTGTTGCCAAAAGATTCTTTGACCTGTTTTTTTCCTCCTTATTCCTGATTGTGCTATTCCCTTTTATTTATCTGATCGTCGGGATTGCTATCAAACTGTCCTCTCCGGGGCCTGTGCTTTTTCTGCAGAAACGAATGGGAAAAGATGGAAAAGTTTTCTTTTGCTACAAGTTTCGCAGCATGCGGGTTAATCCCGACACACGGCAGGCTACCGCCAATGACCCGCGGACGACGCGTATCGGCAGGTTCCTGCGCCGCACCAATCTGGACGAACTGCCGCAGTTCATAAATGTCTTCAAAGGAGAGATGTCGGTCGTAGGGCCACGTCCGCACGCGCTATGGACGGATGATGAGTATGCTCCTGTAATTGGTGATTACATGCTGCGTTACACAATCAAACCGGGGATCACAGGATGGGCGCAGATAAACGGATGTCGTGGAGAAACAAGAAGAACGGAAGATAGGGAGAGACGTGTTGCCAGGGATTTGTGGTATATGCGAAACCGTACTTTCGGCATGGATATTTCCATCATCCTTAAAACCATTGCCTGCATGCTGCGTGGAGATAAAAACGCATATTGATGTTCAATGCTCCCCCAGCAATAACGACATGGGAGCGTGGCTATACGTGTATTTTATCGCCCTGACGATACGTTTTCTTTTGACTGTGGAAATTATTTCCGTCATATTTCATTCGCGCCGGTGAGAGACGCTCTGAGATATTGATATAATATTCTTAGTTTTGCAACTGATAACTAAAAAAGCAATACGTTCATGCATATAGCGAATCCAATATACGATGTAGTCTTCAAGTTTATGATAGAAGACAACCGGGTTGCAAAAGCCTTCCTTTCGGCCATTATCGGCGAGGAAGTACTGGAGCTTGATTTTGCCTCCCAGGAACGTATCATCCGCGTACCTTCGGGTAAAGGAGCGGAAGTCGAAAAAGCCCATGAGGGTTCGGGTAAAAACTTCACGGTCTGCCGTTTCGACTTTTCGGCCCGCATCGCCACACCGGACGGAGGTTACAAGACGGTGCTGATAGAATTACAGAAGGCCAAGCTGGCCTCCGACATCATGCGTTTCCGCCGTTATGTTGGCCTGCATTACCAGAATCCCGACAATTCGTATGGAGAAGGCGACAGCCGGAAGGCCCGCCAGATATACTGCATTTTCCTTTTGGGCTATGACATAGGCTTCCCCGGCAGTGTGGTCGTCAGTGTCGATTCCGCGATAAGGGACGTTACGACCGGCAAAGCGCTGAGCGGCCCCAACGAGTTTACTGACAGTCTTCACCACCGTTCATGGATAGTGCAGACCGAGCAGTTGAAATACCATCGCCGCACCGATCTTGAGAAGCTGCTGAGCATCTTTGACCAGGAAAACCGGACAAGGAACCACCACATCCTGAACGTAGACGAAGATAGCTTCCCGGAGAAATACCGCCCCATCATCCGCCGCCTCCGTATGGCCTCCGAGAGCGAAGATATGCAGATAGAGATGGAGATGGAGGACGACTACCTGAAAGAACTCCAGGACAAGGAAAGAGCCATTGAAGAAAAAGACAAAACCATTGAAGAACAGGGGAAAGCCCTTGCGGAACAGGGGAAAGCTTTGAAAGAAAAGGACGAAGCTCTTGCAGAACAGGATGAAACCATTTCTGAACAAGGGAAAGCTTTGAAAGAAAAGGATAATGCTCTTGTGGAACAGGGAAAAGCTTTGGAAGAAAAAGACCGGGCGATAGAGGAATTAAGGCAGCAACTGGCCGCGCTACGGAAGTGAATAGCAGGATTTGGGAATGTAACCTGAACCCTGCAATTCATCTGCTACAAGTTCCGCAGCATGCGGGTTAATCCAGACACACGACAGGCTACTGCCAATGACACATGGACAACGCGCATCGGCAGGTTTTTGTGCCGCATCAATCCGGACGAACTGCCGCAGTTCATAAATGTTTTCAAAGGAGATATGTCAGTCGTAGGGCCACCACGCCCCACCCTCTGTGGCCGGACGACCGGTATACGCCTGTGGTTGGTGATTATATGCTGTGTCATACAATCTAACCGGGAATTACTTTGGGCATCCGGACTATGCCATATCGTATGGCAGGCCGATTTGAGTAAGGGCGTTTGCCCTGATACACAAGCCCGTTTCCCGGAACAATGCCGTCAGTATAACCAATCTGCACCGGATTGCACACAATCTTCACTGGTTCTTACGGAGGTTTCCCCGTACATTCGTGCGGAGACGCCTCACAGGCTCGTATGAGTCATTCCGTAGTAAATATGACGGCGCGAAGTATAATTCTGTTATTTTTGCAGCGTTTTTAAATTAATCATTAACAAATTTAATATTGATGCCTCAGATATCAGACAGGGGAATATGTATGCCGGCCTCCCCGATACGAAAGTTAGTGCCGCTTGCCAACAAGGCAAAAGCTAAAGGAATAAAGGTGTATCACCTGAATATCGGACAGCCTGACCTGCCTACACCTCAGACCGGGATGGAGGCCATGAGGCGGGTAGACCGCCGGGTGCTGGAGTATTCGCCCAGCGAAGGCATACTCAGTTTCCGTGAAAAGCTGGTAGGCTACTATGCGAAGTTTAATATCGTGGTAGATGCAAACGACATCATCATTACAACGGGAGGCTCCGAGGCCGTGCTATTTTCCTTTATGGCCTGCCTCGATCCGGGCGACGAGATCATTGTGCCCGAACCGGCCTATGCCAATTATATGGCCTTTGCCATATCGAGCGGTGCGGTCATTAAGACTATTCCATCTACCATAGACGAGGGCTTTGCGCTTCCCTCGCTTGAGAAGTTTGAAGAGCTTATCACTCCCCGTACAAAGGGTATCCTTATATGTAACCCCAACAACCCGACGGGCTACCTGTATACGCAAAAGGAGATGAGCCAGATACGCAACCTGGTAGAAAAGTATGACCTTTTCCTGTTTTCCGACGAGGTGTACCGCGAGTTCTGCTACACGGGGGCGCCCTATATATCGGCTTTCCACCTGAAGGGTATAGAGAACAACGTGGTACTGATAGATTCCGTCTCCAAACGGTACAGTGAATGTGGCATCCGCATAGGGGCCATAATCACGAAAAATCCTCTGGTGCGTGAGAACGTGATGAAGTGGTGCCAGGCCCGCCTCAGTCCGCCGCTCATTGGGCAGATCATTGCCGAGGCTTCGCTGGATACGCCTGAAGAGTACATGCTGGAGGTGTACAACGAGTATCTGGAACGCCGCAAGTTCCTCGTTGACGGGCTAAACCGCATACCCGGCTGCTATTCGCCCATCCCGATGGGAGCCTTCTACACCGTTGCCCGCCTCCCGGTAGATGACGCCGACCGGTTTTGCGCCTGGTGCCTGAGCGACTTTGAGTACGAGGGTCAGACTGTAATGATGGCCCCGGCCTCCGGTTTCTACACAACCCCCGGCATCGGTCATGATCAGGTGCGCATAGCTTATGTATTGAAAAAGGATGACCTTGCCAAAGCGCTTGACGTACTTGCAAGGGCGCTGGATTGCTATAATCATGCCGGTTGAGTTTTTCATAGCCCGGAGGATATATCGCAGCAGGTCCGGTGACGGACGACGGCAGACGCCTCCGGCCGTACGCCTGGCTATGGCGGGTATTGCTCTGGGGCTGGCCGTCATGATACTCTCGGTGGCTATCATAGTAGGGTTCAAAAAGGAGGTGAGGAACAAGGTCATAGGCTTTGGATCGCATATACAGGTAACCGCCTTTGACAGCAACACTTCATATGAAACGGCTCCCATAGCCATAGACAGTTCTCTGGTAGAGACTATCCGCTCCCATTCGGGCGTCCGCCACGTGGAAGCCTTTGCCACCAAACCGGGTATACTCAAGACGGAGACTGACTTTCAGGGTATAGTCCTAAAGGGCGTCGATGAAGATTACGACTGGACTTTCTTCAGAAACAACCTCAAAGAAGGCGCTCCACTCACGATAGACCCCGACAAGACGTCTGCCGACGTGATCATCTCGCGATACATCGCCAGACTGCTGAAACTGAAGATGGGCGATACGTTCCTGACTTACTTTGTTCAGGATGACGTCCGCGTACGGAGGTTCACCATCGTCGGCATATACGAGACCGGCTTTGGGGATTATGACAGGCTGTTTGTCCTGACCGACATAAAGCAGATTCGCCGCCTCGGTGGCTGGCAGCCCAATCAGGCCAGCGGACTTGAAATACAGGTGAACGACTATGACAGGGTGGACGAAATAGCAGATGAGCTTTTTTCCGAAGTGGCGGCAGGCGGGGACACTGCGGAATATTCGCTGTTTATCCGCTCTATCAAGGATATGAATCCAATGATATTCAGTTGGCTTGATGTGCTGGATATAAACGTGGCCGTCATCCTCATCCTGATGCTGGCCGTGGCCGGTTTCACCATGATATCGGGGCTACTGGTCGTCATCCTTGAACGCATACAGATGATAGGCATCCTCAAGGCTATGGGACACAGTAACGCCGGAATAAAAAAAGTCTTCCTTTACATCTCGTTCTTCCTAATCGGCAGGGGAATGCTTTGGGGAAATCTGATAGGCGTTTTCATCTGCGCCGCACAAAGATGGGGGCGCGTTTTCAGGCTGGACCCTTCTACATACTACCTTGACGCCGTCCCTATAGACCTCAGCCTCCAGTCGCTCCTGCTGCTTAATCTAGCTACGCTCACCCTCATCTGGCTGATGATGCTCGGCCCCTGCCATCTGATAACCAAGATATCCCCCTCTCGCAGCATCCGCTTCGAGTGAAACTATATCTTTTTGTTTCTCCAATTACCTTTATTAAGGTAATAAACGCTCATCGCGAGGAGCAGGCCATAGTATATTATCTCTGAGGTGAAGCATACATGCACCGGCATCTTAAGGCTGATGCCTACTATGTACACAAAGACGCAATAGAACACCAGTGTGATGAGCTCCAGCATAAGGGCTGCAAAAGTGTTGCCTGTCCCCGATACGCCGTTGAAGACGACGCTGCCGACAGCGCATATCATCATGGCGCCCGAAATGGTGTAGACCGATGGTACGGAGTCGGCAATAAGCGATGGCGAATTGGTATATATCGACAGTATAGCTTCGGGCGCGAGGCAGAAGACGGCGGCGCATCCCGCCATGATAAGGAACGAAAGCAGGGCTACTTTTTTTATTATCCCCGTAACCCGGTTGGTAAATCCTGCTCCGATGGCGTTGCTTACAAGAGAATTGACGGTTGTGGAAAGGGAACTGACAGGTATCCACATCACTATGTATATACTGCGCACGATGTTGGCTATCGCCAGTTCGCGCTGCCCGATGCGCTCCATGGCTATGAAAAAGAACAGGAAGGTGCCCATCGATACGAACTGCTGGAGCATGGTGAAGACAGAGATGCCCAGTATGCGCCTTAACAGGCTGAGGTCAGGCATGTATATGCGGTTCAAACCGTACTTTTTCACATCCACGGTAAGGCGCGTGTAAATTACGAAGAACAGCAGCGACACTGCCTCTGCACATACCGAAGCTATGGCCGCCCCCTTCAGTCCCAGGGCCGGAAATCCGGCATGGCCGAATATCAGGGTGTAGTCAAGTATGGTGTTAGTGATGGCCATCAGCAGGGCGTTGATGGTAAGTACCCGCGTACGGGTGATACCTACAAAGAATGCCCTGAACATGACGTTAAGGAATGAAAAGAACAGACCGAAAACGCGCAGGTTTAGAAAGTCAACCGTTGCGTCAAGTATGGTCTCAGAGGATACGAGCAGGCTCATCAAGGGCGTTCCCAGCAGGCGGACGATGCTAAAGAGGAGGATGGCCATGCCTGAAAGAAAGAATACTCCTTGTATCATAACGGCTCCTGTCTGGCTATATGCCTGCTCTCCGTTACGACGTGCGATAAGGATCTGTGAACCTGTGCTGAAACCAAAGGCTAGTGTGAAGGTGCATATATACACTAATCCTCCCAGGGCGGAGGCGCCTAACTCTACCTCGCCTATTCTTCCTAAAAAAGCCGTGTCGGTCACGTTTATAATATTCTGTGCCAGCAGACTCAGGAAGATAGGATAACTTATGTTCCAGATATGTTTATTGGTGAGCAAGCCTGTTTGTCGCTGTGTCCGGGAAAATAATAGCCGGTTTGAATGTTTTGGCTTCTTTAAAATCTATCATGGCGTATGACATGATGATAACTATGTCGCCGGGTTGTACCTTCCGGGCTGCGGCTCCGTTTAGGCAGATAACGCCCGAGCGACGTTCTCCTCTGATGATATATGTCTCAAATCGCTCTCCGTTGTTGTTGTTCACAACGGTGACTTTCTCGTTGGGAAGTAGATTGGCGGCGTCCATCAGGTCTTCGTCTATGGTGATACTGCCTATATAGTTCAGATTGGCTTCCGTGACGGTTACCCGGTGGATTTTTGATTTTATTACTTCTATAAACATTTTGTTGTTGTTTGTGTTCGTCAGATATACAATATATTGTCAATCAACCGGACTTCCCCGCAATATACGGCTATGCAGCCTACGGGATATGAAGTCTCCTTCCAGTGTCCGGCAGGTAGCAGTGTGTTGCCGTCCACTATTTCGAAGTATTCAACCTGTAGCAATGGTTCATTGTTTATCGTATTCAGCACAAAATCTATTACTTCACTCACCGTTTTATCAGGCGCCAGGCGGCGGCTTTCGGCCAGCGTCCGGGCTATCAGCGGGGCTTTCCGGCGTTGTTCGTCTGTCAGACGCCTATTGCGGCTGCTCATCGCCAGACCGTCGACTTCGCGCAGTGTAGGGCAGGCGACGATTTGTACGGGCATATCAAGCTGTTTTACCATCTCACGTATAACGGATACCTGCTGGAAGTCTTTCTCTCCAAAGTATGCGTTTATGCCTTCGCCTAAGGCATCGAATAACTTGCTGACAATCTGCGCCACTCCGTTGAAGTGTCCCGGTCTGAAGGCACCTTCCATCACCTGTGACAGCAGGCCGAAGTCGAACGTACGGTTGTCCGGTTCAGGATACATTTCCTTTTCGGATGGGGCAAAGAGATAGTTGCAACCGGCTGCTTCAAGCATCATGCGGTCTTCTTCCGGCGTCCGGGGATAAGTCTCCATATCTGCCTTATTGTTAAATTGTGTAGGATTTACAAATATACTTACAACGCAAACATCATTCTCTTCTATACAACGCTTAACGAGGCTCAGATGCCCGTCGTGCAACGCCCCCATTGTAGGGACAAAACCAATCTGTCTGCTTTTTTGTCTTTCTTCTGCGAGACAGTCCTTAAGATCTGTAACGCGGTGAACCTTTTTCATTGCTCAAAATATTTATTGACGCTGCAAAGCAAATAAAATAATACGGTAAATGAAAGAAAATTACTACCTTTGTGTCGCTTTAAAACAAATGTATTAAGAATGGATTCAAAAAGAATTTTGTTTATAACTCAAGAAATCAGCCCATATCTTCCGGAATCAGAAATAGCTACGATTTGTCGAAATTTGCCCCAGGGTATACAAGAGCGAGGCCGGGAAATCAGAACTTTCACGCCCAAATATGGAAGTATAAATGAAAGGCGTAACCAACTGCATGAGGTTATACGCCTGTCGGGGATGAATATGATTATAGACGATACGGACCATCCGCTGATTATCAAAGTAGCGTCCATTCAATCAGCCAGGATGCAGGTATATTTTATCGACAACGAAGATTTTTTCCAGCGCAAAGCGATGCTTTGTGACGCAGACGGACGCGAATACGAAGACAATGACGAACGTTCTATCTTCTATGTCCGCGGAGTGTTGGAAACTATAAAAAAGCTGCGCTGGATACCTGACATTATCCATTGTCACGGTTGGATGTCAGCTCTGACAGCCTTATATGTCAAACGCATGTACGTGGATGACCCCTGCCTGAAAAACACAAAGGTGATCTACTCTATCTATTCAGATGAATTTAAAACGCCTTTACGGTCTGGCTTCCCTGATAAATTAAAAATGGACGGGGCTTTGGATGAAGACCTGGTCGACCTGAAAAAAGATACAGGTTTTGTTTCGTTTACCAAACTTGCCATCAACTTCTCCGACGGCCTGATACAGGGGAGTGAATCCATAAATCCCGAAATCCGGGCATATTTGTCGGCCAGGGAAAACAAACCCTTCCTACCTTACCAGTCGCAGGATACCTATATGGATGCGACCAATAAATTCTACGATGAAATATTAGGTCTCTAACAGTAACACAGTATAAAATGAAAATCAGATTGTATGTACCATGCGCTATCCTGAGTGTCTTTATCCTTAACGCGTGTAATGATGATATGGGCGTGGTAGGGCCTACAGTTCAGCCGGAGGGTGACAAGTCGATTATTTTTAGCGACACTTTTATGCTTAAGGCGTCAACTCAGTTGTTTGATTCTGTTTATGCCAAATCAACGTATGGATTGCTGGGAGAGTTGTATGACCCCATGTTTGGTAATCTGAAATCCGATTACATCTGCCAATTCTACTCTTCGGAGGGATTCCGTTTCTCACAAATACCCATAGACGGAGAAATAGATTCTGTTGATCTGAGTATTTATTATGACAAAGGAGGCTACATTGGAGACTCTTTAGCTCCCATGCAGGTAAAAATATACCCCATTATAAAGCAGTTGGAGAGAAATTTCTATACCGTCAATACAGACCCGAAAGAATACGCCGACATGCAGAACCCAATAGGAGAACAGGCCTATACGCCACGCGACCTGCATATCAGTGATTCGATATGGGATTTATCTGCCTCGGATGACTCCTATTATGCCCCCCGCATCAGGGTGCCGCTGCCTAAGGCATTGGGACAGAAGTTTTATAAAGAGACGATAACTAACCCTTCTTCTTTCAACACACAGCAGTCGTTCAACACTTTTTTCCCGGGTGTGTACGTGACGAACACCTTTGGAAGCGGCAATATCATTACGGTATCAAATACGGTATTAACCATACATTACCGGTATCTGACAGCAAGCTCGTCCGGGGCGATTGATTCTGCTGTCAATACATATGAGGTATTTTCCGTGACGCCGGAAGTTATCCAACTGAATAATTTCCGTAATACCGACATAGCTCATCTTATGGAGCCTAACGAAGAGTACACCTACATGAAGACGCCGGCCGGCGTCTTTACCCGTCTGACTCTCCCCGCAAAAGAAATCCTTTCGCGTATAGAAGGACGCAGAGTCAACAGTTTTTATCTGTCGCTTAAAGCCATGCCACAGGAAGATTGGGAATATTCACTGACCCCGCCGGGATATTTACTGCTGTTACCCGAAGATTCGCTTACAGGTTTTTTCAGGGATGGCAGAATGTATAATTCCGTCACTTCGTACGTATCTTCAGAATATGACGAGCTGACATACGACTTCGGTAATCTGGCGTCTCTACTGAACTACCTGGCTAAAAACGAGCCTGATAAGGAGGAAATGAACTTTCTGGTTATCCCGATAGATATGACTACCCAGACGGATTACTACGGCAATGTGACAGCTTCTTCCATCAAACACTACTTAAAGCCCTCCGGCGTCAGACTTAGAAAAGAACGTAAAACCATGCGCTTTCAGGTTATTTCAAGCAAATACGACGTAGATTAATCGGAAAATATTGTTTTTTTATTAATTGCCCGGAAGCATTCCTCCTAACAACATGTAGGGATGTCTTTCCTGAAATTACACGTCCCTTAAGCAATCATAAAAGGAGGCTTTTCTCAAAGTCTCCTTTTATAGGTTTTAATAGGTATTAGTCTTTAAGGCAAAAAGATTGTTTAGGTTATCGAATGCAAATATGTTGTAATTAAAAATACTGAACAAATAAAAAAATATATTTTACAACACATTTTTATAATTACCACAATTTCTTTGCAATTGATACGTTTTTAACATTCGCTATGAACCCTTATAACCTGTTCAAATTTAAATGAAATAAAAACATAAAGGGTTTCCGTATTCGCTGAACAGGTATTTTCTTTGAAGTGACGAAGCTAAAAAGAGCGAAACCCGGTGGCGATATTATGAAAGAAAGTGCTACATGTCCAGAAAAGGAAAAGAAAATACGATTTGCGTGAGGTGTGGAATATTCTATCCGGTAAAAATCGGCTGTCAATGGCGCATGCTTCCATCCGATTTCCCCAGGTGGCAACCGGTTTACTATTATTGCAAATGGTCTGAGTTATTGGATTTCGACTTATTGCTGAATGAATTACGTGAAAAAGTTCGCTCCAAACCCGGTCAGAATAAAGAACCCACAGTTGACATAATGGATAGCCGGAGTGTGCGTTGGGGGCAATAACTGTTCTTTAAACGGCATCGACGGTAACAAAAAGATCAAAGCGATCAGGGCTGACGCATCTAATTTATCAGGAGTTTGCCGGGTATTTATTATACCATGCCGGCTTTTATAGCAATTGAATTTATTGTGTACCATATCCATCTTCGGCAAACCATCCTAAAATATCCGATACGGAAATTATATCTAAAGCATCCGCAATGGCCACCTCCAACAATTCTTTTGTT
>JAISBL010000004.1 GCA_031266215.1 Tannerellaceae bacterium | reverse complement strand
GGTACTGCATGTACATTTTTCTCTTTCATCTCTCTGTACTTTTATGTAGTATAACAAATATATAATGCCAATCTTGTCTGACAACTATTTTTATTTACACAATTTCTTGGACAGTGCCGGTTAAATGCCGTTCGGTAAACCTCACCCTGCATTTGCCTGTATGCACAGCAGAAGGAAACATCTCCCTTCAAAATAAGTTTTTACATTATACTCTGTATTATTCACCGATTTTAATACCTTTACGGCGTTTACTGCAACATGTCGCTTAACTATCGCAGAGAAATAAACTAATTAAACAAACTACTACAACTTATATCAAATGAAAACAATTCAAAATTTCATGAAATTGCGAAAGGGTCTCTTTATTGGGGCCTTCGCAATGTGTATGCTCGCTGTATCAGGTTTACGGGCATACGGAGCGCAGGATGCCTCTGCTATGCCTGAACCGCAGCAACAGACGGATGTCGACCCGCGACTGCGGGGAGAATGGTCATTGGAATCTGTGGAAGTTAAAATCGGAAACACTACACAGAGATTACAGGTAGAAGCTTTGATGAATAACCCTGCCATCAGATCGCTGGTCGGCCAGTTTATAGACGACCGCTACTTCACGATCCTGTTTTACGGGAACGAGGTAGGGCTGGATCTGAAAAACCCGACGAAAAATTTTGACAGGCCACTCAAAGGAACATACAGTGTTGCCGGCGACAGGCTGACCATCTCCATGCAGGACGAACAATCGCATACCTTCAACTACCGTGTCGATGGGGAGAATCTGTCTGTAACTTATGTTCAGGGGAACAACCAGCTCTCCCTGATTTTTAAACTATACCTTAAATATTAAAATGTCATGAAACGGTTCTATTTATTTCTTACACTGCTGGCTTCAGTCTGTTTCCACCCGGCATCTTTGTTTGCAACAGATAATGCGTACACATTGGGTGGGGGCACAAATAATGAATTGCAAATTGTGATAGGTTCCGGAGGTACCTATATGGTCAACAGATACATTAACAACGCCTGGAGCAGGCAGTTTTTTTCCGCCGCCCCTTTGTTTTCCATCAAAATAGGGTCTACAGTTTTTCAGGCTAATACTGGTTTTACAAGAGAAGATATAAGCGCTGTGACTACCGGTACCCAGCAACATGTAACCAAAAAGTTCAGCGGAACGTATAACAGCAGCTATGCGTTCTCCGTTACTCTGACTATAACATACAATACATCCAGCGCTGAATATCTGGTTCAGGATGCCGTTCTGGATATGCGCAATATTCCCGGCAGCACCTCCATCATCTTTGCCTACGGCTTTGATACCTATGTAAATTTGAGTGATAGAGGATTTGCTTACATTATACCTGATTTTCTGGGTTACAATAATTCGTCATCCGTAATAAACTATTATATGACTACAGCCCAGGTACAGAGTTTGCGTATGGTTGGAGCAAGCAACAGTACTGGTAACGGCGCCCTGATCGGTTTCTTTGCTATGGGGCGTCAGTTCGACAGGGCCTATTCGGCTAATCCTTATAGCTATGGTTATAGTTATCAGGTAGTAAATCATACTGCTGGTAACGGATCTACTTCCGGTACTGACTCCAACTATAAATTCCAGTTCGGTCCTTTCAGTGGCGGTAATGACAATGGTACGGGTGTGGGCTTCGACAACATCACGCCGGGTGTGGAGACCAGTATCCGGACAGGGCTGACCTTTACGACTTCGTTGGATGGAGACCTGGACTATACATGGAACGGGTCGAAAAATCTTACCGCAACAATCGGCACTAATATCGACCTCAATCTGGCGTACAGGAGCTATAATATTGACCCGATGAGCGGCATCGCGTTCCGGGTTAACCTCCCCGGCCTGCCTATACGGGCAACAGGAAGCTCCAGCGGTTTTACCTCGCCGACGCACTCCTGGACTGTAGGCAACCTGTATTATGCGTTGTCCAACGCCTCAATCGGGGCTTTGGGAAGCGCCACTGTCACCGTCCCCGTCACCATCACCACGGCCGGACAATGGGTGCTTGACGCCAGCGCTATTATAAATACCGTCCATACAACTCCTATGGGAACGCCGGCCACCCTTACGGTAGCCACGACTGTGGGGCTGTCGGACAATACCGCCAGCACCATATGCGGGTCGAAGACCTTCACGGTGAGGTATCCCGGCACTGTCACCGCCGCTCAGGATGTAACGGTCAACCTCAGTTACTCCGGCGCTACGGGCGACTTTAGCACCCGGCCTGCGACAGTGATCATACCTGCCGGTTCAAACAGCGCCACCTTCACTGTGACGTCAGCGGCTTCCCCAACGGGTAGCAGCGACATGACGATTACCCTGAGCAGCACCGACAAACCATTTGCTACCATAGGTACGCCCGCTACGGTAAATGTCAGGGCTTATCCCACCTTAACGGCCGG
The DNA here is from genome assembly GCA_031266215.1 of Tannerellaceae bacterium. Taxonomy (GTDB): domain Bacteria; phylum Bacteroidota; class Bacteroidia; order Bacteroidales; family Tannerellaceae; genus DFXE01. The sequence goes on along the minus strand of JAISBL010000004.1, from coordinate 3,999 downwards.
TGTTATCGGCTCGGCCCAGTTTGTCTGTTACGGTGCGACTCCTGCTACGCTTACCCAGACCACCCCCGCCAGCGGAGGAAATGGAACTTATACGTATCAGTGGCAGAGCAGTACTGACAACTCTACGTGGAATAATATCACCGACGCGATGGCGGTCACTTATTCTCCCGGCGCGTTGACTGCAAGCACCTATTACCGCCGTAACGTCACCAGCAGTACCTGCGGCACTGTGTCCGGCGCCTCTGTCCTTATCACGGTCTATCCCAACCTGACGGCCGGAGCTATCGGTACGGCGCATACTATCTGCTACGGTGCGACTCCTGCCACGCTTACCCAGACTACCGCCGCCGGCGGAGGAACGGGCAGCTATACGTACCAGTGGCAGAGCAGTGCGAACAACTCTGCGTGGACTAATATCACCGACGCAACGTCTGCCACATATTCTCCCGGCGCGTTGACTGCAAGCACCTATTACCGGCGTAACGTCACGAGTGGTACGTGCGGCACTGTGTCCAGTGGCTCCATCCTTATCACGGTCTATCCCAACCTGACGGCCGGCGCTATCGGTACGGTGCAGTCTATCTGCTACGGTGCGACTCCTGCTACGCTTACCCAGACCTCCGCCGCCGGCGGAGGAACGGGCAGCTATACGTATCAGTGGCAGAGTAGTATCGACAATTCTGCGTGGACTAATATCACCGACGCAAAGTCTGCCACTTATTCCCCCGGCGCGCTGACTGCAAGCACCTATTACCGTCGTAACGTCACGAGCGGTACGTGTGGCACTGTATCCAGCGCCTCTGTCCTGATCACGGTATATCCCAACCTGACGGCCGGCGCTATCGGCGCGGTGCAGTCTATCTGCAATGGTGCGACTCCTGCTACACTTACCCAGACCACTGCCGCCGGCGGAGGAACTGGCAACTATACGTACCAGTGGCAGAGCAGTAGCGACAACTCTGCGTGGACTAATATCACCGACGCAAAGTCTGCCACATATTCTCCCGGCGCGTTGACTTCAAGCACCTATTACCGCCGTAACGTCACGAGCGGTACCTGCGGCACAGTGTCCAGCGCCTCTATACTGATCACGGTCTATCCGGTCGTAACTGTCAATACCATTGCAGACAAGGCAGGTTACGTAGGCTCAACCATTTCATCGACTACGTTTTCTTCGCCTACATCCGGCGCTACTTTTTCCTGGACAAACAGCAACACGTCGATCGGTCTTGCCGCCTCTGGCACGGGCAACCAGCCTCAGTTCGCGGCAGTTCAGTCCGGCACGGCGACGATAACCGTCACTCCGTCGTATAACGGTTGTCCCGGCACACCACGCACCTATACCATAACAATCGATCCCTTCGGAGCCCCGGTTAATCCGCATCTGCGTGTAAGGACAGAATAAGGATGCAGATAAAGACCAGACGAATTACTTTGAAACATTATTGCCCCCTCGGCGTTATTGCATGACGACGAGGGGGCAATTAATATCAATATGCGGGTTTATTTCCACGCAGCATGTAATCGTCGATCACAGGTGTATACCGGTCATCCGGCCACAGAGGGTGGGACGCGGTCTTACGACTGACATATCTCCTTTGAATACATTTATGAACTGCGACAGTTCGTCCGGATTGGTGCGACGCAAAAACATGCCGTGTATCTGGATTAACACGCGTGGTGTGGAATTTGTAACAGATGAATTGCAGGGTTCAGGTTCTATTCTCAAATCCTGCTTTTCACTTCCGCAGCGCGGCCAGTTGCTTCCTTAATTCCTCTATCGCCCGGTCTTTTTCTTCCAAAGCTTTCACCTGTCCTGCAAGAGCTTCGTCCTTTTCTTTCAAAGCTTTCCCCTGTTCCACAAGGGCTTTCCCCTGTTCTATAATGGTTTCACCCTGTTCTTCAATGGTTTTGTCTTTTTCTTCAATGGCTCTTTCCTTGTCCTGAAGCTCTTTCAGGTAGTCGTCCTCCATCTCCATCTCTATCTGCATATCTTCGCTCTCGGAGGCCATACGAAGGCGGCGGATGATGGGGCGATACTTCTCGGGGAACTCGTCTTCGTCTACGTTCAGTATGTGGTGGTTCCTTGTACGGTTTTCCTGGTCAAAGATGCTCAGCAGCTTCTCCAGATCGGTGCGGCGATGATACTTCAACTGCTCGGTCTGTACTATCCATGAACGGTGGTGAAGGCTGTCAGTAAACTCATTTGGGCCGCTCAGCGCTTTACCGGTCGTAACGTCCCTTATCATGGAATCTACACTGACGACCACACTGCCGGGAAAGCCTATGTCATAGCCCAGCAGGAAGATGCAGTATATCTGACGGGCCTTACGGCTGTCGCCTTCTCCGTACGAGTTGTCGGGATTCTGGTAATGCAGGCCGACATAACGGCGGAAACGCATGATGTCGGATGCCAGTTTGGCTTTCTGTAATTCTATCAACACTGTCTTGTAGCCTCCGCCCGTTGTGGCTATGCGGGCCGAAAAGTCAAAACGGCAGACCGTGAAGTTTTTTCCCGAACCTTCAGGGGCTTTTTCGATTTCCTCTCCTTTACCCGAAGGTACGCGGATGATACGCTCCTGGGAGGCAAAGTCAAGCTCTAATACTTCCTCGCCGATAATGGCCGAGAGGAAAGCCTTTGCAACCCGGTTGTCTTCTATCATAAACTTGAAGACTACATCGTATATTGGATTAGCTATATGCATGAACGTTTCGCTTTTTAGTTATCAGTTGCAAAACTAAGAATATTATATCAATATCTCAGAACGTCTCGTCAATGTGGATGAAATTGTGATGGAAATAAAAAAGTAAACTTAGGATGTTGGGCAATGAATATCAATACGCGTTTTTATCTCCACGCAGCATGCAGATAATGGTTTTAAGGATGATGGAAATATCCATGCCGAAGGTCCAATTCCTCATATACCACAGGTCCCTGGCAACACGCCTTTCCATATCTTCCGTACTTCTTGTTTCTCCACGGCAGCCGTTTATCTGCGCCCATCCGGTAATCCCCGGTTTGATTGTGTAACGCAGCATGTAATCATCAACCACAGGAGCATACTCATCATCCGTCCATAGCGCGTGCGGACGCGGCCCCACGACCGACATCTCTCCTTTGAAGACATTTATGAACTGCGGCAGTTCGTCGAGGTTGGTGCGGCGCAGGAACCTGCCGATGCGCGTCGTACGCGGGTCGTTGGCGGTAGCCTGCCGTGTGTCGGGATTAACCCGCATGCTGCGGAACTTGTAGCAAAAGAAAACTTTTCCATCTTTTCCCATTCGTTTCTGCAGAAAAAGCACAGGCCCCGGAGAGGACAGTTTGATAGCAATCCCGACTATCAGATAAATAAAAGGGAATAGCACAATCAGGAATAAGGAGGAGAAAAACAGGTCAAAGAATCTTTTGGCAACAGTATTGGCGATTTTACTTAAAGGCGTGTAATCTTTGTCCGGTACTGTTTTTTCTCTGACAAAGAGATTGCGCTCAGTATTGGTCGTAGAGATTACTTCCCTGGTAAATTTCCGTCTTTTCAATATCCCTGTTAACGGCATAATATATGCGTGTAATAGCCCTGCGATTGAAACAGACAAAGGCGCAGGCAGCAGGTGATAAATTTTAGTGAATATCTTCCCTTGTTTTCGGCTTTCCGGCAATAATGGATGTGACTTCCACGGGGAAATACTCAGGTAATATCTCCATTTTTCATGAAAGCTGTCTGGAATACACCCGCCTGTCCACGGACGGGGAGAAAGGAAAAATGTAGCAAAATGCACAATTACAGGTGATATGGCTGCTTCGCTGAACTCTGTCTGAGTATAATAAAAACCCGGCCTGCGCAGTTTCAATAACACAGGATAAGATACCCCACACAGGTAAGGCAAACAGTTATATTTTGGATGAGTAATCTTCGTTTTGTGAGATAAAACAGTATTCAACAGACATTGATCGCCATACGGAAGCTCAGAAAAACATTTTATCGCTTCGATTATTTTCAC
>JAISBL010000123.1 GCA_031266215.1 Tannerellaceae bacterium | reverse complement strand
GGCCTGTTTTCGTGGAATTCAGGCCCGCTTTCGGGGAACTCAGGCCTGCTTTCGGGGAACTCAGGCCTGCTTTCGGGGAACTCAGGCCTGCTTTCGGGGAACTCAGGCCTGCTTTCGGGGAACTCAGGCCTGCTTTCGGGAAGTTCAGGCCTGCTTTCGGGAAATTCAGGACTGAATTACCTTCAGTTTATTCTACTTGTTGCCAATAGCTAAAACATCAAAGAATACACCTTAGGTTATGCAAAGAGCAATGCCGGTTTTGTTTACGTCGAGATTCTTAAATGCGTATGCCCTGCGCAGGTCGGTAATCTCAATTGCATAGTCACCCTCCGGCAGCGATTCATCTGTCGAATACAGGAGCGTCAGACCTGTTTCGTCCCCGGATGACCTGAGAAACCGGGGAAAATCGGGTATGTCGTCATAGAAGAGGCGGGCGGCGGGGTGATTATTTCCGGCAGATTGCTCCCCTGCATATGCTGTCGAGCCGCTCGATTATCGCCGAAGGGGGTAGTTGCGCGAGGCATGCATAGTCGTGCCGGCGGCATGGCTTCTGTCCGTATACGGAGCAGGGACGGCAGGGGAGGCTTAGCTGAACGGCGTTACCGGCCTCCTGTCTGTAGCCGTAGAAGCCGGCCGAGGGGTGGGTGGCTCCCCATACTGAGATGACGGTGGCCCCTGCAAGGGAGGCGAAGTGCATGTTGGCCGAGTCCATCGATATGAGCGCGTCGAGGCGGCTGATGAGGGCCAGTTCGGCGTCAAGGGAGTAGCGCCCGGCGGCGTTGAGCACACCCGGATAGCGGCCGGCCCAGTCTTCGAGCGCCTCACGCTCACGGTCGCGGCCTCCGAAGAGGATGACCTTCATCCCGGGGCGCTGCGACAGTGTGGCTACTACCTGCTCCATGCTGTCAGGCGGGTACGTCTTGCCACGGTGGCGGGCAAAAGGGGCTATCCCTACCCATAAGAAGCCTTCTTTTGGGCCGGTAAGGCCCTCTGTGGCGGCAAGGGCTGACGGAGGGGCGCCGGCGTCGAAAAGAGCGCCGAAGGATTCGGTGTATTTAAGTCCGGCCGCCCTGAACACGTCTGCATAACGCTCCGTCACGGGGCGCAGCGGCGTGAGGTCTTTGTTGCAGGGGCGCGTCATGCGATAGCGCTCGCGCCGGGCCTTGCAGACGCTGAAGACTTTGGCACCCCTGATACGCAGCATGAGGCGGATGATCCTGGTACGGTGCACGTCGTGCAGGTCCAGCGCCATATCGAAGCCCTGGGCGGCGCAGGCGACGGCAAAGCGCAACAGTCCGGGCAGCGACTTCTCGGCTCCGCGGGCGGTGGTGTTGATGCCCATTATATCCACGTTGGGAGGGCGGTTGATGAATACCGGTATCAGGAAGGCCTGCGTGAGGACGGTGAAGCTGCAGCCGGGGTTGGAGCGGGCGGCCGAGTAGACGGCGGGTATCGTCATCGCTACGTCTCCAATGGCAGAAAGGCGTATGACAAGTATCTTCCTCCCGCCCATTATTTACGGCCGTAAAGCACGGGGTTGAGCCGCGGGTCGTTATACATCTTCATCTGCCTGTATACCTTCATGTACTTCCTCCCCTGGGCCATGTCGTCAAGCAGTTGGTCGAGGGCGAGGGAGAGGTCTTCTTTCTGTTCGGTGAGGACAGACAGCCTGGCGCTGCATGTTTCGCGGTGCGAAGGCCCGGCGCCGGCACGCGCAGCTTCGAGGTTCATGTGATATATCTTGAGCGTGAGGATAGAGAGCCGGTCTACCGCCCAGGCGGGGCTTTCGGTGTTTATTGTGGCGCCGGGCAGGGGTGCGACGTCTTTGTACAGAGAGAGGAAATAGCTGTCGATGAGTTCCACCATGTCGGTGCGTTCCTGGTTTAAGCTGTCTATGCGCCGCTTGATGGCGAGGGCATCCTGCGGCTCTATGGCGGGATTGCGTATTATGTCTTCCAGATGCCACTGGACTGTGTCTATCCGGTTTTTCGCATAAAGGCAGTGCTCTATCGTATGGGGAGTATAAGGGTTGGCGGCCTGCGCATCCACGTCATCGGTCACGTGGTAGTCACCTGTTGCCTGTTCAAAAATGGATGAACTCAGGGTGCTGAACTTCATGGTATTTTTCTTTTCCGGGTGAATTATTGAGGTGTAAAGTTATTAATTTCCCTGATACGCCCGGCAACCTCTTCCATCAGCCATTTGGGTGTGGAGGTGGCCCCGCATACGCCCACCCGCCTGACTTCCGGCGGAATGGGATGGGTGATCTCGGCAGCCTGCGAGATGAAAACGCTCTGCGGATTCGCCTTTAGGCATTCTTCGAAGAGCACCTTGCCGTTGGAACTTTTCTCGCCGGCCACAAAGTATACCCGGTCGTGCCGCGAGGCGAAGGCCTTTATGCCCGGCAGGCGGTTGGATACCTGACGGCAGATGGTGTCGAAGTACTCAAACCTCACTCCGGGGCCGATGCGCTGTCTGATGGCGTCCACGATGTGGAGGAATCCGTCGAGCGACTTCGTGGTCTGCGAGAAGAGCAGTATGTTGCGGCTGAAGTCCAGTTGGTCCAGGTCCTGCGGCTTCTCTATAACGATGGCCGTCCCTCCGGTCTGTCCTACCAGTCCGTTTACCTCGGCATGTCCTTTTTTGCCGTATATGATCAGTTGCGTATTCCCATCCTGCGATTCCCTGAAGCACTTGTTTATCTTCTGTTGCAGGCGAAGTACTACCGGGCAGGTGGCGTCCACTATCGTTATGCCGTTCCGGCGGGCTTCACCGTACGTAGCCGGCGGTTCGCCATGCGCCCTCAGCATCACTTTCTTATCCCGCAGGCGGATGAACTCGTCATGCCCTATGGTATGCAGTCCGAGGTTTTTGAGCCGTTCCACTTCCAGACTGTTATGAACTATATCTCCCAGGCAGTACAGCACACCTGAAGTGTTCCTCAGTTCGCGCTCGGCGCTTTCTATGGCGTTCACTACACCGAAGCAGAAGCCTGAGTCCTTATCTATTTCCACCTCTATCACGGTGCGGGCTGATTATTGGCGCCGGCGGCGGCCTTCGTATATTGTCCGATAAGCCACGCTTTCTGTTCTTCCACCGTCATGTCTGAAGTATCCAGTATCAAAGCGCCGGGGGCTTTTCTGAGCGGGCCTTCCGGGCGGGTGGAGTCGATGTGGTCCCGCGTCTTTACGTTCTCAAGTACGGATTCGAAGGAAGCTTCAAGGCCTCCTGCACGCATTTCGGCGAGGCGGCGGCCGGCGCGTATTTCGGCCTTTGCGGTGACGAAGACTTTGAGCTCGGCTTCGGGGAAGACCATCGTACCAATGTCGCGCCCGTCCATCACTACGCCTTTGGCGCGGCCCATCTCCTGCTGCCTCGCTACCATATCCCGGCGTACGAAGCTGAGGGCGGCGATGTGGCTTACCAGTGAGGCCACCTCCATCGAGCGTATATCCTTCTCCACATTCTCCCCGTTAAGGCAGGTGTATGACAGGCCCGTCGCTTCATCGTGACGGAAAGAGACGGATATGCCGGTCAGAGCGGCCCGCAGGCCGTCTTCATCTATACGTCCGCCGTCATGAAATAACCCGTGCCTGATGGCATACAGGGTTACAGCCCTGTACATGGCGCCGGTATCTATATAGATATAACCTATCTCCCTGGCCAGGTCTCTGGCCATCGTACTTTTGCCGGCGGACGAGTGTCCGTCTATTGCTATAATTATCTTTCTCATGTATCCGTTACAGCTTAATTATGAGAGGCGCCCCTGTTGGTAAGGGGAAGGGCGGCGATGCCGAATATCCCGCACAGGGCCGTCCATATTGACTGGGTGGTGTGAACCACGAGGGCGAAGGCGGCGGCGTCGGTCTCCTTCACTCCAAAGCACATCAGCGAAGCTATCACCATAAAGTGCCACGGGCCGATGCCTCCCTGTATGGGTACGGCTACGCCGATACTGCCCATCGCAAAAGCGACCAGCCCTACGCCGGGGCCCAGTTCGCGGGTGAAATCAAAGGCGTAGAAGGTGATATAAAAGTAGAAATAATACAAGGTCCATATCGCCAGCGTTTGCAGCAGGAACAGCCATTTGCGCTCCATCAGCCACAGGCTCTTCACGCCCTGCCATACGTTAGACAGCAGTCCCCTGGCCTTTTGCACCACATGGAAGCTGCCCAGCCGCACAAAGGCGAACCACACCGCCAGGGCAATGATAAGGAAGCCGGACAGAAGCCACAGTATGCTGCCGTTGTCGGGGAACGTTATCATAAGTTCGGGGTTGCGGGCAAAGAAGTTCCTGAAGAACCCGAAGTTGAAGGCGAATATGCACAGCGTTATCAGGCCCACCGACAGGGTATCGGTCACACGGTCTATAAGCAGCGTGCCGATCAGCTTGGGGAACGATATTTTCTCATATTTGGTGATAATGCCGCAGCGCCACACCTCGCCTACGCGCGGAAGCAAAAAGTTAATGGCGTAATTGCCGAGCACGGCGTATATAAGGTTCTTCATCCTGTAACGCTGCCCCAGCGTGTCGATAAGCAGCCCCCAGCGCCATCCTCTGACAATGTTGGCCCCAAGGCCGAACAGAAGGGAAAAAAGTATAATATCATAACGAACTCCCCGGCTGATAACATTCCATATCTCCGCAAAATCCATTTTACGGTACAAAAACCATAGCAGAAGGCAGCCTAAAATGAGTGGTAGAAATACTTTTAAGAAGGTGTTGAGGAGGAGCTTAAATCTCATTGTGAGTGAAGTAGTTTTTAATTATTTGTCGTACTTTTGTCCGCCCGCAAATATAGTAATATTTTTAAAATCAAAGAGGAGAGACAGAAATGACGAGACCGGTCAGACCTAAGAAGGCCCTGGGGCAACATTTCCTGAAAGACCTGCAAATAGCCGAACGTATAGCCGGGACGTTATCTGAGTACAAGTCGCTGCCGGTACTGGAAGTAGGGCCGGGCACGGGCGTCCTCACCCGCTTCCTGCTCGAAGCCGGCCACAACCTCTCTGTGATAGAGATAGACGGCGAGTCGGTACGCTACCTCAAAGAACATTTCCCCGCGCTCGAGGGACGCATCACAGAAGGCGATTTCCTTCAGACAGACCTTACGGGCATATTCTCCGAACCTTTTTGCGTGATAGGTAACTATCCGTACAATATCTCAAGCCAGATATTCTTCAAAACGCTGGACTACAAAGACCGGATACCCTTATGCAGCGGGATGTTGCAGAAAGAAGTGGCCGAAAGGCTGGCCGCCGCGCCGGGAAGCCGTACGTATGGGATAATAAGCGTACTGGTGCAGGCATGGTATGATGTGACGTATTTGTTTACGGTAAGCGAAGATGTGTTTGAACCTCCGCCGAAAGTGAAAAGCGCCGTTATCCGGATGCAGCGGAACGGGCGGACAGAACTGGGATGCAACGAGGCGCTGTTTAAAACGGTCGTTAAGACAGCCTTCAACCAAAGGCGCAAAATGCTTCGCAACTCCATGAAGCCGCTTTTGGGGAAAGACTGCCCGCAGTATGAACTGCCTGTTTTCGACAAACGCCCGGAGCAGCTTTCCGTAGAGCAATTCGTAGAACTCACATTATTAACCGGGCGCTGCCTGAAAGCGCAAACAGACCGATAATCACATGATTGAACTGACAAAAGAATATATCGAGCGGCTGAAGAAGATCATCGAACAGAAAGATGACATCACGGCAAAAAAATTACTCAATGACCTTCACCCGGCAGACATAGCTGAAATATACCAGGAGCTCAACCTCCAGGAAGGTATCTACCTCTACCTCCTTATGGACGACGAGCAGGCGGCCGACGTGCTGGTGGAGCTTGAAGACGAAGACCGTAAAAAGCTGCTCAAAGAACTGTCGAGCGAACTGATCGCCAAACGCTTCGTCGATAATATGGACACCGACGACGCAGTAGAACTAATGCGCGACCTCGACGAAGACACCCAGGAAGAAATACTCTCGCACATTGTGAACACCGAGCAGGCCGGCGACATCGTAGACCTTCTGAAGTATGACGAAGACACAGCCGGCGGCCTTATGGGCACGGAGATGATCGTGGTAAACGAAAACTGGAGCATGCCGCAGTGCATCGAAGAGATGCGGCATCAGGCCGAAGAAATGGATGAGATATACTACGTCTACGTCATCGACGACAGCGAACGGCTCAAGGGCGTACTCCCGCTTAAACGGATGATCACCAACCCCTCGGTGTCAAAGATCAGGCACGTGATGAAGAAAGATCCCATAGCCGTACGCGAAGACGACAGCATAGAGGAGGTAGCTCAGGTAATCGAAAAGTATGACCTCGTAGCGCTGCCCGTAATCGACAGCATCGGGCGTCTGGTAGGACGCATCACCATCGACGACGTGATGGAAGAAGTGCGCGAGCAGCACGAACGCGACTATCAGTTGGCTTCCGGTATCTCGCAGGACGTGGAAACCTCCGACAACGTCTTCCAGCAGACCGCCGCCCGCCTGCCCTGGCTGCTCATCGGGATGATAGGCGGACTGAGTAATTCCATGATCCTGGGAGGATACGAAAGCGGCTTTGCCGCCAACCCCAAGATGGCCCTTTTCATACCGCTTATCGGGGGAACGGGAGGGAACGTGGGAATACAGTCCTCGGCCATAGTCGTCCAGGGACTGGCCAACAATACCCTAAAGGCCGGCAACATCCTCTCGCAGGTGCTCAAGGAATCAGTCGTCGCCCTTATCAACGCAAGCATGATCAGCCTCACCGTCTTTATCTATAACTACTTCACGCTGGGCGACCGCGCCATCACGTCATCGGTATCGCTCAGCCTTTTCTCCGTCGTAATGTTTGCAAGTATCTTCGGCACTCTGGTTCCAATGACGCTCAACAAACTGAAGATAGACCCCGCCCTCGCCACCGGCCCCTTCATCACCATTACCAACGACATCATAGGAATGATGATCTACATGTTCATCGCCTCGATACTTATATGACAAGTTGTTTGAGGAAAACCTCCCCGGCCGAGTCCACCCAGCGCCGGAAGGCCGAATTATCGACAGGGCCGTCGGCCATGAAAGCTATCAGCCTGTCTATGTCAAATCTGTCCGACGCCACTCCGTAACCGGTAGATACGGCATCGGCTGCGTTCACCTCCTGCTCTACATGGGCCGGTATAACAAGCGTAGGTTTATTCAGGTAGAAAGCTTCGCAGACAGACTCAAACCCGGCGGTAGAGACATAACCCCTGCACCCGGCCATGTAACGGACGAACTTAGTGTCGTCTATGGTGAAAAAAGTCAGGTAATCGTCTACCTTCCACTCCTCCGGGGCCCCCTTCCTGTCCCAGAAGCAATACAGCCGCACATACGGGTTGCGCCTGTGCCAGGCCATAACCTCCTCCTCGTATCCGGCGTTAAGCATATATATAAGTATATAATCGCCCTCCGTGGGGTTTGATTCCAGTATCTCCTTACGCAACAGTGGAGGCACAACCATGATCTGCTCCTCTTCATGGTCGCGCATAGGGTAGAACGAAAGGGCCAGGCTGCGCGTCGCGCCTATATTATTCATCATCGCATGCAGGCGCAACAGCCGCATCTCATAGCCGCCGCCCCTGCCGAAGCGATAATCAGGGTGGTTGAGCAGCAACTGGTGGCCTATATGCACAAAGGGGACCTTCATCATATAAAGGAAACGTGTAAACCCCGACAGCATCTCATAAAAGCATACCACCACATCGGGCCGGTGCCTGCAAATGCGTTCGTAGATAAAGCGTATACTGTTCCTGTACCTGCCCAACTGCCTGATCTCGGTGTTGAAAAGGATGGAGCCCAGCAGATCTACCTGCTTTTTATCCTTCATATACCTGAACGACAAAGTGTCAAAAGGGCAAACCATGCAACCTATCCTGTCTCTGAAGAAAGAAGGCGTCTCCCGCCCGTCGCTCTCACCCAGAAGCGCCTCCGCCACCTCGTGGCCGTTGCGCCTCAGAATGTCCGACAGTGCTATCGCCTGCGTCAGATGCCCCCGTCCTTCTCCCTGTACGATAAACAAATACTTCATATCCTTCTTAGCTTTACACCATGCAAAGGAAGCCATATTTTATTACAAAAAGACTACAAACCTGAGTCAGGGATATGCTTTATTAGTTTTCATACCATTAAATAACAGTTCTACTTTAATATTGAACGAAGCGAATGTTTACGCCTGCGAACTTTGCCTGTCACCAGTTTTTCTATAACTTGCCACTGTTTATCAGTCAGGTCTGTTGAATATACGTCAATATGAAAATACGAATTCAAAGCACATTATTATTTGTTTTCTTTACTATGGCATGCTTATGGAGTTGCGATAGTAACGAGAAGAAAGGTTTGCCGGAAACGCCTGTTACGCCTCCGGAAATACCTGTGACCCCCGGGGAAACGCCTCCCGGAGAAATGCCGGATGATGATTATCCTGTCATTTCCCCGCCCATTGAAGGGGAGACTGACGAAGTAAGTCTGGATTCCATCCGTGGGCTGTTTGTGGGCAAATGGTTGGAAACAGAACGAATCGAAAGCGCCGGAACCGTGACGGCATCGGGAGACAGGATTGTTGAATACTTCCCAAATGGCACATATTTGCCTGCATTCATATATCCGTCGCCGGAAGTACAGAAAGTCAATCCTCTCACCCCGATGTTCTATAAAATAGATGCGCAGCTTTTATACAGTTATACTTATTCCGTCGATGATTCTTTCAATGATAGTTTTTATAATTACCACAGGTACCGTTTTTATGAAGACAAGTTGAGGATTGAGTATGTTTCCGGACTTATCGAAGATAGTATGCTTACGCCGGTTGTGTATATATACAAACGTATTATAGCAATTTAATAAATTATATACTAATTTTGCGTATTCAAATCTCATTAACCATATCATTATGCCCGTTCCCTTATCCCTTGATCTTCGCAAGCGTATCATAGAAGCCAAATT
>JAISBL010000072.1 GCA_031266215.1 Tannerellaceae bacterium | reverse complement strand
AACAAAAGAATTGTTGGAGGTGGCCATTGCGGATGCTTTAGATATAATTTCCGTATCGGATATTTTAGGATGGTTTGCCGAAGATGGATATAGTACACAATAAATTCAATTGCTATAATCTCTCATGTGTTTGCAAACATAGAACGGGTAGAAGGCTTTCAGGTTTCGCATACCTCTTAAATGAAAAGCTGTCAGAATAGTCATAACTTCACTATCGCTGAGCCTGTTTGGCTTATTTCTGTGCTTTTTGCCATTATTTTCCTGTAAGACATGTTTTTTGATGGTAATATCAAATTCTTTCGAAAAGTCATCGCTTAGATAGAAAATCTCTGTAACTTCGTTTACTGTCAGCATGAGAGAATACTTTAGTTAATCGTTTATTAATAAACATTATAGAGATAACTATTTGTTCTCTTTTGGTAACTCTTTTACAGATTTCTTATATCGAACTCACGTTAATCTATATTAATTATGAAAACGCAAAATAGTTTATTTGCCATATTATGGATATTTATCTTTTTTTCTTGCAATCATACAAATAATAAAAATGCAAATGCTTACTCTCTGGTGGGTTCAGATAAATATCTTTCTTTTTCGCTTAATTCGAATACAAAGTCAGATATAAACGCATTATTTTTATATATTGATGATAGTGGGAAAGAATACTTAACTTTTCAGAATCCTTCGCAAAATGAAATTTTATTTTATAATCCGAATACTGAAAAGTTGGAATTCACAATAAGACCACACGTTGAAGGAAATAATGGTGTTGGTTTTTTTAACGGATATTATATTCATAATTTAGATAGTATATATATAACCAATAGTGGATTGAGTGAGTTTGCCATAATCGACCGTAACGCCATAGTAAAGGATAAAATTCAATACTTTGAATCGACTGAAGGGATTCCACTATCAGCTCATGCTTCTACAACTTTTTTACATCAGCCTATAGTTGTTATTGATAATAAAATATACATCATCCCATCATGTAACAGATTGGAAGAAAAAAATCCGGTATGCGCCGTTATTGATATAATGACTCATAATGTACAAGCCCTTTTGGGATTTACTTATCCCACTTTCCCGGGTGCAGATAATAAGGCAAAACGCTATGGAGTAGAAGGGTATTTAAGTCGCTGCTTTGATGGCAAACAGTTTGTTTATTCTTTCTATTTTGATGAAAATATATATGTGGCGCCTCCTAATCATGGACATGTCAAATTAGTGAAAGTGAAAAGTAATTATCTAAAAGAAGTGAAAATACCGGATGATTATGGAAATGTGACTATGGAAAAGCTGTGTGAGAATCCCAACTATGGAAACTTACTTTATGATGAATATAGGGATGTCTATTACCGCATAGCATACCCTGAAACAGAATTGGAAAAGAACATACGAGGGACAGAACTTCTGCGATATGGACGTAAAAGCTTCTCTGTCATCATCATAGATAAATATTTCAACATCATTGGCGAGACATTGTTGCCAAATTATACGTATAATTCCCAGGTTATGTTTATCCGTGAAGATGGATTATACATTTCAAGCAGTCATTATCTGAATCCGAAATACAGCGATGATGTATTAAGTTTCCAACGTTTTGATTTAGTGAAAAATTAATGGTTATAACATACTGTTTGCTTATCTATGTAGTAGTCTTCGGAGTCGCAGGTATATACAGCCTGAAGAAAGATTCGGCCGACGGGCGTCTGCTGATATTGAAAATATCCCTGCAAACTCTCGTCCATAACCCCGAAGGAATTGGGACAGGAAATTTCTCCGGAAGATATGGGCATTAACAGGCGGCTTATTTTGAATCGGGCAGGGGTACAGAACGGGAAGCATACGTATCCGAAAATCCGGACAGTAATGATTTTTTTTGCACATGGCGGCTGAAAGTAGTGTGAGAGGAGGAACGGAAATTAATGCCGTTCCTCCTGCCTGATTATCTGTTGACAGCGCCGGGCTTACAGACTTTTGCGGTATTTATCGTATGAGGCGGCGTCGGGCTTTATGCTCCAGCCTGAGATGATGTTGCCGTAGAAATAAAAGTTGATGTCGAAGGTCACACCGCTGTTTTCCTCCAGACGCTTGTAACATTTCGTAGTGCCGTACTCTTCGGACAAGGTGTATTCGCCCGGACGGATGTCGGCAAAAGGCTGCTTCGCCAGGGCTTCGGCAAGGGGCTGAAGTTCTGCGGCGCGGCGTGGCGCGGCGGTGAGGAGGCTGACGAACTCGTCGGCGGTGTTTGCCTGGAAAGCATTGGCCGAGAGGCTTTCAATAGCGTCCCAACCGGCGTTTTTCAGTTCCGGAGAGGCGGCGGAGCGCGCCAGACCGATGTAGGCAGCCATGCGCATGTCGATGGCCTGCATGATGAAGGGCTTCTCAAACGGGTTGAGGTTGAGCGATGTTACTCCCGTCAACGCCGGGTTTAGGCCCCCCGTCTGCGCCCTGGCGGCCCTGACGCTGTCGGCATAGGCCCTGAAGCGGGCGCGTATCTCAGGCGAGCGAAGGCTTCCGACGGTAAAGATGGCTATCCCCTCGGCGCCGTTGTTGAGGGCGGCGTCCATGCAGTCGAACATGACGGGGCTGTTGCTGGCCGTCATACCGCAATACAGTGTGGTCATCGGGTTCTTGGTCTTTACGTTGTCAATGGTGCAGTCGGAGATGAAACTGACGTCGCCGGTGTAGAAGTTGTGGTACACCATAGGGAAGACGATGTCAAGGTTCCACTTTCCCCAGTCCTGACGTACCATGCTGCGCGACATGGCCGGGGTGGGGAAGGGCGAGGCGCTCATCTTTTTCCCGTATGAATGTACTACCTCGGCAATCTCGTTGGCGACCTCGGTCACCTGGTCGCAACGGAACTGCAGCCACGTTTCATCCGTCGAGGGATCTTCCTGTTCCCTGGGGTCGTAGCCGTGCAGCTCCTGGAATTTACTTATCATGGCGGGATGATAGCCGTAGTCCCATTCGGGATATTCCCTGTCCTGCACGATACCGTAGCGCGGCCACAGTGTGGTAGGCAGTATCACGTCCACCAGGCGGTGGTAGTCTATCGCTATACCGTTCAGTCCCTCTACTTCGCAATAAGCCTTTACTTTCTCTTTAAGGAACTCGCGGACTTCGGGCAGGGCCGGGCAGAGGAATTTGTAATAATCCACATAAGCCCTATGGTCGGCCAGGCTTTCGCCCCTGCGGTTTACGCTCAGCCACTCGGGATGGGCTTTTACGATGGAGTCGCGCCCGTGTTCAAGGTTCATGGTCCAGAGCCAGGCATAGACCTCTATGCCGTACTTATGTGCTATGGGTATGGCCTTACGGTAATCGTCGGGCGTTGGAGCGTTAAGCATAACGCCGTCTATACCGGTCTCGCTCATTACGAGGCATACCGAATCGAAGTTCATCGACGGACGGTAATCGAGCCACGTCCAGAACATCGGGTACTCAGCCGTTTGCTGCGTCCGGGTAGAGCAGGCCGTCATAGCGGCAACGGCGGACAGAAATAAAACAAGTTTCAAGTTTTTCATACATTATATATATTATGTTATTATTATGTCGGAGCAAATCTCAGCCATATTACGAACATCGCATGTTCTAACCCACGAACATGGCGTGTTCGTTAGTTAGAACATCACGTGTTCGCGGGCTAGAACATGACGTGTTCGGAAAACGCGCCTGCGACCACTTCGCCTGCCTGCAAAAGACGGTATTATATACGTCATATCTTCAGCTTAATGCGGACGATGCGCCCCAGCAGCCAGGTGACCCATATTATGGCGAAGGCGAAGCAAAGGCAGTTGACAATGGACAGGAAGCCATGCGTAAACCAGTCGGGCAGTATCACCCCCGTAACATCGGCCAGCCCGTAGGATACGTAGGGGATGATGTAGGTGGTGAGCGTAGCCGTGCCGGCCGGTTTGATTATATCGAACCAACGCGCACCGCCTTTTTCCACCGCGAGGGAGAGAAGGGCGTAGACGCCTACGGCAATGGCCGTTACGTAGAATATCCACGTTGGCGTGGCGCTTAGCTTGGACAATATCCAGAAGTGCCGGGCCATGATTCCGGCAAAGAGCAGCACAGCGGCCAGCGCCAGGGCTGCAACCAGTTTCTTACGCTGCGGCCAGTGGGCGCACCGGATGCTGAGTATAGACAGGATGACGCCTCCCATAGTGAACGCCGGCAAAGCCCCGTTACCTATGTGCAGTATACCAAGCGCTTCGCTGTAGAAGTTGGGACGGGGAAGCGCCAGGATAGCTTCGCCTCCGGAAGCCTCGTTCATGCGGGAGCCGAGTATACAGACGATGACGAATATTATCCAGGCGGGTATAAGATACTTCAGCCGGTCGCGGGCGAAGACGTAAATAAAGGCGCACAGGAGGTAAGTCCACCCGATTGATCCGAGGATACCCCAGCGCGCGCCGAAGACGTCTCCCTTAGTGCTGCGGAAGGTGATGGCCAGGTAGAGCAGAACGATCACCCCGGCTACCTTCAGTATCATATACGTACGTTTGCGCCAGACGTCCTGCGTGTTGGGATACTGGTTCCACAGGCAGAAGAATGCAAAGACCATGAGGAACCAGTAAACGCCGATTGGGTAACTCACATCGGGCGACAGTCGGGCCTCAGAGTTGGTTATAAAAGCCCCCATGACCAGCAGGGCCAGCGTTCGCGAGAGGATGTGCCCTATCGTCGATTCGCCCGACAGCCCGCGGGCGTACCGGCGTTCGATGGCAAAAGGTATGGACATCCCGACGACAAAGAGGAAGGTGGGGAATACAGCGTCTGCCAGTCCCATGAAATCTTCGCCCCGTCCGGCATGATCGAGCCAGCCGGGTATATCGTGCACTTTCCAGAAGTCGTTGACAAAGATCATGACAAACATGGTGAGCGCACGCAGTATGTCTATCGCCGCGTTACGCCCGGTAAAATCTCCATTGGATACAGTCATAAGGCATTTTTGTTTTAGGAAGAGGGGTTAAAACTCAGAGATCAGCGACATCCATTTACCGGCCGAAGAGCCCCATACCTCCTTGTAGGTTGCGGTGTTGAACTGTGGCCAGTACGGAGTGTCTTCGTTGAAGCGCGACTGCATTCCCACGGGTATCTCGCCAACCATTTCACCCGGCAGGGCGCAGTATTGCTGGGCGTAGTTACTGCCTTCGCCGTATATGAGCGACTGGCCGAAGGGGTTTTTGCCCACGATCCAGAACAGCTGTTGCTCGGCGATGTCAATCAGTTCCCTGTCGCGGAGAAATTTGCCGCACAGGGCGGCGGCTTTGCCCGTCGCCAGGTGTACGGCCGCATTACCCTTGAAAGAGAACCATACGGGGAAGAAACGCAGGTAGTGCTCTTTGTCCAGTTGTATGCCGTTCTCTAGCTGCTCGCGGTAATCCGCCGAGGCGTCTTCCTGAAGTCGGGTGTGTACTACGTAGAAATTAGCCGAGTCTTTCACCTCGTCTATATGGTAAACGCCGCTTGGGACCATGCCGTAGGGCTGTATGTAGCGCATGATGTTTTTCAGGTATTCGCCATACATCAGTATAGAGCCTTCCCACTGCTGGTAGTCGGGGTGCGAAGGCTGCGTTTCGCACAGCGCCGTCAGGGCCTGCATGTAGACCTGGTCGCGCGACTGGTGGTTGTAGTGTACGATGGACTTCCTGTCGAGGTCGCGGTAGAAGAACCCCCGCGTTTTGTCTTTGTCCTTCAGCGGCTCTACACGCTGGCAGGCGATGGTGTAGCGTATGTATTCTGCAGCTTTTTGAGCGTAATACTCGTCCTGCGTAAGCTTGTATATAAGGCTTGCCGCCCAGGAGACTGTAGCCATGTACTGGCTCTGTGAGGCCATGTAGGCGTGTCCGCTGCGGTATCGCTCGTTATATCCCAGCTCTTCAAAGCGTTTGAGGGCGAAGGCAAAGTCCTCTACGGCTATTTTGGCAAGGTGCTCCCTGAGCCTCGGATCTTTGGCCGGGTCGATGGATAGCGAGGCGTAGGCTTCTATGGCGGCGAAGGAGAAGTTCTCAAATCCCCCGTTATGAATGCGTACCTGCCGGCGGCCGGCGTCGTCAATGGTTCCGATGAAGCCGTCAGTCCACAGGTTGGTGCCCCATGACTGCATGCGGTATCCGTCGCCGAAGCGGGTTTTCAGTATGAAATCAAGCCCCCACAAAGCTTCTTCCTCCAGCCTCAGATACAGGTCTGTATTGTTTTTCTCCTTTGCGCGGTTGGCCATTTCAAAGAAAGAGTATGCTATCTCGCCGGTCTGAAGGGTTTGCTGCGCCATATCGCCGGCGTCATGCCATCCGCCGCTGACAGTAAAAACATGGCCGTTATGCTCACCGTTAAGGTCGGCATGACAGGCCCCGTGCTTTCCGGGGACGGGGTATCCGCAGCGTTCGCAGAACATGAAGTTGAGCACCCTCCATGCCGAGTCGTCCCATACGTTGCGATTGATGTAGAAAGGCTTTGAACTGACTTCGCCGGCGCGCAGGAAGTATTGCCCTTCACGGGTGAAGTCTGAAAAGACGGCGGTCTCAAACGCCCCTATGGCGGTTTTCTCCTGCCTGATATTACCCTCATAGGCTACCTGGCTGGTGGTGTAGTCTACAAGTTGGAATTTCCCTTTGTGGCCGGCTACTTTTATTATGGCCGACTTTTCGCTCTCGGCGCGGTATCCGGTAGTGGAGTGAATGATACGCCCTACGGCCGGTTGCCACCCGCTGACCACTTCGGGGTTTTCGATGGTCTGCAACTCTACGGCGTCTATATCATACTGGAAGAAATCTCCCATTGTTTCTTCTTTCCCGAATATCTCGATGGCGAAGAGGAGTTTGGTCACCTTGTCACGCGAGAGTTCAGACATTTCAACGAAGCACTGGTTCCACTGATGATTTATGAGGTTGATCTCGTGGTAACCTTCGCGCCCGTATTTATCGGGCACTTTGATCCTGCCGTCGTTTTCGACGTAGAGGTTGAGGTATATGCTCCGCGCCCCCTCGCAATCGGGGTATACGTAGAACATGATACGGTTATACTTCTCCCAGTTGGCCCCTCCAACGTCAAAGCCCGCCATCGACGTGCCAAGCCCCAACCCCCATGTGGGGAGTTCGGATGCGGTGACGGGAGCGGTGAGCCTGAGACTGTGACTGCCCGATATGCTCCTTTGGTCTGTTTGCGCCATAGCGCCGATGCCTTTGTGAGACCATCGGCCCATGTCTTCCATGTCGCAGAGCATGTCGGACTGTAACGCCTTTTTTGTCAGTCCGAACGTCTCGAACGATTTACTGTAATCAATTGGCAGCGGACTGTGTACGAATCCCGTATTGCGAATGTCGTTCTTCAGTTTTTCGTCTACCTGCGCCTTTGGCAGGCAGCAGAAAGAGAGGAGCGCGAGGGTTGTTACTGCTACTTTTTTCATGGTATGTCAGTGTGATTGAATTAAGGCATCTGCCTGTAGGCTTCCATCAGCTTTTTCAGCGTGACGGCGTCAGACACTGTCTGGGAATAAGTTTCAGGGTTATAATAGCTCTTCAGGAACCCGTCGGCCCCGGACCATACCGTTTCGATGATCCCCTGGAAGTGAGACGCCATCTGAGGCGTTGCGCCCTGACGCAGGTGCAGCATATCATTAAGCTGCACGAGGGCTATTTCGGGCTTGCGCCAGGGGCAGGTGGCTACGTCAAATCCCTTCATGGCGAAGTAAACGGCCGTCTGGTCAGGCCGCTCATAATGCCAGTCGCATATAAAGACATTTTTGGGTATCAGGTCTATAGCCCTGTGCGTATTATTCATGCTGGCCTCCCAGGCCCCGATACCGGTCGTTTTGCCGTCGATCAGCCGGTCGCCCCATATCATGAGCCTTTTACCCGTCAGGGCAAGATGGTTGCTGATGGCAGTCACCTCGCCGGCGAACAGTTCAGCCTTGTCATGTCCGCTGCAACGCGGGCATTTGTCGTCACCGATGTAGAACACTTCGTCCATGCCTGCATGAAACAGGTCGGTTTCAAAAGCCGAGGTCAGTTCGTCAATCAGTTCAAACACCACCTTGTGCACGCCCGGATGCAGCGGACAGTAACTCTTGCAGTAAAGTCCGTCGGGATTGGGCCAGCCGGTATAATTTTCAGTATGCACATGAGGCGTTTCATCAAATTCAGGATACTCGCGCAGCAGCGCATAGGTAGTCTTTGCCCACGACTGATGCCCCAGCAGGTTGATCTGCGGCGCAATGCGTATGCCATGCTTTTTGCATGCGAGGGCGATCTTCTTCACATCGTCGAGCGTCAGCGGGTCAGGATCTTTCAGCTCCGGGTGGCTCGTATAGTTATAGTTCCAGTCCACCCGCAGGATAAGCAGGTTGAAATGCGCCGGAGCCAGCTCTTCTTCTATGAATTTAATAAAGAGCGGTATCCCCTGAACCGATGGAGCCGCAATGGCCAGTCCGCGTACAGGCATCACCGAGTCGAGCTTTGTCGCCTGCCTGGTCTGCGAGAAAGAAGGCGCGGCAACCGCCATGCAAAGACAAATGATAGTTAATACAATGGATTTCATACGAATAAAATGTTTAAAATGTAGGTATGGAACTCGCAGTAAGTTTTATTTATCGCCTTTGGCGTAAATAGCTTTTACATGCCCGTTTCATACGAATAAAATATTTATAAAGGCCCGGACGCATATACGCCCGGGCCTCAAAGTTACTAATATGTTCCTATAAATTCGGCTTATCTATGTCCCAGAACAAACGGGTTGCTCCGGTATCAGGGCCACCCAGCATCTGCACCGCGCTGGCGTACCCTGCGGGATTGTTTCGCTGCTCGCCCAGAGTATAGGTAAGGCGGCGAACGCCAAGAGCGGTAGGTATCGTTCCCTGGCTGTCGTTTTTCAGGATAGGGAAGAGCCTGGGGTAGCCCGTACGGCGCCACTCGGCCCATGCATTCATACCTTCGGGGAATCCGGCTATCCATTTCTGGGTGATGATCTTTTCCATGCGTTCTTCGTTGCTGGCGGCATCCTCCCACCTTGGAGAGACATGGCTCACGGCCGGGGAATCGAAGTCATCCCTCAGCGGGTCATTCCAGTCGGCCGGCACATTTGAGCGGCTGGCGTAATCGCCGGCGGATGCTCCCCACTGGGCGAATGATACGCTTATGCCTTCTTCGTAGAACGATTTGGCGTCGCCCCCGTTAGTATCCCAACCCCTCAGGGCCGCTTCGGCCAGAAGGAAGAAAGCCTCAGCCGCAGACACGATAACGGCCGGCGATTCTGGTTCCACGTTGATGCGTGAGATGATCGCCTTGTAAGGATCGGCCAGCTCGTCTGTATCGGGAATACCTGTACGCACGCCTACTATCTGTTTGTCACCGTTGATTATACCAAACTTCTCAATCCGCGCATCTTCATATCCGGCAAGAATGGACTGGATGTTTGCGCTGATAAATATGTCCTGATACTCGATGGAGCAGGTATATAGCGGATGTTTCCATCCGAAGCCGCTGATGATAAGGCTCTCGCCTCTCTGCAACAACCCCTGCGGGGCTTTGATGGCGGCTTCGGCTTCGGTGCGCGCCCATGTGGAATCGTATTTCACAACACGCATAGCCAGTCGCAGACGCAGGGTATTACCCAGCTTTGCCCATTTGGACAGGTCTCCGCCGTAGGTCATGTCAAAGGCGGCGAATGACGGAACCTGTCTGGTGGTATACTCGTTAAGCGTATTTACAGCCGCGGTCAGTTCAGAGAAAAACAGCTTGTAGGCATCCTGGGCGGAGTCATATTCGCCCCCCAGCTTCGTTTCGCCGTATTTGGAATAGATGATCGGGCCATACTGGTCAGCAATACGCGACATGGCCAGTACGCGCAGGATGGTGTTGATGGCGTCGTAATGAGAGTACAGGTCACCCTGCTCGGCGCATTTTTCCTTCACCCTGATCTGGTTGCTCATCACGTTGTCATAGGTATATTCCCAGCAGGAGTCGTTCCAGTCGTTATTAAGGAAATATGTCTGGTTATTGATCCCTCCCTTAAAATCTGAAGGAGTAGCCATATAACCTGACCATATGTCTGCGCTCAGGTTCTGAAATATCTGGTATCCCCATCCGCCGCCGCCACGGTTGTAGTAAATGGACTGTTGGATGGTTGGGAAGTGCATACCTATCAGATTGTTGTCCTGTGTCAGTTCCTGGTCTGACACGCCGAACGGACTTGTGTTCATCTCCTCAAAACCGCCTGTGCACGAGGAGCTGAGTGTAAGAGCGCCACACAAAAGAGCGGCGGCTGAATATTTCATTATATTACTTTTCATATCGCTGTCAGATTAGAAGTTAATTTTCAGATTGAACCCAAAGGAGCGTGAACTCGGCATGCCGAACACATCTACCCCCTGTAACTCATTGCCGACGGAAAGCGTTCCGTCAGGATCATAAGGCGCATTGTTTTTGATGAAGAATAAATTACGTGCTATCAGAGAGATGTCTGCACTTCTTACTACCTGAAGAGGCTTGAGTATGTTGCGTGGAATGGTATAGCCGACGGATAGTTCGCGCAGGCGGATATTCGTAGCATCGTACACGTAGTGCTCGGTGATGCCGTCGCGTCCGCCTACAATGTTGTAGAATCTTTCTACGTTCTGGATTGTCTTGCCGTCAAACTGTACTCCTCCGTTCAGACGGTCGTCGCCGGAGCGTTTGCTGACACCGTATTTGTCAAGCTCGGCCTCTGTGAGTGAAAGCACATCGCCGCCAAACCGTCCGTCTATCAGGAAGTACAGCGAGAAGCCTTTATAGGTAAACGTATTCTGCCATCCGAGGTTAAAGTCGGGGGCCGTGTTGCCTATCTTCTTGTAGTCCGACCTGTCGGGCATAGGTATACCGTCGGCGTCATACTGTATGGCGCCTGTTTGTTCGTCACGAAGGAAGGTACGCCCGTAGAAGTCGCCGAACGAACCGCCCTTTTCAAGGCGCATATCGTAACTGTTGGAGCCTCCGCCGCTAAATCTGAACAGGTCTAATCCCTCGGCAAGCTCGATGACCTTGTTACGGTTGTGCGAATAGTTGACCGACGTCTTCCACCTGAAGTCACCCACCCATACGGGAGAGCCCCCCAATATGAGTTCTATACCCTGGTTCTCGATATTACCCGCATTTACGTAATAGGTGGTAAATTTTGAGCCTGACGGGGCAGAGAGGGAGAATATCTGATTTTTGGTATTTGTTTTGTAATAGGTAAAGTCTATTTCCAGCCGGCTGTTGAACAGGCGCCACTCGGTACCGGCCTCGATGGAGGTAGTCATTTCAGGCTGAAGCTTGCTGAAAGGCTCGGTGGTGTTATAGTTGACCACGCCGCCGCGTCCTACGCTGTTAAGAGGATTACTCCTGTAGCGGGGAAGACCGTTACCTACCTTGGACCAGGCTGCCCTGACTTTGCCCAGACTAATATATTCGGGCAGACTGAGGGCTTCGTTTATAACCCAGTTAAGCCCTGCCGAGGGATAGAAGAACCCTTTGTTCATGTAGTCGGTGAACGCCAGCGTAGAAGTCCAGTCGTTACGGGCGGTAACGTCGAGGAACAGCCAGTCGCGGAAGCCCAACTGCCCGGCAAAGAACACAGCCTGCTCCTGTCCGTGGTATTTGCCCAGGGAGTTTGAGGCTGCATTGAGGTTGATGTTGTTAATAGAGAAAACGTTAGGGTTATACAGCCCTGACGGATATGAGTCGATACCCATTGATTTCCCCCGGTTGTCTTTGATGCTTGAACCTACGGAAGCGTTGATGGCAAAGTCGCCCACCTGCTGCTGGTAAGTCAGCATCACGTCGCCGTAAAGCGCCAGGCTGTTAGACTGGTCTACTATGTAGCGTCCGTTATTACCGGTGGCCAGGGCATTGTCTGTCCCGGCATACATCTTCATTTCGTAATTATTGGTAGAGAAATCGGCATTGCCTCGTGCGGCTAGCGTGAAATGCTCGTTAAACCTAAAAGAGAGGCTCAGGTTGGCAAGCGTACGGTACCGGTCGTCCACGTTAGGCAGCTTATTGATCAGCCAGTATGGGTTTTGCTCCCAGCCGCCGCTTATACGGGTGTACCAGTTCTGGAGGTATATATTACGGCCTGCGTCGAGATACTGATAGTTTTCCTTGTAATAATCAAAGGATTCTCCGCCCTGTACGGAGCCTCCCCTTGGGAAGCGGTAGAGACCGACCAGCGGATTGAGGTAGAACCCTCCGGGCGACGGGCGGTTCTTGCCCTGCTGGTACATCAGGCTGACGTTAGCGTCTACGGTCAGTTTCTTGTCAAAGAAATTAGCTGTTTCGCGGAAGTTGAGGTTGTGCTTGTTCAGCTCACTGTTTTCAATCACTCCCTTTCCGAGTGTGTTGGCGTACGAAAAATAACTCTGCATGGTCTCAGAACCGGCGCTCAGCGTGATGGAGTTTATGGTAGTAAGCCCTGTCTGGAAGAAGTCTTTCACATAGTCCTGGCTACTGTTTATCTTATCGCCCCATGAAGACGTCACACCACCGAAACTGTTCTGAAACTCAGGTATCCCGTAAGTAGCATTTTCCCATGTAGTATTGGAACTGAAGGATATGTCTACCCGTCCGGCCTTGCCTTTCTTTGTGCTTATCACCACTACGCCGTTGGCGGCAGAGGTACCGTAGAGAGCGGCGGCGGCAGGGCCTTTGAGGATATTCATGCTTTCTATATCATCAGGGTTGAGGTCGGATATACCGTCGCCTGCATCGCGGTTACCGGAGTCGTTGTTACCTCCGATGGTAGTAGCGACCGAACTGTTGGAGCCGCTGTTTACCGGCACGCCGTCAACCACGAACAGAGGCTGGTTGCTTCCGCTGACCGAGCGGTTACCACGTATAACTATCTTGACGGAACCACCCAGTCCGGCGGCGCTGCGGTTTATCTGTACGCCGGCTGTTTTACCGGCCAGCGAGTTGAGCATGTTAGGGTCTTTGGCGCGGGTAAGTTCTTCGCCTCCTACCACCTGGGTAGAATAGGTTAGTGATTTTTCCTTTTTCACTATACCGAGGGCCGTTACCACAACTTCGTCTATCTGCCTTGCATCTTCAATCATGGTGATGTTGATTACGCGCTGCTGGCCTACCGTCCTTTCTATGGGTATGTAGCCCAGGAAGGAGAAGACAAGTACGGCGTTGCCGCCGGGCACATTGATGCTGTATTCACCATCCATCCCGGTTATTACTCCCGTTGTAGTGCCCTTGACGAGGACGTTCACTCCGGGCATGGTCAGACCGGTTTCATCGACCACCGTTCCTGTAACAGTAACAGCCTGCTGGGCGATGGGCAGGGTAGGGGATGCGCCTGTGGCTTTACCGCGTCCTGTGTAAGACAGGATGACGTATGAGCCGTCAATCTCGTAGCGGATGTCTGTCCCGCTGAACAGTTGCTTCAGAGCGTCATCTAAGGGTAATCGGTTAACATTGAGGGATACATTCCGGCGTACATCTACCTGTTTGCCGTAAACAAAGAGATAGTCGGATTGTTTTTCTATATCATTCAGCACCTGTTCCAGTTGAGAGCTTGTCTGGTTAACTGTGATCAAAACACTCGCCGGATTAGGGTTTTCCGCATGGAGGCTGAAAGCTGATATGAACAACAACAGGAGGGTTGTTGCTTTTACTTTCATGAAAAAATTCTGATTCATACGTTTGTCTTTCTTTAAATTAATACATTAAATAATAGTAAATAGTGTGTGTGTTGTGTTGCGTTTCGTCTGTACGTTGCCGCATGCTTAAGGCTAACATTGGCGACAGATGGTTTTTCCTTTCGAACTTCTTTCTTTATTTCATAGGCTTTTTCATTTTTTAGTTTATTCAGTTGAGATTGATAAGGCCCCGTGGGCTTCACCAGCGTATGTAAATGACGTTTGTTTCACTGTCTCTTATAAAGGTGTATCCTGCCTCTTTCTGTAATACGCGCAGGGCGTTATCGATACCGTCGGATATGCGTAGTTTACCGTTGATGGCATAGTTAGTGACGGGATTGATGTTCTCGGTTACAATCCTTACGTCGTAGCATTTTTCCAGCCGGCTGAGCAATTCAGTGAAACTTATATCCTTGAAGCATAATAATCCGTCGCGCCAGCGATAAGTGTCGTAGTCGTCGGCGCTTATTGATGAGGCCAGGAAAACGCTGTTTATGTAATCGGCTTTCCGGCGTGGAGAGAGAATTATTGTGTTTTCGGGATTTTCATTGCTTGTAACCTTCACAGAGCCTTCGATAAGGGCTATCGAAAAGTTGTCGCTGTTGCTGTATGCATCCAGGTTGAAGGTCGTCCCGTGGACCTCTACGTCGCATTTACCTGTATGCACGACAAAGGGGGCATCTCCCTTGTGTTTCACCTCAAAATAAGCTTCCCCATTAAGTTCTACCACCCTCTTGCGATCGGGTAAAAAGGCCGACGGGTATTTTATTTCGGAACGTGCATTGAGCCATACGCTGGTACTGTCGGGCAGGAGGATGTTTACCCTCTGTCCCGCCGGTACGCTTACGGTATGTATAGCCAGTGCCATATCATTCATTTTTTTCGTATGGAAATAGATACCTCCGGCAAGGGCCAGAGCTGCCACTGCGGCTATTTTCAACGCTTCTGCGCCAAAGCGAAGGAACGCCGACCGGCGCCGGGCCGGCTCTTTCATGTTCATGGCATAATCCGGTTTGTCCGCCAGCAGTATAAGATCCAGCAACGCCCGTTCGGCAATCAGTTCATCCATGTGGCCGGGATCAGCTTCCAGCCATTGCTTAATGGCCTCCTTCTCTTCGTAGGAGGCTTGTCCGATGCAAAATTTATGTAATATATCTCTGTTCATGTCATCGCATATTCACTCAGTATAAAAAAACAAACAGAAGTCGGCTATCCCTAAACACGAAGAGATAAAAAAATAAACAGGGGCGCTCCCGACCGCTCGCGTAAAGTATGCCCATACACGGAGTTCGGTATAAGAAAATGGACCGCTATCACGTCATCTTTACGGGCTAAGGCCTCCACCGGTTCGCAAAGATGTCAATACATTGGCGCATCACTATACGCCGGTGTGGCGCATCACTATACGCCAGTGTGGCGCATCACTATACGCCGGTATGGCGCATCACTATACGCCGGTATGGCGCATCACTATGCGCCGGTATGGCGCATCACTATACGCCGGTGTGGCGCATCACTATACGCCTGTGTGGCGCATCACTATACGCCTGTGTGGCGTCTCACTATACGCCGGTATGGCGTCTCACTATACGCCTGTGTGGCGTCTCATTATACGCCGGCTCTGGTTGTAATTGCTTACCTTATTGTCATCACCCGGTAAGGTGGTTGGATACAAAAGAGCCGATTCAACGTGTAAATATGGCTGACCGGGCGGCGCCAGGAGGGTCTTACCTGGGATTACTCTAAGGACTTAAAGTCTTTAAGACTGCACTACAAGAGACAGTGGCGGTAAAAAACAGCGGGCGTCTTCCCCCCAGTGGAAAAGACGCCCGCCCCGAAAAACGCAGATATTCACATGCTAAGGAAGGCTTTGGGTATTACTCCAAATTGGTTTTATATTATTGTTGTATGCAACGTACCGGTAAACCTATAGTTCGAACAACTGTACTCGTAGTTCCTACAGCTACGTTCATCTGAATAAGGACGCATTGCGAATTAGCAGTGTTGTTAGTGGTGCTTACCCATGTGATTCC
>JAISBL010000035.1 GCA_031266215.1 Tannerellaceae bacterium | reverse complement strand
CCTACGGGCAGGGTGCTGGATCATGCGGACAACGTGCTTGCTCCCGGCGTAGGCGGACTTACTTATCAGATCGCGGGATCATCTTTGGCTAACACCGGTAAGAGTTTCTACCTCTATCCCACTACACTTGGTGCTGGCAGTACGGGTACGGTTATTACCGTCACGGCTGAGAGCAAGGCGTACTCTATCCCCCTTGCCAGCGATCAGCCTATAGACGCCAACAAGCTGTACCGGATAATCGTCACCCAGAGTGCAACAGACTCCAGTCTTAGCTTTAAGCTTGTGGTAGCCGACTGGACAGATACCGATAACCTGCCCACCTTCGAAGAGGGAAGCGCAGTGCTTGGGTTCAATCCTGTTGTTTCCTCCAGCGAAGGAGTCAGCACCAGCACCAACAATGAAGGTTACAGCATAGTGGATTATTCAGATGCTACTGCCCCTGCATCCGCACAGTTGTATTATGTGAGTGCGACAAGCACCAAACCTCAGGCCACGGTTGAAGCCCTTCACGGTACGCATGCTGAAGCTATCAACGTCAGCATCAGCAATCCGGTACAGGTGAGTTACGCCGGCACCCCCGGCTACATGAGCACTGTCACTATCAGTCTGCCAGTAACGAAAGTGCCCGTTGACCTCAAAGTCAGGCTTACCGGTACAACCGGCGATAAGGATTCCGTCAGCATTATAAGTGTGCCGGCTTATACCGATGAACGCTATCCTACCAACGAGCCGTACAAGCCGGTGCTTAAAGCAGGACGCTACTGGGCGCCGCTTAATGTTGGGGCTAAGATGCAGACGCCGGTTACTACCGCCGTGGCAACCTCCGACCAGGCGGGCCTGTATATCCAGTGGGGACGCACTACCGGCTTTTACAAAGACGAATATGATGATGCAAACGCTAACGTGAAGAAAGACGGTCCTGTTGCCGTGGACGATCCAAACTACGTGGCTATATTAGGTAATGTGAACGATTGGCTGACCCCCTCGGACCCTGATCTCTGGCACGGCGAAAAAGAGCAGGGGCCATGTCCTCCGGGCTGGAAAGTTCCTACACGAGAAGAATGGAACGTATTGATAGCAAATTTTGGCACAAAGAACGCCATCACTTCTGCTGACAGAAGGTATCAGACAAAGGGTGATAACGGTACGGACATCCTTTACTTCATAGTAGCGGGGTACTTTGGAAGTATGACCACGTCCGCCATGGGCACTATCTCCTATGCCAGTAATAATGGAGCCCTGTGGACGGCTGATGCGTTCAACCCTAATGATGGGCTCTTCATATTTTTAAGAGACGCCGCCCTGGCACAGATACAGAATGTGGCCAGCGGCGCTAGGCGGACTTGGGCTTTGCCGGTACGCTGCATACAACAATAATATAAAAACCAATTTGGAGTAATACCCAGGCCCTTACCTTAGCATGTAAATATCTGCGTTTTTCAGGGTGGGCGTCTTTTCAACCGGGCAAATCCGGAGAAAGACGCCCGCTGCTTTTTATCGCCATTGCCTCTTGTCGTGCAGTCTTAAAGACTTTAAGTCCTTAGGGCCTTAATGTGAGTAATCCCAGGTAAGACCCTCCTGGCGCCGCCCGGTCAGCCATATTTACATGGAATACCATTAAGGGCCGTTCTTACACATTGGATCGGCTCTTTTGTATCCAACACTTTACGGGGTGATGACGATAAGGTAAGCAATTACAACCAGGGCGGGCGTCAATAATACCGGCGTATAGTGATGCGCCACACCGGCGTATAGTGAGACGCCGCATCAGCGTATAGTGAGACGCCGCATCAGCGTATAGTGAGACGCCGCACCGGCGTATAGTGATGCGCCGCACCGGCGTATAGTGATGCGCCGCACCGGCGTATAGTGAGACGCCATACCGGCGTATAGTGAGACGCCGTACAGGCGCATAGTGAGACGCCAATGTATTGACATCTTTGCGAACCGGTGGAGACCTTAGCCCGTAAAGATGACGTGAAAGAGTTAAAGCGGTATGTAAAACGAGCCTGCGACACCCGGCGGCCTTTCTTATACCCGCCTCATACTAAAGTAATTTTTTGTAAGTTTGCGTCTTTGAAAAAAGAAAGAACCAATGGATCGTAAATATGCGTCAGCATTGTTGGATAACGCGGTGAACCAACTGGCATCGCTGCCGGGCATAGGGCGTAAGACGGCTCTCAGGCTGGCGCTTTATATGCTCAGGCGCGACGCCGGATATACCGAAGGGTTTGCCTCCGCCCTGCTGGCCCTGCGCAGGGATGTATGCTATTGCCTGACGTGCCATAATATATCGGAGAGCGAGAAGTGCAGCATCTGCGCCGATCTGAGACGGGACCATACTACGGTCTGCGTCGTGGAAAACATAAAAGAGGTGATGGCGATAGAGAATACACAGCAGTTTCGCGGCGTTTACCACGTGCTGGGCGGCATCATCTCGCCAATGGACGGGATGGGGCCTGGCGACCTTGAGATAGAGAGCCTGGTGCGGCGCGTGGAAGGCGGAGAGATAAAGGAGGTCATACTGGCGCTCAGTGCTACTATGGAGGGAGACACGACGGGCTTTTTTATCTATCGCAAGCTCCAGCCCTGCGATGTGAAGGTGACGGTAATAGCCCGCGGCGTATCCGTTGGCGACGAGATAGAATATACGGACGAAATAACGCTCGGACGCTCGATACTGAACCGGACGGCCTTTGCGGCTGACAACTCCCACAATACTTAATCACAAGGCGATATGAAGATATCGGTCGTTATCGTAAGCTATAATGTAAAGTACCTGCTTGAACAGTGCCTGCTGTCGGTCGGCCGGGCTGTTGCGGGCATGGAAGCCGAAGTCTTTGTGGTGGACAATAACTCGGCGGACGGGTCGGTGGAATATCTGCGCCCGAAATTCCCGGAGGTAGTGTTTATAGGCAATACCTCCAACCCCGGATTCGCCGCAGCCAACAACCAGGCTATAAGGCAATGCAGGGGCGAGTATGTGCTTCTGCTCAACCCCGATACGATAATCGGCGAGGGGTGCATACGCACGCTTTGCTTCTTTATGGACGAGCATGCCGGGGCCGGCGGCGCGGGTGTGAAGATGATAGACGCCCACGGCGCCTTCCTGCCCGAGAGCAAACGCAGCTTTCCATCACCGTGGGTTTCCTTCTGCAAGCTGTCGGGACTGTCGCGGCTCTTTCCCGCCTCACGCTGGCTGGCCCGTTACAGCCTGTCGTACCTCAGCCCGGATAAAGAGCATACGGTGGATGTGCTGTCGGGCGCTTTTATGATGCTCAGGCGCGAGGCCCTGGATAAGGCGGGACTGCCGGATGAGGCGTTTTTTATGTACGGCGAAGATATAGACCTCTCGTACCGGATGGTATTGAACGGGTATAGCAATTATTATATCCCCGAACGCATCCTTCACTACAAGGGAGAGAGCACCAGACGCGGCGATATGTCTTTTGTGAAGAACTTCTACGGCGCAATGCTTATCTTTTACAGGAAGTATTACCCCGCTTCGGGACGGGCGGCGTCGCTGCTTATCCGCCTTGCTGTAGGGATGAAGGCTTCTGCCGCCGCCTTTTCGCGCATTATGGCGCCCAGGAAGCCGCCGGCGAGGAAGATAAAGCGCCGTCGCCTGCTTGTCATCTGCCATGAGGAAAACTTCGAGACTATTAAAGCAGCATCCGTCAGACGTATGCCTGAACTGGAGTTTGTCAACCTTTGGGATCTTGACACAAACCGAGTCATGGACGCTATCTGCCGGCGCAACCAGATGAAGGCGTTTACCGACATAGCTTTTTGCTGCCAGGATATGAGGTTTGAACAGATGCTTTTATTCATGGATACCCTTGAGAGTAAGAAAACAACATATCACATCTATAACAAAGAGAGCGGCCGGCTGGTCTCTCCAAAAAACTTATGACACTGCTGAAAAACGATAAGATAAGTCTGCGCCCGCTGGAGCCTGAAGATCTGGATTTGCTTTACGAATGGGAAAACGACTCATCCATATGGGCCGCCGGGAGCACGGTGTCTCCTTATTCGCGCTATACGCTGAAAGAATATATCGCCCAGTCTCATCGCTGCATATACGAGATGAAGCAGTTGCGCCTGATGATAGACACGTGCGACGGGAGCGTAGGACTGGCGGACTTTTACGACTTTGATGTGCACAACCGTAAGGTCGCGGCAGGTGTACTGATTGATCCGAACCACCGGGGCAAAGGCATCGCCACCGGGACCCTGACGCTGATGAAGGGTTATGCTTTTTCTTTTCTTAAGCTGCACCAGTTGTATGCTTATATGCTGGTGGCAAATGAGGCGAGCCGGAGGCTTCTTGACCGTTGCGGCTTCACCCTTTCGGGGGTGCTGACTGACTGGACGTCGGCCGGCGGCGGTTTTTCAGACGTATTGCTTTTTCAATGCATAAATCAAAATCAGGATAGTGGAAGAGTATCTGAACCAGTTGAATGAATCTCAACGTGAAGCGGTATTATATACCGGCGGTCCCGCAATGATCCTGGCCGGAGCCGGATCGGGCAAAACACGTGTGCTAACGTATAAAATAGCCTGTCTGTTGCGACAGGGAATACCTCCGCACCGTATCATGGCACTGACATTTACCAATAAGGCGGCCAGGGAGATGAAGGAGCGCGTGGCCGCCCTCACCGAACCGCATGTGGCGCGCAGGTTGTGGATGGGGACGTTTCACTCCATCTTCACCCGCATACTGCGTAACGAAGCGGAGCTTCTGGGCTATCCCTCCGGCTTCACTATTTATGACAGCGACGACTCCAAAAGCCTCGTGAAGTCGATCATAAAAGAAATGTCGCTCGATGATAAGACATACCGCCCCGGCATGGTGAACAGCCGGATATCCAATGCAAAAAACTCCCTGATCTCATGGAAGGCGTACGAACAGAACAAAGAACTGGTGGAAAGCGATATGAATGCCCGTGTGCCGATGATACGGGAGATTTACAAACGGTACCAGAGCCGTTGTTTCCAGGCCGGCGCGATGGACTTTGACGATTTGCTGCTGCAAACAAATATCCTTTTTCGCGACCACCCCGGCGTGCTGGATAAGTACCGCCGCTTTTTTGAATACCTCCTGGTAGACGAATATCAGGATACTAACTTTGCGCAGCACATGATTGTTTACCGCCTTTCCGAACTGCACCAAAAGATATGTGTCGTAGGCGACGATGCGCAGAGTATTTATTCTTTTCGCGGGGCGAACATAGACAATATCCTGAAATTTAAGGATCAATACGCCAACTGCCGCATATTTAAACTTGAACGCAACTACCGTTCGACGCAGACTATCGTCAATGCCGCCAACAGTTTGATACGCAAAAATAAAGAGCAGATACATAAGACCGTTTATTCGGAAAAGGAAAAGGGCGGCAAAATCCTCCTCACTTATACTTACTCTGATTATGAAGAGGCGTATATCGTGGCTTCAAAGATTGCGGAAATGCGGATGATGGAAAGGCGTTACGTTTATGCCGACTTTGCAATCCTGTACCGTATCAACGCACAGTCGCGCCTCCTTGAAGAGGCCCTTCGCAAGAGCAATATCCCCTATAAGATATATGGAGGGCTTTCTTTTTACCACCGCAAAGAGGTGAAAGATGTCATTGCATACCTGCGCCTGATAGTGAATCCGAATGACGAGGAAGCGCTGAAGCGTATTATCAATTATCCGGCGCGCGGGATTGGAGACACTACGTTAGGCAAGCTGACGGCCGCCGCTACGGAACACAACCTTAGTATATGGACTATCATCAAAGACCCGCTGGCGCATTCCGTGCAACTTAATAGCGGGGCCTTACGCAGGATAGAGGCGTTCAGGGTTATGATGGAGGAGTTCATGGAACACAGCCGGAAGATTCAGGCCGACGAAACAGCCGCCATGGTTGTCAAACGGACAGGGATATTGGATGATTTCGTGCAGGAGCGCTCGATAGAAGCGGCCAGCCGTATAGAGAATCTGGAAGAGTTGCTGAAAAGTATTTCCGAATATATATCCATACGTATGGAGGAGGGTGAAGAACATGTAACCCTGGCCGGATACCTCTCTGAAATATCCCTGCTTACCGATCAGGATAATGACAAGCAGGAAAACGAGGACAGGGTGACTCTCATGACCGTACACGCGGCTAAGGGGCTTGAATTTAAGAATGTGTTTATTACCGGACTGGAAGAAGATCTTTTTCCTTCGTCGCGCGCTAAAGACAGCCTGCGTGCAATAGAGGAAGAAAGGCGTTTGCTTTATGTAGCCATCACACGGGCGGAGGAGAATTGCATACTGACGCATGCGCAAAGCCGCTTTCAGAACGGGAAAACAAATATATGCACCCCAAGTCGTTTTCTGCTGGATATTGATGCGCAGTATCTGGATGTGCCTGGGAGGCGACACTCTGACTTTGAGCTGCGCCAGCGTCAACACTCACCCTACCTTCAAAAGCAACCGCCGGCGTCGCCTCGCCTGTCGAGAGTGAGTGATACGAGCGGCGAACCAGCCGCCCCGATCGCTTCGCCCATTGATATATCAGGCCTGGGTGCAGGGGTCGTCGTGAAGCATGACCGCTTCGGGACAGGCACAATTATGGATATAGAAGGAGAAGGTGCAAATACAAAAGCAACTGTCGAGTTCGATAATTTCGGACAGAAACAGTTGCTTTTGAAATATGCCCGCCTGACAATCTTATAAGGCGAACCGGTAAATTGGCGTAGCAGTCCAGTCTATCTGTGTGGAATCCCGGTTGAAAGCCCTTGCGTAATTAATCCTGAAGATAAGGGAATCCGTTTCCCTGTTTGTCAGTTCCGTGAAATTAAACGCATTATACTGTGTCTTCAATTGGGGCGCCGATGGCGATTCCATAATCTTTGTCACACGAAGAAAGAGGTCGTACACCTTGTCTGTAGTCACCTGTTGCGGGTCGTATGATAATTCGAAACGCAACGGCAGAGTGTCGGCCGAATGTTCGGTAAACAGGAAGAACCGGTTAAGGATAAAAGCGTTCCGCTGTTGTACGGAAGCAATGGTGTGTTCGCCGGGGAGTATAACTGCCGTATCCGTCAGTCCGGTTTTCAGGTCGTGCCTGGGCACAAACCTGACATTGGATATATCGACTGTGAGAAACCCTTTAATCCTGCCGGAATCCGAATTTTCAGGTAAATCATAATCCAGGACGAAATCGATTATTACGCAATCCTCATTCTCCACATTCGAACTTATCCGGGGCGAATAGACCACATCGTTCCCTTTGAGATATATCTTTATGCTGTCATTTCGCCTGATCGCGACCCCCGGATAATTGCCCATAGATATTTTTTGCCCGCCTTCACGCAGACAGGAAGTCACGAACGGGAAAAGCAGGGCAAAAAGAACACCAAACAAAACGTTTTTTTTCATGCGAATAGAATATTAATTAATGTAGGTATGGAACTCGCAGTACGTTCGATTTATCGCCTTTGGCGTAAATAGTTTTTACACGCTCGTTTCATGCCGGATTAATCTTCGGGAATAGGAATAGACAATACATCGGATTTAACCCATGTGAAAGAGGATCTGTCTTCTCCTATGTCATTAATATAATGTATCTGAAAATTGACCTCTGACTTTCCCTTCTCTTTTTCAATGCGGGTGGTTTCGCCGAAGAAATTCCCGGTATTGTATACATTGATCACACTTCCCTGAACAAGGGGAGCCTTTCCCTGCGCCGTCATTACCGCACGCAGGAACAGGGAATATACGACTTTACCTTCTACTTCTTTTGTGGGAAGTTCCGGCTCATAATATAAATACCATGACGTCCTCTGTTCAGTATTACGTTCGAAGTCGGAGGTCAGGAACAGCCTTTCTGAGTAGTAGAAACTTGGCCCATTGGTAGAAACAGCGTAAGCGATAGGTTGTTCGTTTTCAATCAGGCTGACCGAGTCGTTTATTACTTCTGAGATACAGCGCCATTGATCAATAAGGGATACATTGGAAATCGACCCCTGCACAATGCCGGTAGTCTGATAATTGGTATTGATCTCGTCGCTATAATTAACATTATAGCTGAACAGGATACAGTCATTATCGGAAAATCCCAAATATTCTATCTGCGGATCATAAAACGAATACGGGTATCCTGGCGCGTCGATCACTGTTTTCATGGTTTTCATGTCAAAACGTATAATTCCGCATACACCACTTTGGGATTGTTCATTACTTCCTCCTTCCAGACAGGAGGATAACATCAAAATACATGCGGAGAAAAGTCCGCAAAAAGATAACGTCTTCATAAAACTTGTTTTAATTAGTATATTTTTTTCACGTATTAAAAATTCAATCTGAATCCGATCTGTGGACTTATATTAAAAGCTTTATCGGAATATATTGTTTTTATTTCGCTTCCATTATCAAAATAATAAACGGCGCCTATTTCAGCAAATGCACTTACATAAGGGAACAGCGGATAGCTGACTCCAGTATGGACGCCCGCAGACCATTGCCATTCTTTCATCCGTTGGTTTATATGTGACATGCTGGTTTGTAAATCATCAGAGAATCCTTTTACCGTCAATCTTCCGGATACGTTAACCTGTGCCTGAATACCGGCCGAAGCATATACCAAAAAGCGGTTCCACTCAGTTATCTTGTAAGATAAGTATAGCGGAACGCCAACAAAATGCAGTGTTTGTCTTGTCTTATTGTTGTATGCTGTGGCCTGTGTTTCCCAATCGGAGATAAGAAGAGAATAAACCAGTCCGGTTTGGAGCGAGAAACGATTATTCAGACTTCGGTTTACCGAAAGCCCGAACGAAATAGGTGTCCTGTGTTTGATATTGGTTCGCGGCAGTTTCCCCAGGTTTTGATCCGAAGGGGCATTAATGGCCAATAACTCTTCGTCTTCAATGTTGCTGCCTCTAAGTACGTAAGTGTTTACTACCTCTCCGGAGTTTTGTGTAAGTCCTCCAACTCCCATTCCAAAGCCCCATTTCCGGGTGGTAACAGTAGAGTTTGTTGTTTGTGTTGATTGAGATGAGGTTGTTGTTTCAGTTTGTATTACCGGTTCAACTGCCGGAATATCCTGTGTGTTTTCTTCAGTCTCTCCGGAGTCTTCCGGTATTGCTGTATCCTGTGTTATTTCAGTCATTATTGTTTCTTCTTCCGGCTTGACGGAGACGTTGGCGACTGATCGCCTGGCGGATTGTGTATTTGCTGCCGCAACTAGAATTTGATTGTTTGTAGCTTCCGGCATGACAGGTGTGATTACAGATGGGGCGGTCAGAGCTTTTTGTGGAAAGTCAGGCGTGTTTTGTTTTGTTATCATTATGCCGGTATCTGTGCGCAACGCTAAATAAGTTCCCCCTCCACCAGTGAGAAGAACTGCAATTACCGCAGCCGCCCAATATGCCCATCGCCTGCGTAGTGGTATGACCTTCCCCCCGGGTAATCGATTGACTATATTGTCCCAATCATCCGGTGAGGTCTCTGCTTCCATATCCCGAAGTTTCTTGCGGAAGACGTCCTCCAATTCATCTATTCTTTCTATATCCATGTTAAAGTAAGTCTTTCATTTTACGCTGCAACAATTGCTTTGCCCGTGTGTACTGTGAACGTGAGGTGCTTTCCGTTATACCCAACGTTTCGCTTATCTCTTTATGCGAAAACCCTTCTATGGCGAACATATTAAAAATGGTGCGGAACCCGGCAGGCAATCCCTGCACCATTTTCATTAATTCGTTTGCCGATATATCTGATATGACAGAATAACCGGAACCGGACGTTTCGCTTTTATAATCCAGTTCCACGGCATCCCGTAGCACGTCAGATTTACGCAAAAGTTCCAATGCACAATTTATAAAGATCTTTCGCATCCAACCTTCAAATGAACCTGCTCCGGAGAAAGAACCTATGCTGGTAAACACCTTAATGAAACCATCTTGTAATATGTCTCTGGCTGTTTCCTTATCACTTGCGTAACGTAAACAAACCCCCATCATCTTACGAGAATATGTATCATAAAGCTCCTTCTGAGCCAGCCTGTTTCCCTTCCTACAACCGTCTATCAGTTGTTGCTCGTTCATTCGATTGTTTGCGTTTGGCATCTTCGAAGAGCCATACTATGCTTTAGATGCTATCGTATTATAAAATGCTGCATTCCGTTGCTCTTCCGGCATCAAAAAAGTTTATTCGGTCTTTTTCAGCTTATACGTATTTCCTGTGAAATCAATTTTATCTAAAGTAATGCTGCGTGGGTCATCATACGTGGCTTTTGCTGCCGGATTGGATTCTCTGTTTTCTCTGTTTGCAAAGTTATAGATGCAATATCCCCAGACCATAAACCACGACCACGATGGTTGTGTTTCGTATAGCTCGGCCGAAGGTACGTTGCCAACCTCTCCAAGTGTAATCAGTTTGCCGCCTCCTATTTTCAGAAGGTCGTCGTGATGGGATTGTTTCCAATCGTTACGATACACATCTGCTGCTAATACATCTACATAATCGACACCAGGGAAAAAATCTTCATACGGCCCGGCTTCATCTCCCGGTATGTCTCTCGGCGCATTCGTGTTCCATACCCACAGCAGATTGTTTAATTCGTGGTGGTTGGTGAAATATTCGTACATGGCAATCCACAATTTTTTGAATCCGTTTTCACCTGGTTTATTACACCACCAAAACCAAACGCCGTTCATTTCATGGAACGGACGCCACAGGACCGGGATATTGGCGTCGCGCAATTGTTTCAGGTATGTGGCAACTCCGTCCATTTGTTTTTTCCAAAGAGTATTAAGCTCAGTGCCGTCAGTTACCAGTTCGTCCCATTCTTCCTGAGAGGGCAAACGGTCAGCCAAACGCCAAATATCGGCGCCGTCACATTCGTCGCACCCTGTCGGGAAACAACAATGCCACATCAGGGTTATGATACGTCCTTCTGCATATTTGCGTTTGACTTCGTCTATTAGACCCTGCCGCAGGTCGGTTATTGAGCGGCCGTTGAAA
The DNA here is from genome assembly GCA_031266215.1 of Tannerellaceae bacterium. GTDB lineage: Bacteria > Bacteroidota > Bacteroidia > Bacteroidales > Tannerellaceae > DFXE01. The sequence continues at coordinate 28,533 of JAISBL010000035.1, read as the reverse complement.
GCGCAGCTATCGAAAGGTGTTGTCAGATTCATTGGGCCGCAATGCTGGTATTTATACACGCTATCTCCTTGGGCCATAAAGCTGAAATCACCACCCCAGACAACAGGGTATTTTCCGGTTATGGAGAAAACGACATTATCGTAACGTGGCAGGTCGCTCACAAAATTATGTTGCCCTGTCAGCGTGTATTTGCCTTGTAACGAATAAAGAAAGTCTAAAAGCTGTCTGGATTCGGGTGTAGCTTTAGTGTTAACTGGCTCAAAGCCTTGTTCGATTTGTTTGTCGCATGCAGTGACAAACAGGCAGGCTAGTGAAATTGAAAAAAACAATTTATGTAGTTTCATAATAATATAATAGTTTTTAATACGAACTTATTTGAAATATAAAACGAAAATCACGTGATTTTCGTTTTATATATTGCGTAACATAATATTCGATCCTGTTTTTCTTATTTAGCATAAAGCTACTTTAGCTTCTGTAATTGCTGTTCGATGATTTCTTTTTCTTTGATCAATCGAAGTTCTTCTTTTCCTAATTTTTCCTTTTTATAACGCAATGATAAGGCAATAACCTCTTCTAATTCCACAAAAGAAAGGTGTTTTAAGTGTTTTGCAACAACATCAAAAGCTTGTTCTTTTGTCAAACGTTTTGCAGTCTTTTCTTCTTCTGTCATTCTGTGTCTAGCCATAACTTTAATTTTTTATTGGTGTATAATTATTTTATCAAAGGCAAAAGTAGTTAATTAATCCGGGAAGTAGATGTTTATCGTATATTTTTGTACATTTGCTTGTAATTTTTATAAATAATTCAATATAGATAAAACATTATGCACAATTGGTTTGAATGTAAAGTGTCTTATGAAAAGATACTTGAAAATGGTATACAAAAGAAAGTGATGGAACCCTATTTGATAGATGCATTATCATTTACTGAAGCCGAAGCACGGATAATTGAAGAAATACGCCCATACATTACCGGTGAATTTACTATTGCAGATATTAAACGGGCTCGCCTTTCAGAAGTATTTTTTAATGAAAACGGCGACCGTTTTTACCGAATAAAAATATTTTTTGTCACGTTAGATGAAAAAAGTGGTGCAGAGAAGAAGACGGCAGCGCAAATGATGGTGCAGGCTTCTACTTTAAAAGAAGCTATAGCCTTATTGGAAGAGGGCATGAAAGGTACAATGGCTGATTATACCATCGCAGCTGTAACGGAAACAGCGTTGATAGATGTTTTTAACTGTACTATACAAGAACAATGAACATACGTTCAAAATTAGACTTTTTGAAAGAGAGACTTCCTGAAAATGTAAAAATCGTTGCCGTATCTAAATTTCATTCTGCCGGATGCATAACAGAAGCATATCAGGCTGGTTTGAGAATTTTTGGAGAGAGTCGCACCCAAGAATTAATCGCCAAACGAAAAGTTTTACCGGACGATATTGAATGGCATTTTATCGGACCCTTACAGACAAACAAAGTGAAATATATAGCTCCCTTTGTTCATACCATACAAAGTGTAGATTCACTTAAATTATTGCAGGAAATAGATAAACAAGCCGCTAAACAATCACGCATAATTCAGATACTGCTAGAGATTCGGATTGGCAAGGAGGAAAATAAACATGGCTTTATTCCAAAAGAATGTAAAATGATGCTGGCAAATGAAAATATTATTGACAATTATCCCAACGTCCGTATTACTGGACTTATGGGAATCGCAACATTTACAGAGAATAGTGAACAAATCCAGAAAGAATTTCGAGCCCTGCACGCTTTTTTCATGGATTTAAAATCGTCATTTTTCGAAGATCGCACCTATTTCACTGAACTATCTATGGGAATGACAGGTGATTACGAAATTGCTATAAACGAAGGAAGTACAATGGTACGGATAGGAAGTTTTATCTTTGGAGATAGAATCTAAAACAATAAAAAGATAAAACATGCAGCCAACAAAATGAAATATGTATATTTGTCTATATACGTATCCATTTAATTTAATAATTATTGATTATGATAGATATAACTACTAAATATGCCGGGTTAACGCTTCGCAACCCTCTCATTGTTGGAAGTTCGGGTTTGACTTCCGTGCCGGAAAAAATAAAAGAATATGAAAAAGCTGGTGCAGGTGCTGTGGTGCTGAAATCTCTTTTTGAAGAACAAATCGAGATGCAAAGCGTTTCCTTATTGAGAGAGTCGGATTTTCCAGAGGCTATTGATTATATTCATGAATATGTGAAATCCAATCAGGTAAATCAGTATTTAGAGCTTATAAAAAAGACAAAAGCAATATGTGGCATCCCTATTATTGCAAGTATTAATTGTCACAGGGTGGATGCATGGATTGATTTTGCCCACCAGATTGAATTGGCAGGTGCTGATGCTATTGAGCTGAACGTATACTATATGGATACTGATATTACTTACGGAAATGAGACAAATAATGAAGTATACGCGAATATTATCCGTAAGGTAAAGGAGACAGTTTCCATACCGGTCACTATGAAAATCGGCAAATCATTTAATAATATTCCAACTTTTGTACATTTGCTGAAAACAAACGGTGCAGATGGTGTTGTTCTTTTCAATCGACTATATCAGCCAGATATAAATATACATACCATGCAAATTATATCAGGCAATGTATTTAGTAGTCATTCCGATTTAAGTGATACACTTCGTTGGACAGCGATTGTTTCCGGCAGGGTTCCGGATATCAGTATAGCATCCTCAACGGGTGTTCACGATTGGGAAGATGTTGTAAAATGTTTGCTGGCTGGTGCATCTGCAGTGCAAATGGTCAGTGCCATATATACGCATGGGCCAGAAATAATTCCCCAGATTCTTATATGTATAGAAGAATGGATGAATCAAACAAAATATTATTCTTTATCCCAGTTTCAAAGCACACTAAATTATGCACATATAAAAAGCCCGAACATGTATGAACGGGCCCAGTTTATGAAATATTTCTCAAATAGAGATTAGGAGAATAGGCTTATCCATTCATAGAAGCCAAGAACTCCATGTTGTCATAGGTTTGCTCCATCCGTTTTTTGACAAACTCCATTGCTTCTATTGAATTCATGTCTGACAAGTATTTGCGTAGTATCCACATACGGTTGACCGAAGCTTCATCCTGCAACAGATCGTCGCGGCGCGTGCTTGAAGCAATTATGTCGACCGCCGGATAAATACGCTTGTTTGATAGCTTACGGTCTAATTGCAGTTCCATATTACCGGTACCTTTGAATTCTTCAAAGATTACATCATCCATCTTGGAACCGGTCTCTGTTAGAGCTGTTGCCAGGATTGTCAGACTGCCTCCGTTCTCAATGTTACGGGCAGCACCGAAAAAACGCTTTGGTTTCTGCAATGCATTAGCATCCACACCACCTGAAAGTACCTTGCCGGATGCTGGTTGTACAGTATTATATGCACGCGCTAATCGCGTAATAGAATCTAAAAGTATTACAACGTCGTGACCACATTCTACCATACGTTTCGCTTTATTCAAAACAATTTCGGCTATTTTGACATGGCGTTCCGCTGGTTCGTCAAATGTAGAGGCAATCACTTCTGCATCAACGCTACGAGCCATGTCTGTGACTTCTTCAGGACGTTCGTCAATTAAAAGAACAATCATATACACCCCCGGATGATTAGTGGCTATAGCATTAGCTACATCTTTCAATAACATCGTCTTACCTGTCTTTGGTTGAGCTACGATTAATCCGCGTTGTCCTTTGCCGATAGGAGAGAACAGGTCAACTATACGAACGGCAATATTATCATATACTTTAGGTGACTTCCGTGCAGTGAGCATAAACTTTTCATCGGGGAAAAGCGGAGTTAAATGGTCAAATGGGACGCGGTCGCGTACTTCTTCCGGTGTGCGACCGTTGATTCGGTCTACTTTCACTAAAGGGAAGTATTTTTCACCTTCTTTTGGCGGACGAATGGGACCTTCTACAATATCACCTGTGCGTAGTCCGAATAGTTTTATTTGAGATTGAGACACATAAATATCGTCGGGAGAAGTCAGATAATTATAGTCGGACGAACGAAGGAAACCATAGCCATCCTGCATGATTTCAAGCACACCTGTTCCGACAAGGATACCTTCAAATTCGTACATTTTCTCCACTGAAGACACTGCTGCAGACAAGCTGTTGATATTGGTTTGCTGTTGCTGATTGGACTGTTTCCCATTTTGGCGGAGAACATTATCATGGTCTTTTTGCTCTTTCTGTGCTTTTTTTTGCTCAGATTTTGCCGGCGAAGGAGTCAGAGGGAATAATTGGTCGAGTAAGGAGTTAGCGCTTGGATGTTTAAAGACAATCCTTTTCTTTCCATCAGTAGGATGGGGCGGTAATTCTTCTTCTTTCTCCTTGGCTTTTATTCCTTCTGCTGCTTTAACATCTTCTTCTTTGTATTCAGAAACTACCGGAGGCAATAGTGGCTTTTCAGATGTTTTTACAACTGTCTGTGTAACCGCATTGAGCGGCGCTACTGCTAACGGTGTAGATTCGGTAATCTGTGTAGGGACTGTTGGTGTAACAACCACTTCATTTTTATCATTTAGGGGAGTCGAAGGAATTATGACGTTCCTTGTCGTTTTTTCATTTTTTTCTATGCGAGTTCTTTTTTTACGCTCCATAGAAGATTTTTTTTCATTACCGGGACCAGCGTTTTGGACGCTTTTTTCTTTTATCTCTTCTGCCGGGATCTCTGTCTGCGCATGAAGTGATACTGTGTTGGGCTCAACGGACTCGTTTTTTGTTTCTTTTTTTACGGCTTCTATTTGTCCTTGTTGGGTGACAGATGATTGGATATTTTTCTTGGTTCTAGCTTGTCTTCCTGCCTTCTGTGCTTCTTTTTCTTTAGCTTTTCGGGCCTCTTTCACTTTAGCTTTTCCCACCTGAATTCCGGCTATAGATATGGCTTGTTCATCCAAAATTCTGTAAACAAGCTCTTCCTTTTTAAAGGAACTAACTTTTTTTATACCTAACTCTCCCGCTATTTTTTGTAGATCGGGCAGAAGTTTTTCGTTAAGTTCTAGAATATTATATTTCTGCATATTAAAGAAATGTGTAAAATCTGAATTACGTGATAATATCGTCTTGGGCACAAGTCGTGAACAATCAAATAAGTATAATTGCTATTGATATTTTATAACCGGATTGTTTAGCCAATTTGAATGATTAGCAACATATCTGCGGAGTAATCGTGCAAAGGTAAAATATTTTACACATCAATTACATCATTCCTGGAAAAAAATACTGATAAGACATATTTTGTTGTTTTATTTACACCGAAACGGTTGTCTATTCGTTCACCGATTATCCATATAATATTCTCTCCACTACATAGAAGCCATACTTTTTCTTTATCTATCAGACTGTATTGATGATCGACAAAGTAGTCACTCAGTTTTTTGCGCCCTTTCATCCCAAAAGGTATAAACCAGTCACCAGGTTGCCAAATGCGGACTAAAAGAGGAAATTTTAATTTATCGTAGTCAAAGTAAGCGTAAGATTTATTTTTCGAAAGATGAAACGACTTGTCGACAATAGTCTTCTTAAAAGAAAGTTTTATAGGCCCGTGCCACATACCTTCCTCGTTATCAATCGTGTATAATCTTATCGTTTTTGTCTCTTCGAGTGATGATATCAACAGAGCGTTCCTGTCTTTTATCAATCGGTGTGTAGGCGAATAAAATATTTTCCCGGCTTCTTTATGCAAAGACGCAAATATATTTTCCGTTACGACACGGGTGAAATGAAATGGTGAGAGTAACTCGTAAAGTATTGCTTCAGGCGAAGGAAATTGCAATAATTCTGAGATTGAAATACGATTGCCGTCTTTTATCACGACTGTTTTTGCTTTCTCAATAACGGATATATAAATGGTTTCCACTGCCGATAAATATCCCGAGGTGCGCGCAATAGCCTCTTTCACTGATGGATTGATATCTTCAAGCAACGGCAATACACGAAGGCGTATAAAGTTTCGCACATATATTTCAGACAAATTACTACTGTCAGTAACATATGAAAGTTGTTCATTTGTTATCCATGCCTGTATTTCTGCCCGTCCTATAGCAAGCAAAGGACGAACCACAAAACCGTTTTTCGGCTCTATACCCTTCAATCCCTTGATGCCGGTTCCCCGTATCAAATTTATCAATAATGTCTCTATGCTGTCATCACGGTGATGAGCTATAGCAATGGCTTGCCCACCTAATTGCCGACGTAGTTCTTCAAACCAACAATAGCGCAATTCTCGTGCAGTCATTTCAATAGAGATGTGCTTCTCAGAGGCGTGCCGGATAGTATCGAAATCTGTTTTATAAAAAGGTATACCCAACCTATTTGCAAAATTTTTCGCAAATACTTCGTCTCTATCTGACTCTTCATTTCGTAAATGAAAATTACAGTGAGCGGCAATACACCGATATCCTAGCCGTATCAATATCGTCAACAATGCAACAGAATCTTGTCCTCCGCTTAAACCCACTATAACCGGTTTTTCTCCCGACAACAAGTGATATTTATTTATGTAAGCGTGGACAATAGATAGCATTTTAAACTTCTACACCTGCAAGTTCAGGGTCGATCATAATACGCCCACAGTATTCGCAAACGATAACCTTTTTACGAAGTTTGATATCCATTTGCTTTTGAGGTGGGATTTTATTGAAGCAACCGCCGCAAGCGTCACGTTGAATATATACGATTGCCAAGCCATTTCTGGCTCCTTTACGGATACGTTTAAACGCGGTCAGAAGGCGAGGTTCAATAACCGATTCCAATTTTTTTGCTTTTTCCCTCAGCTTTTCTTCTTCCTGCTTGGTTTCGGAAACAATCTCTTCCAATTCGCTACGTTTTTGTAACAAGTCAGCTTTACGCCCTTCCAAAGTTTCTGATAAGTGGGCGATTTCCTTTTTTTTATTGTCAATAGCATTTGCAAGCTCACGTGTTTTTTTCTCACAAAATTCGATTTCCAGTCCCTGAAACTCGATTTCTTTGGAAAGGTTATCAAATTCACGGTTATTGCGAACGTTATCCAACTGACTTTTATATCTTTCTATCAGGGAAGTAGAATCTTGAATCTTATTTCGTTGTGTTATAACAGACGCATCATATTCTTTTATATCGGTTTGATAATTTATAAGACGTGTTTCCAATCCGGCAATTTCGTCTTCGAGATCTTGAACTTCCAGGGGAAGTTCACCACGAAGTGTCTTAATCTTATCAATTTCAGTCAGCATGATTTGAAGTTGATATAGTGTAGAAAGCTTGTCCTCAACTGTATATTCTTTTTCTACTAATGTTTTCTTTGCCATTCTATAAATATTTAACTGGATTTAAATCAACGCTAGAAAAATGCAGTGCGAAAGTAGGGAATTTTTTTGATATTATCTGATAAAAGATGTCTTTTGTACATACTTCAGACTCATGATGTCCGATGACAGTTAGCAATATTTTGTTTTCCACATCATAGAAGTCGTTATAACGAGCTTCGCCGGTTATAAACGCGTCTGCCTTTAAAGCAATTGCTTTGGGAATTAGGAACGCTCCACTACCACCACATATGGCTACTTTACGTATATCATTTGTGAAAGCGGAATATTTTACGCATGATGAGTGAAATATCCTCTTAATCCGTTGTAGAAAATGTTTGACATTTTCGCTCGCAGACATTTCGCCTATAATACCGGAACCAACTGTAGTCCAGTTGTTGTTCAGTGGATATATGTCGAATACCGGCTCTTCATAGGGATGTACAAGTCGCAGAGCACTTATAACCGCATCTTTTATGAAAGACGGAAGGATTGTTTCTATGCGTACTTCTTTTTCGTAATGTGTTTTGCCTATCTCTCCGCAAAATGGCTGACAACCTTTGTTTGCACGGAATGTTCCATCTCCTTCCATATTGAAACTGCATAAGTCATACTTTCCAATATGCCCGGCACCTGCCTGAAATAAAACTTCGCGTACAACCTCGGCAAAAGCAGCCGGAACAAACGTGACAAGTTTCACTAATGAATTTTGGTGCGGATTTAGGATATTCATGTTATGAAGTCCTATCAACTTGCCTAAATGGTAATTTACACCATAGCTGGCATTGTCCAGATTCGTGTGCGCGGCGTAAATCACTATGTTGTTTTTGCAAGCCTTTATCATGCAACGTTCTATGTATGTCTTTCCAGTAAGTGATTTAAGAGGTTTGAAAACCAGTGGATGATGAGCAACAATTAAGTTACACTCTTTCTCAATGGCTTCATCTATTACGGCCTCAGTCACGTCCAGACATAATAATGCACCGGTGGCTTTCAGATTCACATCCCCTGTATATATGCCGGCATTATCAAAACTTTCTTGCAAGGGAAGTGGTGCATGCAGTTCAATCTCTTCCAATATGTCTCTAATGTACATGTACGATAGAGAGATTTAGTTCGTCTAATTGAGATTGTGCAATATAAGATGGCGCATCAATCATGACATCGCGACCGGAATTGTTTTTGGGGAAAGCAATGCAGTCGCGAATAGATTCCAATCCTGCAAAGAGTGAGACCCAACGGTCAAGTCCGTATGCCAGTCCGCCGTGAGGTGGCGCGCCATATCTGAAAGCATTGATCAGAAACCCAAATTGAGCCTGCGCTTTTTCCTGGGTAAATCCGAGCAGACGGAATATCTTGTTCTGCAATCCGCTTTCGTGAATACGAATAGAGCCACCACCTATTTCCACACCATTGATTATCATATCATACGCATTGGCGCGAACTGCTCCCGGATTACTATCAAGCAGGTGAATATCTTCCGGCCTGGGGGAAGTAAATGGATGATGCATGGCGTAATAGCGTTGATCTTCTTCGCTCCATTCAAACAGTGGAAAATCTGTCACCCACAGACATGCAAATGTACTTTTGTTGCGAAGCCCTAATTGGTTACCTGCTTCAAGGCGCAGTTCACTGAGCTGCTTACGAGTCTTCATTACATCGTCGCCAGACAGAATGAGAATGAGGTCACCCGGTTGCGCAGCAAATGCTTCTTTCATATGCTGCAATACAGCCTGTGAATAAAATTTATCCACGCTTGATTTCACACCGTCAGTTTCCACACGAGCATATACAAGTCCTTTGGCACCGATTTGAGGACGTTTAACGAAGTCTGTCAATGCATCAAGTTGCTTGCGAGTATAGTTAGCTGCGCCTTGGAGGCAGATACCTCCGATATATGCGGCAGTGTCAAAAATCGTGAAACCGCATCCCTTCAAGATATTATTCAATTCAACAATCTTCATACCGAAGCGGATGTCCGGCTTGTCGGAACCATAATATTTCATCGCCTCATGCCAGGTCATGCGTGGAAACGCCTCCTCGATCTCAATACCAAGTATACTTTTGAACAGGTGTTTCGACATGCCCTCAAAAATGTCCAACACGTCGTTTTGTCCCACGAAACTCATCTCGCAATCTATCTGTGTAAATTCCGGCTGACGGTCGGCACGCAGGTCTTCGTCGCGGAAACATTTTACAATCTGGAAATACCGGTCGAAGCCCGACACCATTAACAGTTGTTTAAACGTCTGTGGTGATTGTGGAAGAGCGTAGAACTGGCCCGGATTCATTCGCGAAGGTACTACAAAGTCACGCGCACCTTCCGGAGTAGAACTTATTAGCTGAGGCGTTTCTACTTCGATGAAACCGTGTTTGTCAAGGTAGTTGCGCACTTCGATTGTCATTCGGTACCGGAGTTCGAGATTCGAACGCACCGCGTTGCGGCGCAAGTCAAGGTAACGGTATTTCATACGCAAATCATCGCCGCCGTCGGTATCGTCTTCGATGGTGAACGGCGGAGTGGCTGAAACGTTTAATACGGTTAATTCCGATACCTCCAACTCAATCTCTCCTGTAGGAATATTAAAGTTTTTGTTAGAACGTTCTTTCACGGTGCCAGTAACCCGGATTACGTATTCACGCCCCAGCTTATTAGCCATCTCACAAAGGCCGGCGCTAAATATTAATTGAGTAATGCCGTATCGGTCACGTATATCAACAAACGTCATTCCTCCCATTTTACGGTTTTTATGAACCCACCCGGCCAGCGTCACAATCTGCTCTGCATCAGATGCCCGTAATTCTCCACAAGTTTTTGTTCTATACATTATATTATGTGCTATATTACTAAATAATTAATGCGGCAAATTTATAGAAAATAAATCACACTCACCTTACCAGGTCAGACAACCAAAGGTAAGCGCACTAAATTAAGAGTCTGTTTAAATTTTATTCGATAATAATTTTATAGATGTGATTTCACCATTTATTCGGCTGAATCAAAAGCTGTTTCATAATTATGGCAAAACCTTTTGTTATAATCAAAGCATGCAAAAGCTCTCTCAATATTTTATGCCAAAGATAATTCCATTTTATTTTCTTCAATCATCTTCCGCATATTCAGTATGGCGTAGCGCATACGTCCCAATGCGGTGTTTATACTTACACCAGTAGCCTCAGCTATTTCTTTGAAGCTTAATTCCTGATAATAACGCATTTCTAACACTTCACGCTGGCTTTCAGGCAAGTGACGTATAAGTTTTTTAACATCAGATAATACCTGATGACGTATCAAACGGCCTTCGATGGTACCATCGCATAGTTTAATGTTGTTAAACAAGTCGACATCCATCTCATCATTGGAAAGCGTATTTTCACTGCGTTCCTGACGGAAATAATCAATAATCAGATTATGTGCAATGCGTGTAATCCATGCTTTGAATTTCCCATTCTCGGTATAACGCCCTTGTTTGATAGTCATGATAGCCTTCACGAATGTTTCCTGAAAAATATCTTCAGTAAGGCTTTTACTTCGCACAATAAAGTAAATATAGGAGTAGACACACCTCTTATAACGATCCAACAAAACATCAAAAGCTGTATTTTCGCCTTTAGCATAAAGGACGACCAACTCTTCGTCGCCCATTATTTTAAATGTATTCATTACTTTCTGTTTTAAAATTTCTTCGAGTAATGTTCTGCTATAGGCTATTATAGTTTAGATATTATACAATTCTATTTTTTTAGTGAAGCAAAGGAAGTAAAAGTTTTTTATTACACCAAATTTTATTTCGTTTTCTCCATAAAAATCCGATGTTTCGACATCTATTACCCTAAAACCGCTTTTTGCGAAAATATGTGTATGGTGAATGGCGTAATGCAAGCGGCAAGAAAAATTGCTCCCGCCTGGGGAGTTCCAAACGAGAACAAATGCGCCTGAAGTGTTGTTTTTTTTACCTTTGCGAGGTAATTAAGATACTGTTTGAGATTGTGTTGTTGTAATGGTTCACCAAATTAAAATTATAATCATGAAAAAGACATTATTCTTATTTGCATGCTTTGCTGTGGCATGCTTATGCGGCTGCGATGGGAAAGATAAGGAAGACCATCTTACGGAAACGTCTGTGACGCCAGGTGACGACGATAACACTAACCCAATCCTGCCCGGCCGGTTCCCTGCACTCAAAGTAACTGTGTGGAAATTATCCGGCATTGTCAATGTGCCGGCTGATACGCTAAGAGAATTAGATCCAAAAGATTGTGCAGAGTGTTATACGCTTACGTTTGACACCGACAGTACGGCTTCGGGCAGAGCCGTAGTTAATAGAATAAATGTGAATCTCGCAAACGACCATAACCTAATAGGAACAACTAAAGTATACGAGAGTGTAGAAGACGCCAATTTGTTTTATGATATGGCGCTTTCAGTCAAATCATACGAATATGAAGCCGGGGAGTTGAAGTTCTTCGACGAGGACAAACAGAATTATTTACTTTATAAAATTATAGAACAGTGAGAATGACATTGGTTATAAACCGCGGAGAGCAAAGAAGCTATACGAGGAAAAGAGGACTTTGTATAGCCGGAATGGTGTTTTTGCTTGCTACTACGCAAGCCGTATATGCGGAAGGGAGGAGCAGCCTGAACGTCGCAACCTTCAATTTGCGCATGGACACGCCGAGCGACGGCAACGACTCGTGGCCGAACAGGAAAGAAAAGGTGAAAGGATTAATCCGGTTTCACGACTTCGACATCTTTGGCACACAAGAAGCTTTTATCCATCAGATAAAAGACATACTGGAACTTAAAGCCTATGATTACGCAGGAGTAGGGCGTGACGATGGCATGGAAGCCGGAGAACATTCGGCTATCTTTTATAAGAAAGACCGCTTTGAGGCGCTGGACAAAGGGAATTACTGGCTGTCGCTCACGCCGGAGGTTCCCTCTTTCGGCTGGGATGCAAAGATCAGACGAATCTGCTCGTGGGCGAAGTTTAAAGACCGTGCGAACGGGAATGTGTTCTACTTCTTCTGCGTCCATTATGACCATCAGGGAACGGTAGCCCGACGGGAGTCTTCGCTGCTGATGCTCGAACGCATCAAAAGTATAGCTGGGGATACGCCTTTCTTCTGCACAGGCGACTTTAACGCCACGCCGGAGAGCGAACCGATACAGATCATCTACAAGGACGGGACGCTGGTGGATTCAAAGCAGATAACAGCTATTCCGCCTTACGGAACAAAAGGTACCTTCCACGGCTTCAACGTAAATGACCCGGCTCAGGACAGGCTTGACTATATCTTTGTGTCTAAAGGTATCCGGGTCAATAAATACGGCGTATTGAACGACATACAATACGGCCATTTCCCTTCCGACCACTATCCGGTTATGATCAATGCCGAAATATCTCCGACATTCGATCCCGTGGACTACGTTAATCCGCTTATGGGCAATATCAGCCACATGCTTGTGCCCACGTACCCGACCGTACATCTGCCCAACAGTATGATGCGCGTATTCCCGGTACGGTCGGACTATACCGGGAATGTACTGAAAGGACTGCCGTTAATGGTAGTCAACCACCGCAGCGCCTCTACACTCAACGTCATACCCTGGCAGGGAGACGAATCCGGAATATCCGCCGGCATGACCCTTAGCTACGACCGCGAGAAGGTCTCTCCCTACCGCTACCGGGTATATCTTGACGAAGCCCGGATAGATGTCGATTATGCACCCTCGCACCAGAGCGCCGTGTACAGCTTCGGTTTTGAAAAGGGCGAAGCCCCGTGGCTCGTTCTCCAGTCGCGAGGCGGGGTCTTCAATGCCGACGGCAACGTCATACAGGGCTTCCAGACTTTGGGCGGGCGGAACGGCAAAGAGCCGGCCAGACTGTTCTTCCATATCCAGACCGACGTCTTTCCTGTTGAAGTGACCGGGAAGACAGACGGGTCGCTCATGGCTCTCAGGTATCCTGAAAACACTGCCGCGATAGGTCTCCGCTACGGCGTATCTTTCATCAGCGAAGAGCAGGCGAAGGCCAATCTGGAGCGTGAGATACAAGACTATGATGTAGAGGCAGTAGCCATGCAGGGGCGCAAGGCATGGAACGAGGCGCTTGGCAAAATCAAAATACAAGGCGGTGAGGAGGATGAAAAAACCGTATTCTACACCTCGCTCTACCGCGTATTCGAGCGTCCGGTCAATATAAGCGAAGACGGCAGGTATTTCAGCGGCTTCGACGGACAGGTGCACTCCGACGGAGGCCGTCCTTTCTATACCGACGACTGGATATGGGACACTTACCGCGCCGCCCATCCCCTGCGCGTCATCATCGACAAAGACGTGGAGAACGACATCGTCAACTCTTACCTCCTTATGGCCGAACAGGCCGGCACTAACTGGATACCGACCTTCCCCGGCGTCACGGGCGACTCGCGCAGCATGAACTCAACCCACAGCATAGCGATGGTGATAGATGCATATAATAAAGGTATAAGGGGGTTTGATCTTGAGAAGGCTTACGCGGCCTGCAGGCAGGGGTTGGAAGAAAGGTCCGTCATACCCTGGTCTGACCTGCCGGCCGGCGAGTTAGACGCCTTTTACCGTGAGAAGGGATATTTCCCCGCCCTTAAGCCGGGCGAAAAAGAGACTGTCCCCGGCGTACACTCATGGGAGAAACGCCAGCCTATGGCCGTCACTCTCGGCACGTCCTACGACCACTGGTGCCTGTCGCTCATTGCGCGCGAACTGGGCAGGACGGAAGAGGCCGACTATTATCTGCAATGTTCCTATAATTACCGTAATGTGTTCAACCCCTCGACGGGCTTCTTCCATCCCAAAGATAAGGACGGGAACTTTATAGAGCCTTTTGACTACCGCATATCCGGAGGTCCGGGGGCGCGAGATTATTATGACGAGAATAACGGGTACGTCTACCGTTGGGACGTTCAGCACAACATTGCCGACCTGATAGACCTCATCGGCGGCAACGGGCCTTTCATCAACGCCCTCGAAGACATGTACAACACACCTTACGGCATGCCCCGGTGGGAGTTTTACAACACCCTGCCCGACCACACCGGTAACGTGGGAATGTTCTCAATGGCTAACGAGCCGAGCCTGCACGTTCCCTACCTCTACAACTACGCCGGGCAACCCTGGCGCACCCAGAAGCGCATACGCAACCTGTTGCAACAGTGGTTCCGCAACGACCTTATGGGCGTGCCGGGTGACGAGGACGGCGGCGGCATGTCGGCTTTCGTAGCTTTCAGCCTTATCGGCTTCTATCCCGTCACACCCGGTTCGCCCACTTACAACATCGGCAGTCCGGCCTTCCCTTACGTAAAAATAAATCTCGGAGACGGTAAGTATTTTGAGATCAGGGCGAATAAAGCCTCCGGAGAGAATAAGTATATACAATCGGCCCGCCTTAACGGCCAGGCCCTCGACCAGGCATGGTTTAACCACGCCGACATAGCCGGGGGCGGGGTACTGGAGCTTGACATGGGCCCTGTGGCCAACCGCTCATGGGGCGCGGCCGGCCCTCCCCCACCCTCGGCCGTTCGTAAGTAGAGGTCAGTTGCGGAGGCGGTCTTCAAAGGCCGAGAGAGCAGCCTTTGCGCCTTCGCCCATAGATATGATTATCTGTTTATATGGGACGGTCGACACGTCCCCTGCTGCATAGACGCCCGGCCGGCTTGTACGGCAATGGGCGTCTGTTTCTATTTCGCCCATGCGGTTGATGTCGGCGACGTCCCTGAATGGCGCACTGTTGGGCGACATCCCTATCTGGATAAACACACCGTCGAGTTCCATCAGGCGCTCTTCGCCGCTTTGGCGGTCTTTCACTCTCAGGGCGGTCACCTTTTCTCCATCGCCCACAACCTCCAGCGTCTGCGAAGAAGTGAATATCTCCACGTTAGGCATCTGCCGGGCCTTATCCTGCAATACACGGTCGGCTTTCAGTTCATCAAGGAATTCGAATACGGTCACCTTTGAGCATATGCCCGAAAGGTCGAGCGCAGCTTCTATACCGGAGTTTCCCCCGCCAATCACGGCCACGTGCCTGCCACGGTAAAAAGGACCGTCGCAATGCGGACAAAAGGCCACGCCGCGGCCGGTATACTCAGCCTCGCCCGGCACATTCAGCCGTCGCCATCCCGCACCGGTGGCAATTATAAGGGTCGGGGCCGCAAAGGTCTCGCCCGTCGCCGTGGTGACGTATTTCTTCCCATCCCTGATCTCCGCCTTTTCCACACGACGGTACTCCATGAGGTCAATATCATACTCGCCCACGTGCGCCCTCAGGCCTTCGGTCAGCCTGGCGCCCGTTGTCCGGGGCACTGAGATAAGGTTCTCTATAGCCACCGTTTCTCTCACCTGCCCGCCTACCTTTTCGGCCAGCAGGGCCACTTTCAGACCCTTGCGGGCAGAGTAGACCGAAGCCGATACGCCCGCCGGCCCTCCTCCGGCCACAATAACGTCGTACTCCTTCACGTCATATGACGCGCCTGTGGAGTTGCTGCCGCAGGCTTTCTCCAGCTTCTCCAGCAGGTCTCCAAAACCTGCGCGGCCGGCGTGTATCAGCCTGTCGCCGGCAAATACAGACGGCACGGCCTGCACCTTCAGCGTTGCGGCCTCATCCTGGAACAGGGCGCCGTCTACCATCTCGTGGCTGATGCCTTCGTTAAGCAGCGCCATAATATTGAGGGACTGCACCACGTCGGGACAATTGACACATTCGAGCGATACGTAAGTCGTCAGGCGTATCTCGCCTTTAAGCGCCTTCACGCGGTCGCACATCGCCCGGTCGGGCATATTCTTACCCTTGCCGTCACTGTTGAGCACGGCCAGCAGCAGAGAAGTGAACTCATGTCCCGTAGGTATGCCGCGGAAGCATATCCCCGTCGCCACACCGTTTCTGAGAAGAGCAAAGCCCAGTTGTTCGCCTTTATGCACGCGGCAGGTTATCCTGCCTGCGGGGGCGGATGCGGCGACGTCCTCCAGCAATCCCACCAGGTCCTCCCGGTTCTCGTCGCGGGGCGGGGAGGATATGTCAAAGACATAGTCCGCCTCAAGGGAGGCGAACAGGTCTTTGAGTTGTTCTTTTATTTCACGGTCAAGCATATCATATCTTACCTACAAGGTCAATACTCGGTTTAAGGGTTGCATCACCTTTCTTCCATTTGGCCGGACAAACCTCGTCGGGATGTGCAGCCACAAACTGTGCGGCTTCCACCTTCCGGAGAAGTTCCTGCGCATTACGTCCGATGCCGTTATCATGTATCTCGGCGATCTTGATCTTACCTTCCGGGTTCACAAGGAAAGTACCGCGGTAAGCCAGCCAGTCTTCTTCAATCAGCACTCCGAAGGCGCGGCTCATCGCCCCCGTATGGTCGGCCAGCATGGGATAGTTTATCTTGCGGATAGTTTCCGAAGCGTCATGCCATGCCTTATGTGTGAAATGAGTATCAGTGCTCACGGAGTACACCTCCACGCCCATCTCCCGGAAACGGGCGTAATGTGCGGCCATATCTTCCAGTTCGGTAGGGCATACAAAAGTAAAGTCGGCGGGATAGAAGAAGAATACAGCCCACTTACCGGCCACATCCCTGTCGGTTACAGTCCTGAATTTCCCATTGTGATACGCCTGTACGTTAAACTCAGGCATCTGCGAATTGATAATCGGTTGCATAGTCTTTAGTTTTTAAAATAAGTGATTACTATAAAATTGTTTCAGACGCAAAAGTACGCCCCCCCTTCATGCCCTCCAACTCAATATCTTTATCCGTGTATAGACAAAATCTATGCCCGCTTCGGAACATCGCATGTTCTAAGCCACTAACATCACGTGTTCGGTTACTAATGCAGTCAGGGTGGCCCAACTAAATATAAATCCGGGTCCGGGTGTCCGGTCGTACGCGACCTAAGTGTTCGGTCGTATGCTACCTAAGCGTTCGGTCGTATGCTACCTAAGCGTTCGGTCGTATGCTACCTGAGTGTTCGGTCGTATGCTACCTAAGTGTTCGGTCGTATGCTACCTAAGCGTTCGGTCGTATGCTACCTAAGCGTTCGGTCGTACGCTACCTAAGTGTTCGGTCGTACGCTACCTGAGTGTTCGGTCGTACGCGACCGAACTGTTCACCCGTATGCGCACGGGTTACTCACTCATAATATAAGTCCGGGATAAGGAAAGCAAAAGTTTCCTCATAAGCCTGCCTGAAAGCTTCCGGTGTGTGCTGACGCCGGAAGGCGTCTGAGAAGGATAACCTCGCGCCTTCAGGACGCAGCACGGGGCGGAGCGGCCAACTGCTTGCAGAACTGTGTAACAGTTCAACCGGACGGTCTCTGTCATGGCGGTGCCGTGGCAGCAGCCCGTCTATGCCCGTCACTGCCATTACTATCCCCGCGACGGCGGGCCTTATTATATCTAACTAACGTCAGGTTATGGCATGGATTTAGGATTATTTTGTATTTTTGACCCGGTTTTGGTGTCTTTTCTCCCGCGTCCGCGGGGAAAGATGAAAAGGGAATCAGGTGAAAATCCTGAACAGACCCGCTGCTGTAAGCTCCGCCACAACCTTCAGGGCAATACCCACGCCACTGTCTTCCGGCACGGAAGACGGGAAGGCAGCCCCTGAAGAAGGAGTAAGTCAGAAGACCTGCCAGATCCGTATGGTTTAAAGCTTTCGAGGAATAAGGCTTGAGACAAACAAGAGGCCCACCCTCCACCATCGGGGCGCCGCAGGTTTATCCCAGCGTATGTTTTGTTTCCTGTACGAAAGCTGTTTGATTGACAAATTGAAACGGCTTTTTTCATGTGTCCGGACGGACTTTGCAACGTTCACGTTGCCGGCCGGTGCATGTAAAGGCGCAATGTAGTTAATGTTTTTAATGTTTAATTAATTGTTTAGCATTATGAAAAGGATCAGATTCCTTATTGCCGCGCTTATTGTGAGCGCAGGGATGCTCGCCCCGCAGGGCTTGAGCGCCCAACAGAGAGTAATTAAAGCGCAGGGACACCCGCACGAGTTATTAACCCGTAAAGCAGCAAGTGGAGAGTGGAGGGCTCCGCTACTGAAACCAGCCATAACAGGCTCGACGACCAACGTCAACTTCGGTGACATTGAGATATGGGCGCATGAAGCCATCAATCCCGACTGGGATATTGACTCGGCTGCACTTATCGTTAAGTGGACAACTGATGAGGGATTAGACAACATCCTTATTTGGGGATACCGCTGGAACTCGTATACCGTATTTGAAAGCGAGACCATTCAGGTAGTTAAACACGGCATAGACATGATGCGCGCCGTAGCCAGCACCGACCCGCGGTTTATTGTATTGATGCAAAACACCGGGAGTATGGGATACACTATTGATGGTATCGGATACGAGTACGCCGAATGCCGCCGGCCGCTTATATCATTCGACTTTGACGACGCTAAGACTGATTCTCACATTGCATTCCACTACTGTCCGCCGCCCAATTACGATATGGGGCAGAAGACCTGTCCGGATTCTCCCAGGGTTGAGGCCGCGGCTGCAATCAAACAGGGAATACTAACCGGCATCATAGAACATCCTTTCAACATAGTCTACGGCTATCCGGCTTATGACTACGACTGGTGGACGTCAGAAGAGGATGACAGGGAGGCCAACTGGCAGGCGGGCTGGTACACTAAAGGCTACTGGAGCTACTGGGTCAAAGATACCCCCAACGGAAATTTCGGATACTCCGGCGAGGGTATTTCTTCACACGTTATTGATAACGGGTATGTAGACGGCTGGGTGTTTGATTTGGAGTTTGGATCATATGACATGAGCGGCGATTATGTCGCCGCAGAGCTATGTCCCTAAGTGTCCACTGAAATGAGAAAGTCTATAAACAGCCTCATTCTGTTGCTCTGCCTGACCTCAGGGCAGCAATTACAAGCTGCTCACCGTATTGTGACATTGACAACGGATAACAGTACGTCGGCCAACAATGGTTCAGAGGGTGAGTTCACTTATGAACTCCGTAATATGCAGGAGGGTGACACCCTCCTGTTTTCCGACGATCTGAAGGATAAAGTCATAGAATTTAAAGAAACGAACCTGAACAAATTTCCGTCAGCCAGGAACATCACAATAATGGGAAATGGTGTCACATTGGCATTGACAATCGCTAGGAATATAGGGTACTCCAACGGACTTACCCTTGATAACATGATTTTTGCAAAAGCAGCGGGCAGTGCCGGTACACCCGCTCTTAGTTTACGCTACTGCTATAGTTACCTGCATATGAAGAACTGTCGGGTTGGAAATGATATAACCCTTACAGTAAACTCGGATTATGATGTGAACATGGTTGCTGATGTATTTGATTTCAAGGCAGAAGGATGTTATTTTGGCAGGCAGGTCACAATAGAAGGGTCAGCTGCAAAAAAAAATGACCCCAATTCGAAGGATGCTACGATTGAAGCAGGCTTCGTATCGTGCACTTTCCGAGGCTTTGCAACGGCAACGTCTACACTCCCGGGCTCTGCAACCCTTCTCAATTGCGTTGTTGATTCGGTTAGTACTAATGCTATCTTCCCACGACAGGAAACAATCGTTTCAAAAGGATACAACGTTATCCACGCCAAGACCGACAACCGCGCCACATGGACGGAAACCGATACTGTGAATGTCGCTATGGATGCGCCGCTGGCCCTCAAAGGCGATGTGTACAAGCCTGTGCCCGGAGGGACGGCGGACGGGCATCTGCCCGCCAACCCGACCACTATCGCCGGGCTTGAAGACGTTGACTTCCCTACCCATGACGCACTGGGCCGTGAGATAGATTACACCGTGGCCACGCATAGCGGCGCCATCCAGTCACTCTACTCCGACGAGCCCGAAGCGCCACCCGTGCCCAAATACACCCTCCGCCTCACCACGCGGGGTGGGATCACGGCCACTATAGGCCAGACGGAAGGTTTCGGCATGAACAGGATCAACTTCAGCGACGGCCTCAATATGTTCTCTCCCATCACTCTTTACAACTCCGACCCCACCGTGGTGCAGGCCAGTGTGACGAAGATAGGGCAGACCGGCGGGGCGCCTGCAGATGGGGAACCGTACAACTCATTCCTCAACATAACGCCTCTTAAGGCGGGCAGGGCTATCGTGCGTATAAGCGCCGATGGTTACTACCCCACGGATGCGGAAGGCTATGAACATCCGGAAGCTGTTGACTCGGTAATAGTAACCGTGCTGGCCCCCGACCTGACGGAGTACACCGACGGGGTGTTCTTTGTCAACGAGGACTGGTTTCAGCACAAGAACAGTACGGTCAACTTCCTCAGCCCTTACGGATGGCACTACAACGCCTACACGGCGGCTAACGGCGGCGCCGAGACCTTTGGCGCTACCGCCCAGCACGGGGCTATCTATGGCGACAGGTTCTACTTTGTCTCCAAGCAGGAGCATGATCGCAACGACGACGCCATTCGCGGCGGCGGGCGCCTTGTGGTGGCCGACGCCCGGACGCTGCATAAGGTGGCAGGCTTTGACGACATTGGCGGCGGCGACGGCCGTACCTTCCTCGGCGTGGATGACTCTACGGGATACATCAGCACGTCGGCCAATATAGTGCGCTTTGACATACGCAATATGGCTGTCGGAGACGTGATAGAGGGCACGGAGAGCGGCGGCGGACTTTACTCCGGCCAGGTCGGGGCCATGCTGCGCGTGGGCGACCGCGTCTTTGCTGCAAAGCAGAACGTTGGCCTGCTGGTGATAAACGCCCTGACGCACCGGATTGAGACTGTCCTTGATGATCATTACTACTTCTCGCTGACGCTGGATAATGACGGTTACATCTGGAGCTGCGCGTCTTCCGACGCCAACGCCGGCGGTTCGCTCGGTGACGACAGTGCTACCAACATACTGGTAAAGATTGACCCCTACACTCTTGAGACCACAGTAGCAGACCTTCCCGCAGGCTTTATCCTCCCCTCCTCTACGTGGGGGGCGTGGCAGCTTACGCCTATGGCGGCGGGCAAACAGGACGGACGGCTGTACTGGGTAGCCGGCTCTTCGTGGGAAAGTAAGCGTATAATAGCCTTCGACCCAAAGACCAGCCAGGCCGAGACCATCTTCGACCTTGCCGGCTACGACGGCGACCGGTGGCATGGTTACGGCGGCGCCTTCGGCGTTCACCCGGTGACTAACGACCTCTATTTCTCCATCCAGAGGGGGGCCATCAGCACCAACGTATGGACGACGCTGCGCATCGACCCCGCGACAAAGCAGATAGCCGAAGAGTATCCGATGCAAAACCACTGGTGGTACGTGGCTATGCCGGTCTTCACCGACCTTGAGGCGCCGGTAGTCGGCAGCGTGGCTCCGGCGGAACTGTCCATAGATGGCGAAAGGCGTATCTATCTTGGCGATAAGGTCACGGATGCAGACAGTCCCGAAGCGGCCATCGTGAAGAGTATAGTCGCGGGCTTCGACCGGGAGCTTATCTCGGCCGTCGTGCGTAACGACTCGCTCATCATCGCCCCGCTGAGGGAGGTGGAAGCCGACGAGATTACGACCCTCACGCTACGGTTCAACTCCAACGGTAAGGTGGTGACGCACGACCTGGCTGTAACGGTCAGCGCCGGCGCGGCGACCCCGCCTGTTGTAGAGGAGAACCCGTTTGAGCTTATCCGGCATACGTCTGCTCTGTATACCGGGCAGACACTTCAACTGGCCCTCACGGCCCCGCAGCACTTCAGGGTTGACTGGCGCAGCGCCAATACGCCGGTAGCCAGTGTGACGCAGGCCGGACTGGTAACGGCCCTCACCCCCGGCACGGCGAACATCATTGTGCGCGACGTGTCTAAGGGCAAGGCCGATACCTGCGTGGTGACGGTCAGCGCCCTGCCTTCGGAACCGGCATACAGGCTTGAACTTAACACCGTATCGCTGACGGTGATCGAAGGCGAACGTTCTACGCTTACCGTAACCGTAACCCCGCCACAGGCAGGCAGGACGGTAGAGTGGAGCAGCTCCGACCCGCGTATTGCCGAGGTGACGTCAAACGGCGTTGTGATAGGTATAGCGGGCGGTACGTGTATGGTGACGGCCCGCATCGGAAGCGTATCGGCCTCGTGCGCCGTATCGGTCAGCGCGAAGCCTTCGCAGGTGACGGTAAGTTCCGTAGGCGAGGGCGACGCGACGGTCGCCTTCCCGCGCGTCGGCATGGCCTCGTACTACCTTGTCCACGTCTACAGCATCGACAGGGGAGCGCTTAAACCCTTCCTGACGCTTAAGGTGACGCCCGACGGCACGATAACACTACGCGCGGCGGCCCCGTTGCAGTCGCTTTCGGTTCCGCTCGCCTACCTGTCTCCCGGCACGCCTTACGTTGTATACGTGGAAGCGGTGCGCGAGACGGCCGGCAAGGCCGAGGTGATACAGACCGAGGTGGTGTCGTTCACAACCCGCGGCATGCCTGTCGGCACGAACGACCCGGCGGCAGCCTCCGCAAGGGTATCGTACTCCGGCGGCACGCTGTACGTTGACGGCTTCGAAGGCGCCGACTGTACGCTTACGTCGATAACCGGCCAGACGGTAGGGCGCTTCCGTGTCGGCAGTCCGGCAGAACGGTTCGACGTATCACTGGCGCAGGGTGTATACATCCTGACGGCAGCGGCCCCTGACGGCGCAGTTACGATCAAGTTCGTAGCCCGCGCCCGCTAAGCGGCATACACTTAACTGGCAGAGGGCGCCACCGGAGGAGTTGATCCTTCGGCCGGCGCCCTCTCTTTTTCACCCCTCTCCCCTACCCTGTCTCCCTTCCATCTCCACCGGCCCGTTCTGCAGGGGAAGGCCGGATTACCAACTTTAGTTCGATACAGGAAAACCAACCCCTCCCCCCGCTCATCATCATTGACGGCGACAGAGAGGGATCAGGCAGGATATTTCACTAATAATTAAGAAGATACTTCACTGATGCCTGAGAAGGCGCTTCGTCAGTATTTTTGAAGGACCTTCATAGCCCTTATGAAGGACCTTCAAAGGGCCTTATGAAGCATCTTCAAAGGGCTTTATGAAGCACCTTCATAAGGGCTATGAAGCACCTTCAAAAAACGCCGTGTAAAAAGCCGGGTCCGGCGGCGGGGATGCGTCGCAGCAACCGGTTCCCCGGCAGGGTATTTACCGGGACTTTTGGCAAGTGCTTTACCAGGCCTTTGGTAAGCACCTTACCAGGCGTCAGGTAAACACCCTGCCGAAAGCGGGGCGGACAGGAAGGAAGCTATCTGTCTGCCGGACAGTTTCCTTTGCGCTATGTGCCGTCCTTAGTTAATGCCTTTCCCGCCGTTATTGCTGTGGAGAACTTCGCTACGCTTCTTTTTGCTTTTCTTACCCCGGACACCGGTTCCCTCCGGTCAGGGAAGACCGACTTACCAGTTATGGGAAGAGCAGTTTACCAGGTATGGGAAGACCGGCTTACCAGGTCAGGGAAGACCGGCTTACCAGATAAGGGAAGACCGGCTTACGCGGAAAGGCAACCCGTCACCGGTTGCAGGATACGCACAATCGCCCCTCACCTGCGGGGCTTGATTATTTGAAGTATCTTTGCAGAAAACACCCGTATGAAGATACTTATAGTTGAAGACGAAGTTAATATAGCCTCCTTTATTGAACAGGGATTGCGCGAATCCGGGCATGAAGCGATGACAGCGCCCGACGGAGAGGCCGGTTGGGAACTTGTGCAAAGGGAGCGTTTCGGGTTGCTGGTACTTGACGTTATCATGCCGGGGATGAACGGGCTGGAGTTGTGCCGGAGGTACAGGGCGGCTTACGGATATGCTTCGCCCGTGATCATGCTGACGGCCCTTGGAACGACCGAAGATATAGTGAAGGGCCTAGAGGCCGGGGCGGATGATTATCTGGTCAAACCCTTCAGCTTCGCAGAACTGGAAGCAAGGATACAGGCCCTGTCGCGCCGCACGAAAGCCGCGCCGGACGACCATCCTGTTCTCACCTGCGGCGACCTGACGCTGGAGAAAGAAACTCACCGCGTCATACGCGGAGGGGTTGCCGCTGATCTTACCGTGCGCGAATACCGGCTCCTTGAATACCTGATGCTCAATCAGGGAACGGCCCTGACCCGGCAAAGTATCATAAGACAGGTATGGGACAAGGATGTCGGCCGCAACATGAACGTGGTGGATGTATACGTCAACTATCTGAGGACGAAGATAGACCGGGATTTCGACACCAGACTGATACATACCGTCTCCGGCGTAGGTTACCGGATGGAAGCGTAATGGAATCGGGCAGGAAAACAGCGCGCCGGTACGCCTGGGTGACGGTTGGGGCGGTAAGCGCCGTTTCCCTCCTGTTTTACCTCGCCGTTGTTCTTTTCCCCGGCCTGGGGCCGCTTTACAGGATAGGGCTGCTGGTTGCATCCCTCGCGGCGAACGGACTGCTTGTATACGTGGTGGCCAGACGTTATGCCAACGAGATGACGGCATGGATAGAGAGCGCTTACCAGAGCGAGAAGTCCTTTATCAGTAACGCCTCCCACGAGCTTAACAACCCCCTGACCGCGATACAGGGCGAGTGTGAGATCAGCCTTATGAAGGAGCGTTCGCCCTCCCAGTACCAGGCCTCGCTCCACCGGATAGCTTCGGAGGCGCAACGCATCATACAACTGATGAAGCACCTGATGTTCCTGTCAAAAGGCGAGGACGAGATACTGAGAACGGCCTCGGAGACTGTTATACTGGCCGAGTTTATGATGCAGTATATGGAGAAACGCATACAGTTTGCTCCCGACAATTTCGCTTTTATGTTTGACATGAACCCTCATTTGCTTAAGATGGCCCTTGATAATATCATCGGTAATGCGCTCAAATACTCTGCCGACAGGATGGTGGATATACGCCTGAGGGGTTCTGTGCTGGAGATCAGGGACCAGGGCATAGGCATCCCGGCCGAAGAGCTGGGCCGCGTCTTCCAGCCTTTTTACAGGGCGACGAATACGCGCGGATTTGCCGGGAACGGCATCGGGCTGAGCCTGTCGCTACGCATCCTCCGCGCTTACGGCGCAGAGGTGGCTATCTCTTCGGCGCTTAACGAAGGGACAAAGGTGCGTATAGATTTCCAGCACGTACGATAGGTTTATCTTGTCAGATATGCCGACACCGGCCCCCTGAAGTTGATGTTCGGGTCGGCGCCGGCCGCGTCTTCAGGGCTTATAATATTCCTCTGGGCCAGTCGCCTGACGGCGTTGGTGAAGAACTCGTAGTAGGTGTATCTCAGGCGCAGGCCGCTGAAATAATTCTGTATATGCCCCGGATTGGGTATGATGTAGGCGAGGAAGATACATTCGGACAGAGTAAGGGCGGAGGGGTCTTTGGAGAAGTAAAAACGGGCGGCTTCGGTTATCCCGTATACATTGGGGCCCCATTCGATGATATTCATGTATACCTCGAACATGCGTGATTTGGAAGTAAGGCGGT
The DNA here is from genome assembly GCA_031266215.1 of Tannerellaceae bacterium. GTDB lineage: Bacteria > Bacteroidota > Bacteroidia > Bacteroidales > Tannerellaceae > DFXE01. The sequence goes on along the minus strand of JAISBL010000035.1, from coordinate 2,694 downwards.
TGTTCTCTATCAGCCATACTATCATGATCTCTTCAATCTTGCGGGCCATCGTCTTATCCTGGTTCAGGAAGACGTTCTTCACCAACTGCATGCTGAGCGTGCTCGCGCCCCGCTGGAAGCTGCCTGTCTGAATATTCTCCACAAGCGACTTATGAAAAGCTTCGGGATAAAACCCCCGGTGTTCGTAGAAAGCGAAATCCTCGCCATGCATGATGGCCGGCGGCAGGTAGTGAGATATGGCTCCGAAAGGCCGGAAGTCGGGGTTATGGCCGCCTACCTCAAAGCTGCGTATCAGCCTGCCTTTACTGTATACGCGATGGATGAAGGGTTTGCTCATCTTGCGCAGGTCGGTATTACCATACTTCACGATCCTGAGATTACGGGGTTGTACGACCGACTCGAATACCAGGTCTTCTACCTTTGCCATATCCACGTCAAGCAGGAAGTGGGCGGACAAGGCGCCTGATGCCCTCAGTCCGTCCAGATTGCCGAACAGTCCTGCGGGCAGTGAGGTAAACAGGTCGTCGGCCGGGAAGTTGTCCTTATCCAGAGCCGCCCTTATCTTCATGCTGCCGTTTTCTTCTATCCGTAAAAAGGGGCTGAAGCGAAGCCGGTTGTAGCGCACTGTTGTAGCGCTGCTGTCCACTTCAATGAAGTTCTCCCCCACAAACAGCCTGTAGCTTACCATTCCTTTGCCGACATTTATAGTGTCTCTTGATAAACTCTTATGGTAAAGCGACAGTCCTTTTACGCCTATCTTCCCCTGAAGCGCCTGTATGCCGTTCCTGCTTTTTCCTGCCTGCAGTTCGACGGCTAAGGTGTCGAGTTTCACTGTTGCGTTTGTATGAGCGGTAACCAGAGGCAGGGTTATCTTCCCATGCTCCCCGGCGTACAGGCGCAGGTTTATCCCGGAGATGTCTCCCGTACGGCACGTTCCCCGGCATATCCATTCTCCCGGGGCCTCCGCCTCAAAGCGACTGCCTGCTATCACGAACCGTGGGATATGGCAGGTCTGCTCGCCTTCTTTATCGCGGTAAGTCAGATATATGTTATTTACGGAAACGTATGGTGGCAGGAAGGCCGATATGAATGCGGTTTTCTTCAATGCCTGTTCGATGTACGAAGCATAACGCGGCTGGCCGGCAGTAAGCCTCGCCGGGTTATTATAGAGAATATGCAGTTCGTTTATCTCGAATCCCTTTACATCCTCTTTTGAGAAGGTCGACTTCCAAAAATTTGCTTTTATCACGAAAGACCTGGCATATACCAGTACGCCGGGATCGCTGTAGAGGGCCGTGAACCCGTCAACCAGAAGGCTGTTATATCCATTGAGGGAAACAGAGTTGTAACGTATGTCCAGGCCGTATTGCTTTTCTATGGCCTGCAACCTGCGTCCGGCATAATGCTTTGCCGCGACTGACGCCAGAGCGTACAAACAAATTACAGCAGATACGATAACAAGACCGATGGTGATATATTTTCTTATACGATGATGTCGTGATGATCTTCGTTTTCTCATACCGGAAAAATATCACCAAAGGTAGTATTATTTTTCAGATACGCGCCCTGAGCTTCGAAAGCATATCCTGTGTCATCATGTCCAGATCATAAGCAGGCCGCCAGTCCCATTCTTCCCTGGCGCAGGTGTCGTCAAGCGAGTTTGGCCATGAATCGGCGATGGACTGCCGGAGCGGGTCAACGTCGTACGCCATTGTGAAATCAGGGACATACCTGCGGATGTTTTCATATATGATCTCCGGGTCGAAGCTCATTGCCGCGACATTGAAAGCATTACGGTGCACCAGACGGGCCGGGTCGGCTTCCATCAGTTGGATAGCGGCATGCAGGGCGTCGGGCATATACATCATATCCATGAATGTGCCGGCCGCTATCGGGCATACAAAGCGGGTTCCCCTGATGGCGGAATAATAGATGTCTACCGCATAATCGGTCGTTCCCCCGCCCGGAGGGGCGATGTAGGAAATTAATCCGGGGAACCTGACCGAACGTGTGTCTACGCCGAAACGGATGTAGTAGTAGTCGCTCAGCAGCTCACCGCCTACTTTGGTCACTCCGTACATGGTGCGGGGATTGCGTATGGTGTCCTGCGGCGTCTTGTCTTTTGGCGTGTTATTGCCGAACACTCCGATCGAACTTGGCGTAAAGACGGCGCATTTATACTGCCGGGCTACTTCCAGCACATTAAAAAGCCCGTCCATCCCAACCTTCCATGCCAGTTGGGGTTTGGCTTCGGCTACGGCGGACAGAAGCGCCGCCAGGTTGTATATGGTATCAATCTTATAGGTTGACACCACCTCGGCTATCTGGCTGCCGCTTGTGATGTCTACTATTTCCGCAGGCCCGGTCTCCAGCAACTCGCCTTTGGGCTCTGCTCCGGGTATATACCCGGCAACTACATTTCCTTGGTAGCGTTTTCTCAGTTCCAGCGTTAACTCAGTACCAATCTGCCCGGTAGAGCCAATAATCAATACATTTTTCATTGCGTTTTTATATTTATAGATTCGTCGGCAAAGGTAACACAGTAATACATAATAGAGCAACAACGGCGTAAACTTTTAGGGCAACCGCATCAAAATAAGATTTTCAAGAAGTTATACCTTTGTTGTATGAAACATTCCTTATCCCAGTATTTTGAATCGGTACCCGATCCTCGTGTAGTTGGTCGTTGCGATC
>JAISBL010000029.1 GCA_031266215.1 Tannerellaceae bacterium | reverse complement strand
GATCGCAACGACCAACTACACGAGGATCGGGTACCGATTCAAAATACTGGGATAAGGAATGTTTCATACGACAAAGGTATAACTTCTTGAAAATCTTATTTTGATGCGGTTGCCCTATAATGAAATCAAGCCGGTCGGTTAAATCGGATTCTGACATCGCACAACCGGTCAATATGCCGAGCAGTCGCTGTATATCCGCGTTATCCTTATCTTCAAATTCCCGTATCATTTTGTTTCATGGTAGTTATGTAATCACATTCTATCTCTGTGTCAACCGGAATTAAAATGGTCCTGTCGGTAATCAGTTTCATTTCAAATGCATTTCTCAAAGCAGACGCTGGCGGGCAGGCATTCGTATTGTCCATAATTGGCGATCACTGAATAGCCTTTCTTCCGGTACAGGCTGATGGCCTGCGGCAGTTTTTCTCCGGTCTCAAGGATACACCGGGTAAAGCCCAGCTCCTTCGCCCATTTTTCCAGTTCGCTCAGTATCGAGGAGGCGACGCCTTTTCGCCGTTGATCTTCGCGCACGAACATCCGCTTTATCTCCATTGTTCCGGGCGAATACTCCCGGATGGCTCCGCATCCGACGGCTTCTCCGTCCATACAGGCTACAAGTGCGTACCTGATTGTATCAGTCCGGTTGAAAGGCTCGCAAAGGCTATGGGCCGCTTTATCCGACCCGTCAAGATAGTCGTCCAGCAAAAGGACCAGTCTGCGGAAGTCTTTGTCCTCCGGGTTTGTTCGTTTGATGATTATCGCGGGCATCGGTTTGTTCATTTTTGTGCCTGCAAATGTACAATATTTACAGGCAAACACGCTTCGTTTATGGCAGGCCTGATTTTCTTACGTCAGGCTTAAGGCTGACGGCGATGTTGCCGGGGTTCATAACAGCGGCCATGCCGTTGCCGGTGTGAATACCGTTTGCGTTGTTGCAAACCGTAACCGCGCCGTCTGCCGCGGGGGAGACGGGGATAAGGACCGGAGCTTAAATGACCGCCCCGGCGGATGTGCGCCGCATCGGGTAACTTCCGCCGTCCGGACACCGGCGGGCGTTTGCAGCGGAGGCGCCGGTCGGTGAGACTGTGGGGCCCGGATGTTTATTTCCCGGAACATTTATTGCTTTCTGCTGCTGTATATGAGTGCGGTATAAGAACACAAACCTGTATTCACGGCCTTTATGTACACTTCGTATATTAATATTAATATCCAAAATATTACTATTAAGACTAACAATCTAAAGCTTATGATTAATAATATTACTATTATGATGATAGATATTAATATTCATATTCATGATATATACTATTAAGATTAGCAATATTAATAGTATGATTAGTAATCTTAATATTATTACTATAGATATTACTATTAAGATTAATGATATGTACTATTAATATCTATAATCTTAATAGTATTATCATAGATATTAGCATTAATATTACTAGCATTAATATTAATACTGATAATATTAATATTACTAATTATGAATACTAGTCTTAATATTAGTGATCTTACTATTAATATCTATAATATTACTATTATGATCATGAATATTAATAGTAATATTGATGATGTCAGCGTGCGCAAGGCTTAAGAACGCCTGCTGCCTGTGTGGAGACACAGAGGTTGCCTGCATGACGAGAGGGCTATCTCTCCCACTCGTCGCGCCCGCGGCTGAGCGCGCCTGCGGCATCATCCCGCCGGTAAGTCCGTAAGGCTGTCCGCTCCGGACGACTGCGACGCCGGCGCGCACCGAATGCCCGGTCAGAACGATCCCGGCGCATGGATGATGGAAATCCGGGCCATTCCTGTGGACGGACTTCACGTTTTTGCCGCCCGGACTTTCTTACACCGGACCCGTGATAATACCAGCCGGCGTCTCATTCGATCCGCTTTGCGCCGGGGTCGCGTTAGCATGAAACTTCGCAGGGATAGCGGTGAAAACAACAAAACTCCGGCATCGGAACGGCAGGACTTACGGCCCTTACTCCCACCATGCCCCGGCAGAGGCCTTCGAATGCCGTGTAACCCGGCGGGTGGAATCGCTCCCGCCCGGAGTAAAAGAGACGGCATGATAGTTTTCAAATATATTTATCAAATAATTTGGTTTGTATTGCAAACTATAATATATTTGCAGCGTGAACCGGTTTGAGACTCATTTACGCGGATGGTTCACACTCTGTTATATTAATGTATCACTGTAATTAAAACGATTATTAAAACTATTATTAATGAAAACGATGGAAAAAGTATTTGACGAACAGGAAAGCCTGAAACTGATCACCGACATGATCTCTCAGGCGAGGGAACGCTTTCAGCAAAGGAACGGCAACGGCATTATCCTGTGGGGATATTCTATTATGGCGCTCGCGCTGGCGAATTTTGTACTGCTGCAAACGCTGGCGGGCGAATGTAAGACGTATGCTTATATGGTGTGGCTGTGTTCGATCCCGCTGTTTGCGGCGCACTATATATATGAGGTCAGGACGGCTAAAGCGAAGGAGCATGCCGGCAATTATATCGATAAAATGATCGGGTATGTATGGGCCGCCTCCTTTGTGACCAACCTGATCCTCGTGGCATCGGTCTTTATCCTTGCCTGCGTAGTGCTGAGGGAATACCAGGGGTGGACAATGTTCCTGGTCATCAACCCGGCCATTATGTCTGCCGTAGGCCTGTGCCTGTTTATCAACGGGCAACTCTGCCGCTTCAGGCCCTTTGTGTATGGGGCTGTTGTTTTCTGGGCCGGCGCTCTGGCTTCGGCCCTTGTGATGATGGTGTGCGGCGATCAGAGCATGCAGTTTATAATCCTGGCGCTTTGTATGATACTTGGATTCATCATTCCGGGGCACATGTTAAACCGTAAAACCGGACAAGATGTTTAAAGACCTTGATCAACTGCTGCATTCGCAGCAACGGCTGGCGGTCATATCATTGCTTATATCGGTGGACGAGGCCGACTTTGTTTTCCTCAGGGAGAAAACAGGGACTACGGCGGGCAACCTCAGCGTCCATATAGATAAGCTGAATGAGGCCGGATATATTGAAGTCCGCAAGTTCATTGACGGTAAGCGTCCGCGTACGGTATGCCGTATCACCCCCGCAGGCATCGACGCTTTCGAAAGCTACGTGCAAACTCTTCAGGAGTATATACAGGTGAAAAAGGGCGGGGAGAAGACATAACCCCCGTGCGCGCCGGAGCGGGCAGAGGGTCTATTTCCTTATAAGGTCCATGAACTCGGCGCGCGTTTTGGCCTGTTGAAAGAATCCGGTGAAGTCGGAGGTTGTCGTAAGGGCGTTTTGCTTTGATACGCCGCGCATCTGCATACACATGTGCTGTGCTTCGATTACGACCATTACCCCCAGGGGGTTCAGCGTCTTCTGTATGCAGTCTTTGATCTGGAGCGTCATCCGCTCCTGTATCTGGAGGCGCCGGGCGAAGATGTCCACCACGCGCGGTATTTTGCTCAGCCCGGTGATGTATTTGTTTGGGATATAGGCCACGTGCGCCCTGCCGAAGAAGGGTAACAGGTGATGTTCGCAGAGTGAAAAGAAGTCGATGTCTTTCACGATGACCATTTGCTTGTACCCCTCTTCCCTGAACATAGCCGAAGCCAGCGCCTCTTCAGGGTTTTCGTCGTACCCGCCGGTGAGGAACCGCATTGATCCGGCGACACGTCCGGGAGTTTTCAGTAAGCCCTCGCGCCCGGGGTCTTCGCCCAGCAGGCGTATTATGTCCTCGTAGTGGGCGGCAAGCGCGTCTCTGGTCTGTGTCTCCATCATGAAGGTTTTATAACGTCTCGTTTATGGGGAAGCGGATATCTTCCCGGATGATATACATCTCTTTCCCGTATTTGGGGAATGCCTGCATGAGCTGCCGCTGAACCTGCATGGCTTCCTCATGCGTACTGTAGTCGCCTATCCGCAGCCTCCAGAAGGGCGCATTGTAGGTGACGTAGGTGGGGATGTCGGGGATAAGGTTTTTCATCTCCCTCTCTATCCTGAAGGCTTCGTCCTTGGATGTGCGCTGGTTGTTGCCTGAGAAGACCTGTACGCGATAGCCCTGGTACCTGAGGTAAACCCTGCCGCCGGCCGTTGTCTCCATGTCGGCCCCGCCCTGCAGGCGCGCGCCTATCATGTTGAGGATGGCGGCCGGCTGGTCGATGACAACACTGCCCTTTCCCCGCGCGGGCGCCTGCAATTCGTCTACTATGGTGTACCGCGTGGGCGGCGCATAGGGTATTATCTGCGCCGCCGCCTGGTACATACCGGCAAAGCTGATGCAGATGCCGATGATGTATATGTTTGCTTTCATTTCTCAGAATGCTTCGACGATGGGGAGGAATTTCTCAACCGACAGGGATGCGCCGCCAATCAGTCCGCCGTCAACGTCGGGTCTGGCCACCAGGTCTCTGGCGTTATCAGCATTCATACTGCCTCCGTAGAGGATGGTTGTGTCGGCGGCTATGGCTTCTCCGTAGCGCGAGGCGATGGTCCGGCGTATGTGTGCGTGAATCTCCTGCGCCTGGTCTGCGGTGGCTGTTTTGCCTGTACCGATGGCCCATACCGGCTCGTAGGCGATGACTATCCTGCTGAAGTCTTCGGGTGTGAGGTCAAAGAGTGAATCCCTCACCTGTTGGTCCACTATGTCGAAATGTTTGCCGGCTTCCCTTTCTTCCAGCACTTCGCCGACGCAGAAGATAGGCTTCAGGCCGTTGGCTAAGGCCAGGGCGACTTTCGCCTTCAGCGTCGCGGCCGTCTCGTGATAATACTGCCTGCGTTCCGAATGGCCGAGTATGACGTATCCGGCCCCCGTGGAGGCGATCATGGCGGCCGACACTTCGCCGGTGTAAGCACCCTTATCCCTGTCGGCGCAGTTCTGTGCGGCCACGCCTATCCGGGCGGTGTCAACAGCCGCCGCTACGCCTGCCAGGTGGGTGAAGGGCGTACCGATCACAACGTCGCATTTCAATGACTTCCCTTCGAGGGCTTTGTTCAATCCTTTTGCCAGCGCCAGACCTTCGGGGAGAGTTGTGTTCATCTTCCAGTTTCCGGCAATAATGTTCTTTCTCATAACTTGATATATTAAAATTGTACTACAAATAGTTGTTCCCGTTCAGTCCCCGCTCTGCTGCGGCAGCCGTTTCCGGCGGCGGAAGCGCATAAAGTCATACGCCCATACAAGGAGCAGGGGGAGGATGAAGGCGTATATGTCGGTGCGCATCCATGCCTTTCGCAGGCGGTTCACGTCCGCCTGCCCGGCGTCGTCAGACAGCAGCCGGTCTATCTCCTCTTCCTCAGGCATATCGTTGTAATGCCATTTTTGGCGGATGGTTCCGCCGTCACCCAGCCATACGAGCCCGGGGTTGGAGCGGATGATAGTCTTGAGCAGCGTCTCGTCGGCCGACAGGAAGGGGTATTCAGCCCCCGTCCGGGCTGTCCATCCGTCTACGGATTCGGCGGAGGAGCCTGTGATGCAATAGAAAGGTATGCCGTGTTGCCGGGCGTAATCATAGAGGCTGCTTATGTCGCCGGCGCGCTTGTCGCTCGCATAGTCAATGTCGGCGGCTATGAGGAGGAAGGCGTCCCCGCCGTAAGCCAGTATCTGCTCAGCCACGTCGTTGCCTTCGGCGTCAAAGATGTTGAAAGCGGCGATGGGGGGGGTATAGCCCTTTTTTACCAGTTCGGTGCGCGACTCCACAAATGTCCAGGCGCTGTCGCCGGCAGGATAGTCGTCAAGCGTGAAGGTCTCCCTCCGGCCGTCTTTCTCGTAGACGAAGGAGTACCTGTACTCGTCTTCGGGAGCTCCCTGTGGGATGCTCATCTGTGAGGGTATATTGACGCCCGCCTTGTAAGGACGGAAGTCTATCATGGGGAGGTGACTGTAATTCCAGTAGGAGAAGAAAAGTGCGGAGGTATAGGCGAACAGGGGTACGAACCAGCGGACACGTGTGCTGAAGAAAGGGAGTATGCTGCTGTGATGGGCGTATACGAACCAGGCGGCAGCCAGCAGGACGACGTTCTTGAAGAAGGTCTCCCAGTTGCTTATCACTATTGCGTCGCCGAAGCATCCGCAGTCGGTGACCGGGTTAAAAATGGCGAGGTAAAGCGTGAGCGGCGTCATCAGCGCCATTAGCCCCAGCGACAGTAGCGACGTATACCGCCGGTAAACGCCCAGCAGCATCGCCACGCCCAGCGTGAACTCGACGGCTATAAGGTTGAACGCCGCCAGGCCTGACAGCGTCCTGAACCCCTCCGCTCCCCAGGCCGACAGGTATTCGGCTATCTTGATCTCAAAGCCCATCGGGTCTACCGCCTTTACGAACCCCGAAAATACAAATACCGCGCCTACGATCAGACGGCATATCTCTGCAAGCGTCTTTACGGCTTTTTCCTTGTGCGTCATGCTGTTCTTTCTTTTCTTACTTTAATCTTCTCCTGCTCCGGATTCCAGTTGTATCAGTCCGAACAGGGCGTAGTTTATCATGTCCATATAGTTGGCCTCCACGCCTTCCGACACCTGCGTCCTGCCCTCATTGTCCTCTATCTGCCTGGTACGGCATATCTTCATCAGGATAAGGTCTGTATACGAACTGGTGCGCATACTTCGCCAGGCCTCGTCATAGTCATGGTTTTTGTCGTACATCAGCGCTTTTGTCTTTTCAATGTGTTTGTCGTACAGGGAGAGAGCTTCGGCTACCGTGAGGTCCGACTCGCCGGCAAAGCCCAGCTCAAGTTGTATCAGTCCTATCACTCCGTAGTTGACTATAGCGACATACTCCGGCTTAATTCCCTCGTTCACCCTGCTTTCTTTCTTGATCTCCAGACTGCGGATGCGGCTGGCTTTTATAAATATCTGGTCGGTGACCGACTCCGGCCTCATGATACGCCAGGATGCGCCATAGTCATACAGCTTCTTTTCAAATAATTCCCTGCATTGCGATATCGCGCCATCAAACTGTTTCCTGGTATCTGCCATATTATGTGTTGATAAATATATAGTTACAACAAACAGGGGGCAAATATACGTGATAAATATCAATGCTCTTTCTTCATCTTGTTATTTTTAACGAAAGCGGCAACGGGTTTCACAGCCTGAAATATGAGGGAATCCTCCGTAAAAGAGTACAGGGGTTGTAACGTGGACTGCTGTTTATGGGTTTGTCGGATTACGGGTTAAAAGACTGGTCTGCAACAGTCTGTTAGCGTCAGTGGCGATGACGGAAATATACGCAGGTTGGTTTGGTGAATGTATGTACCGATTTGAGATCGGAAAAGATGAAATATTGGGTTGAAAACAGCACGGCGGAGGTGAACTT
>JAISBL010000003.1 GCA_031266215.1 Tannerellaceae bacterium | reverse complement strand
CGACGTTATTTTCTTTGAAATCCCGCACAGGGTGGCAATTTTTTTCAGGTTTTTGTTGTAGGTTATGATGTCGGCAACGGGGAGAACACGGTTGTCCGGCGCCTGTCCCCTGTACTTTTTGATAATCATGCCCGGAATGTTCAAAATGGGAATGTTGTACTCCGTGCCGGTTTTGTTGCGCTTCCCCTTTATCCACAGCCGCCCGTCAAACGAGGATTGAATATTTTCGTTTGTCAGGCTCCTGATGTCCGTGTAGGCCAGTCCCGTGAAACAGCAGAAAACAAACGTGTCGCGTACTTTTTCCATGTATTTGTCTTCAAACCTGTGCTCTATCAGCGTTTCCACTTCCTCCTGCGTCAGATAGCCCCTGTCCGTTTTGTGCCACCGAACCTTGTAGTCGTTAAACGGATTTTTGTATATCCATTCGTTTTTCAGCGCGATACCGATAATGTGCCGCAGTTTCTTCATGTGCTTGGTCACCGTGTTGGGCGCACTTTGGCACCGGGTGAGGAGATAACTCTCAAAATCACTCAGGAAGTTGTGGTCGATGTCCTTGAACGGCACATCGTGCAGGTTGTATTTGTACATGATGAAACCGGCAAGATGCCGGCGGGCATTGCAACAGTCGTAATATGTGGACTGTACCGTGTTAACCCCCACCATATCCTTTCTTTCCGCATTGCGCCGGTCAAACAGCTCCAGCAAGGTTTGATGTTTGAATTCAATGCCGAGGAAAACGTTTTTTACCTTCTCGGCGGTAACGTAATTGTCCCGCTCCTGCAATTCCCTGTACACCCCGTATATGGATGCTTTGGTGTTATCAACAAGTGCATTGGTCTTGACGGCATCCGCCGTCTGTCCGGTTGCCTTGCCGGTTTCCACATCCCAGTATTTGGGGTTTACGTCGCATTTCATTCCGAAACGCACTTCCTTACCATCAACGGTTATCCGGCAAAAGAGCGGGACTGTTCCGTTGGCTTTCTTTTTGTCTCTCTTCAGGTAAAAGAGCACTTTAAATGTACTTCGCATGACTCAAATTACAAAATTACTGTACCAATCTCAATTTGAGTTTCATGCAACAAGTACAATATCAGACGGTTGCCGGACAGTTTCGGACAAGTTCATACCCCTTTTGACCTGTTTTTTGATGGGGTACGATTTGGGTTGCAAGCTCTGTCCTTTTATGTCCTTTTCATGCCCGTATCCACAGTCAGAAACAACGGAAAAAGCAACTTGTTCAACTGAATGTGTGCCTTTTGTCTTATCTCTGTCCACCTTTGTCTGCATAGCCCGTTTTTGGCTATAAGCCCCTTTAGGGGGGAACCGGTGTCCCCTGAACGAGGTAACCGGTCTTCCCTGAGTTGGGAAGTCGCTCTTCCCTGTAAGGGGAAGTCGGCCTGCCATATCAGGAACAGTCCAATACATAGATGATGAAAGTTACGGCACCACCTTACGTATTTGTGAGGCTGATCTTCCTGCATCGAACTCATTCCAATAAGGAAGTGTTAGCATAGCGGCTGCCGGGGGTGAGGTCAGACCCGCCTTTGCCTGCGTTTGGGGTTTGATGTCAGCGGGCTTTTTTGGCTTTCTGCGCTTTCTCCTGTTCTTTGAGTTTACGCTTGTATTCGCGCTCTTTTTCCCTGCGTGTCTGGGCTGGCGTTTTATCCGGCCCGGCTGACCGGACCGGCGTTTGGGGCGTACCGACAACCGCCGGAGCTATAGTTCCGGATATTGGCTCTGCTACCGTCGTCACCGTCGCTGTTGTGTCCGACGGCTCCGGCGGGAGTGCGGTCGCGGCTGCTTCCACTGTTATTTCCGCTTCTCCGGTTTCTTCTGTGACTTCTGCCCCCACGGCTTCCTCTGTTGCCACAATCTCTCCGGCTTCTTCCGTTACCTCCGCTTCCACCTCTGTGGATTCTTCTTCTTCAGGATATGCTGCCGGCATAACTTCGGGTCCGGAGAGCTCCGGCGTCGTTGTCTCAGACCGGGGAGTATCTTCTTCTGTCAGGGCGGCGTCTGAACGGGAGCGCAGGCGGGCGATCAGTTCGGGAGCTTCTTCGCTGAAGTTTTCCTCCAGGAAAAGAATATACTCGTCCAGCGTTTTGCCCCGCATAAGTGTCTCGTAGTTTTCGCCGGAGATGGGGATGACGGCAATCTCGCTGCTCAGGGCGGAGGCATAGCCGTCTTTGCCGTATATCATACGGTAGTATTGCAACACTTCGTCGAAGTTGATGAAACCGCTTACGGTAAGCGTCCCCAGCGGGCCGCTCTCGTCAAGGGCGACGTCGAACTCCTTGACCATAAAGCTGGCAAAGTTGTAGGCCGCCACAACAAAGAGCAGTTGGTTCCTGTCTATACTGCCGGCGGGATAGATCATTACTATACGGCAGGGCTGATTCTTTTCCGCCGTGAAGGTGCGCGCCGAGTCGGAAGCGGCAAGAGTACCGTCGTCGCTTAGTCCGAACCGCAGGTTCCAGACCATACCTTTGACGCTACCCTGCACCAGTTCGCGCCCGCGCAGAACGCCCTTCAGCATCTCGCCTGCCAATTCGGACACATCAGCTTTGGGATATTTCTCTACCAGCGCCCTGAGTGAAGTCTTAAAGCCTTCCACATCCCCCTTCTGCACATACGTCAGGGCATTCAGGAACATGAACTTGGGAAGCAGCGAAGCCAGCGGATAGCGTGCGGCCATCGCTTCGTAGCCAAGCCTCACGGTCGTGGTGTCTCCGGCAAGGTAACTGTGGTATGTGCTCTCGTAGATAGCCGACTGCACGCTGTCCATCGAGCGGATATTGTACTCATAAGCGGGGTCGGCAATGGCTGTGGTGTAGTCGCTTCCGGGGAAGGAAGCGAGCATCCTGGCCTTATACGCCTCCGCCATGGCGCGATCCTGCATGCGCAGGGACATGAGATACACCTGGTAGTAGCTCTCCAGCAGATGCTCGTTGACGGGGAAGCGGCGTTCAAGCTCTTCGAATCCCTCGACGGCCAGAGGCAGATCCTCCAGTTTGTCTTTGTATATCATCGCCATATTGTACAGCCCGTCGATTATGATAAGGTCAGACGCCTCCTTTTCTTCTTCGGTGAAGGGAATTTGCTGCAAATAGTATTCCCTCGTCCTGTTATCGTTTGTTATGCCTTCGGGCAGGGAAGCATTCAGCGAATCAGCCGGCGCGCCGCTGTAATCTCCGGCCGTGCCGTCGGCTGTTTCGGAGGCCGCGCCTCCGGCCACATCGTCAAACGTCGTCATACGCCTGCTCCTCCGGCGCCAGTCGTCTTCCAGCGTGCGGCGCCCCCAGCGGCGTTGAAACTGTGTTTTGCCCTGAGCTACCATCTGCGAGTTGTAGAAATAAAAAGAACTTTCTCCCGGGATGGTCGGCAGTACCGGCACGTTAATATCCGTCCCTGCGCGCTCTATGCCCGTCCCCTGCGCTCCCGCCTCGGCCAGGTAAGCCTCTCGCCGGGCCTGCTCTTTGGCCTCTTCTTCCTCGCGCACTACCTGCTCTATTATGCGGTCTATCGCCGCCAGGCGTTCTTCCTCAGGCATACGGCTGAGCGTTTGCAGACTGTCCTGCAGGTGTATCGCCTCGGCGTGTACCACTAACTCGTCAAGCGCGGCCGAGCGTTTGGATATCCGCTCGTAGTCTTCATATTCTTTGCTGATTATGCCTGCCGCTCCGCTGAAGCAGGGTTGCGCCTTTATGTAATCGTGCTTCTGGAAGTATATATCGCCCAGCCTTATCCACAGTATAGCTTTGTCCATGCCGTTTTGCGTGCTTTTCTCTACGCCCTGCTCGTAGCTCCCGATCGCCCCCGCGGTATCGCGCCGTGCCATATAGATGTTACCAAGGGCATAGTACACCTGATCCAGATAATCCCTGTTCTTATCGCTACGCGCCATGCCGTTGAGCATCCTTATCACCCGCTCGCCGTTGGTTTCGGGGAAGACCTCCGTCTGCCGTATGCGCGCGGCGAACTCAAGTTCGTAAGGAGGATTAGCGCGCGCCACCTCGCCAAATGCCTTATAGGCAAGCCCGTCTAATCCCAGTCCGGCGTATATCTGCCCCAACAGGTACTTCATACGCGCACGCTGGCGGCTGTTCTTCTCGGCCCTGATGGCTGTTATAAGGTAAGGAACGGCGTCCTCAGTGCGGTCGTTCTTAACCAGATAATCGGCGTATACACTTGCATAGCGGTTGAGGTTTCCGGCCGGGATACCGTTAGTGTTCAGCTTCCCCAGTATATCTTCCGCCTCATAATACCATGCCAGTTCAGCGTAACAACGCGCCTGCCACAGCCGGGCCTCCGCCACCACCTCTTCATCAGGGGCGTAGTGGCGGGCTATGTATGAGAAGGTAGCCGAAGCCTGAAGGAAGTCGGCGTTATAAAACTGTCCCTGCCCTATCAGCAGCCAGCATTTCTTAAGGAACGGGTTATACTCCTCCTGTTCCTGAAAAGCCCGTTGCTTAGGGTCGTTCCTCCATCCCGGCTTTTTGGGCGGTTTGGTTTGTATGGAATGCATCTTTACGGCCTTGTTGCCCTTTTCTATGGCGCGGTCGAATGCTCCGCCGGTCGCAGGCTTGTCTTTTGGCTGTGCGCTTATGGGATACATCAGTATCCGCCCGGTATAAGACTCCTTATACCCGGTTTGCATATTATAGAGAGCTTCGTCAAAAGACCTCTTACCATTATAATATATATTATAGTTCGAAGTCACGGCATGATAAAACCTGGTCGCCCTAGTGTTTTTTGCAGTACCGCACGATGCAAGCAGATATACGACCCACAGAAGCGTAATGAACCAAAAACTTTTCTTCACCTGACGAAATTTTTCCTGTATCATATTAAACTGAAAACCGCCCCGTTTATTGTGATTCCCCAGGGCAGACGCATTTAAGAATCTCGACGTAAGCAAAACCGGCATCGCTCTTTGCATAACCTAAGGTGTATTCTTTGATGTTTTAGCTATTGGCAACAAGTCGAATGAACTGAAGGTAATTCAGGCCTGAACTTCCCGAAAGAAGGCCTGAGTTCCCCGAAAGCAGGCCTGAGTTCCCCGAAAGCAGGCCTGAGTTCCCCGAAAGCAGGCCTGAATTCCCCGAAAGAAGGCCTGAATTCTTCGAAAGCAGACCTGAATTCCCCGAAAGAAGGCCTGAATTCCATGAAGCAGGCCTGAATTTCATGAAAGAAGGCCTGAATTCCATGAAGCAGGCCTGTATTTCATGAAAGAAGGCCTGAATTCCTCGAAAGAAGGCCTGAATTCCATGAAGCAGGCCTGAATTTCATGAAAGAAGGCCTGAATTCCTCGAAAGAAGGCCTGAATTCTTCGAAAGCAGACCTGAATTCCCCGAAAGAAGACCTGAATTCCATGAAGCAGGCCTGAATTTCATGAAAGAAAGCCTGAATTCCCTGAAAAGAAACCTGTAATCTGCTTTTCATCGTCCACAGTTTAAAAAGATATGTTTTATGTTTTTTCCAATAATCGCTATTACAAAAAGAAATAAAGCAGGAAAACGGAGTATTAAATGCGTCTGCCCTGTGTGATTCCCCCCTCTCGTCTTAACCGGGTTGCTTTTCCATTATCTTTGCCGCATGGAATATCAGGATAAAGAAATGAAGAAGCTGCGCCCCATTATGTTTGCCGGCACAGGGAGCGAGGTGGGGAAAAGCGTCATAGCCACTGCCTTCTGCCGGATATTCCTTCAGGACGGTTACCGCCCGGCGCCGTTCAAGGCGCAAAACATGTCGCTCAACTCTTATGCCACTGCCGAAGATCTGGAGATAGGCCGCGCACAGGCTGTACAGGCCGAAGCCGCCCGGCTGGAGTGCCATACGGACATGAATCCGCTACTGCTTAAACCTGCATCAGACCAGATGTGCCAGGTGGTTCTGAACGGCAGGCCGGTGGGCAACCAGAGTGCAGGGGAGTATTTCGGCAGGGAACGTCGCGAGGATTTGCGCCGCGAGGTATGCGCCGCCTTTGACCGTCTGGAGGGACTTTATAACCCCATAGTGATGGAAGGCGCCGGTAGTCTGGCGGAGATCAATCTTAGGGAGGCCGATCTGGTCAATATGTCTATGGCGATGCACGCCGGGGCAAGGGTGATACTTGTGGCCGACATAGACCGCGGCGGAGTCTTTGCTTCGGTCTACGGCTCTGTCATGCTTCTCACGCCCCGTGAGAGGCAATATCTGGCAGGCGTGCTGATAAATAAGTTCAGGGGTGATATGCGGCTCTTTGAGCCGGGAGTGAAGATGCTTGAAGAGCTTTGCCACGTCCCGGTGCTTGGAGTCATTCCTTATTACGATGATATATACGTTGAGGAGGAAGACTCCGTGTCGCTTCGCTATAAATCCAGGCACGCTACGGCGCAGGGCGACGGCAGGGTCAATGTTGCTGTGGTCAGCCTTGCGCATATGTCTAACTATACGGACTTTGACGTCATGGAACGAGACCGGCGCGTGCATCTCTATTACACAGACAGGGCTGAAGAGATACGGAAGGCGGACGTGATATTGATACCCGGCACAAAAAACACGCTGTACGACTTGTCCGAATTACGCCGCACAGGCGCAGCCCGCAGTATATCAGACGCCCACAGCGCCGGGGCTGCCGTGATAGGTATCTGCGGAGGGTATCAGATGATGGGGCTTGAGGTATCAGACCCTTACGGTATGGAGGGCGACTTAGAGCGGTTGCCCGGACTGGGGCTGCTGCCTGTCGTCACACGCATAGGAGACGTTAAGCTGTCACGGCAGGCATCCTTCTCGTTCCTCCCCTCAGGAGGCGACTGCGCACAAGGGTATGAGATACATATGGGGCAGACCTGGCCGGAGCCCGGCACGGCTCCTTCGCCGCTGAACCGCCTGGAGAGTGGGGCAGGCGAGGGCTTCTTCCTCAACTCCCGCTGCTTTGGCTCCTACATGCATGGGATGCTTGACAATAAGGCGATCGTCGACTACGTTCTGGCCCCTTACGCCGGGAAGGTGTCCGCCGGAAACGGAGAAGCTTTTGATCATGCTTCTTTTAAGGACAGGCAATATGACAGGCTTGCCGACCACGTCAGGAGCCATGTGGATATGCAGCGTATTTATAATATCCTTAGCGTTTAGCGAATGTCTGACAGCATGTTTGCGCTTATAACCGCTGTATGCCCTCTATGCCTGGGATGGATTGCCGACAGGATATTGGGCGACCCTGAGTGGTTGCCGCACCCCGTGGCGGGCTTCGGCCGTGTGATCGCCTGGGGAGAGGAACAGCTTAACAGGGGACGGCTGAGGGTCGTGAAGGGTGGCTTACTGGCCCTCGTGCTGGTGGGCCTCAGCTTTCTGTCAGTTTACTTTGCTCTCAGGTGGCTGGGTGCGATTAACGCCGGCCTTGCCGCCGGTCTGAGCTCCGTCATCGTGTTTTACTGCCTGGCAGGGAAGACACTTATAACCGAGGTGAAAGAGGTTTTCGCCGCCCTGGACTCTTCGGTGGAAGAGGGCCGCAGGCAGGTGGGGCGCATCGTGGGGCGCGACGTTTCGGCCCTTGATGCCCGGCAGATACGCACGGCGGCGCTGGAGACTTTGTCCGAAAACCTGAGCGATGGCGTAGTGGCTCCTTTGTTCTGGTACATGCTGCTGGGCGCGCCGGGTATGTTTGCCTATAAGATGGTCAATACGCTTGACTCTATGATAGGATACAAGACGGAGCGTTGCAGGCTCTTCGGCCGTTGGGCGGCGCGCATTGACGATGTGGCTAACTTCATCCCGGCAAGGCTGACGGCCGCCTTCATGATATTGCTGAGCGGCCGGCCTTCGTTGTTTTGCTTTGTGAGGCGGTATGCCCGGAGTCATGCCAGCCCTAACGCCGGTTATCCCGAATCGGCCCTGGCCGGTGTGCTCGACTGCCGCTTCGGCGGCCCCAGCAGTTACTTTGGCGAGCTGGTATGCAAGCCTTATATAGGCGACAATCCCAAAACGCTCACGCGGCGCGATATGGAAACGGCCGTAGCTCTTAACCGCAGCGTCGAACTGGCGGCTGTGGCAACAACGGCTGTACTGCATTATATATTAACAGCCTGATCCCTCTGACTCAGGGTAACAATTAACTTTATTGTGAAATGGATAAAAAGATCATTCTCATAACAGGCGGACAAAGGTCGGGCAAGAGCCGTTACGCCCAGACGCTTGCCTTATCGCTCACCGACGAGCCTGTTTACATGGCTACATCCAGGGTGTGGGACGCCGAACATGCCGCACGCATCAAACGCCACCGGGACGAAAGAGGCCCGCAGTGGACAACGATAGAGGAGCAGAAGGAGCTTGGCAGACATGACCTGAGCCACCGTGTGGTGGTCGTGGATTGCGTCACCCTGTGGGCAACGAATTACTTCTTCGACCTTCACTCTGACGCCGATAAAGCTCTTGCAGAGATGAAAGCCGAGTTTGGGCGGCTCACCCTCCGGGAAGCCGTCTTCATCCTCGTTACGAATGAGATCGGCATGGGCGAGATGTCTCAGAATGACCTCCAGCGGAAGTTTGCCGGCCTTCAGGGCCTGCTTAACCAGTACATCGCCTCCAAAGCTGATGAGGTTTTCCTCATGCTGTCGGGCATTCCCCTGAAGATAAAATAAGACCAAAAGCAAACAAATGAATACCTTGCAGTTTATGAACAAGCGGAACCGCTTCCTTAAAGAACTGCGTACTGTCGTGTTTGACAGAGTTTTGCACACAGTAGATACTCTCTGATTCACCCTATTCACCATGGAACGCCTGTTCCACTCACCATGGAACGCCTGTTCCACTCACCATGGAACGCTCATTCCATTCACTATGGAACGCTCATTCCATTCACTATGGAACACCCGTTCCACTCACTATGGAACGCCCGTTCCACTCACTATGGAACACCCGTTCCACTCACTGATGAATGTCCATTCGCCTTATCATCATCTGAGTTCGATGTAAGAAAGTCAGACGCACAGTGATTCTGCCGGGGCATTCCACGCGACGCCGGCATA